>JAURGT010000038.1 GCA_030833665.1 Miltoncostaeales bacterium
GCTCGCCCGATCCAGCGAGGATGTTGGCGTTGCCCAGCAGCTGCCGCAGACCGTCCAGCATCGCGCTGAGCTGAGCCTTGACGTCGGCCTGGCTGGTGGCGAGGGGCCAGCTGCCGGCCTCGGCCGCCTTCTCGCGGAATGCCGCGATCTCCTCCGGCTTGTGGTTGATGGGCTTCCATGTGCGGGGGTTGTGGGTGAACACCTGCAAGGTGTCGCAGCCGATGGCCCGGCCCCTGTCGATGGCGTTGCTGATGCCGCCGCTGCTGGACACATGCGCTCCGAATCTCATGTCGTCCATCCTATGCATACGGCCCGGCGGGGCCCCGCCGTGCGGCTATCCTGCCGCGCGTGCACCACATGGATACCGCCGATGACCGCCCGCTGCGCGTGCGTTTCGCGCCCAGCCCGACAGGATCGCTGCACGTGGGTGGCGCGCGCACCGCGCTGTTCAACTGGTTGGCCGCCCGCCACGCGGATGGCACGTTCATCCTGCGCCTCGAGGACACCGACCGCGAGCGATCCACGCCCGAGAGCGAGGCGGAGATCCTGCGCGTGATGCAGTGGATGGGCCTCGACTGGGACGAGGGGCCGTATCGGCAGAGCGAGCGGGACGACCTCTACCGCGAGTGCATCGAGAAGCTCAAGGCTGCCGGCGCGGTGTACGCCGCATGGGAGACCGCCGAGGAGCTCGACGCCATGCGCGCGGAGGCCCGGGCCAACAAGCAGGCCCCCGTGGTGCGCGGCAGGCGCGACCACACCGCAGAGGAGATCGCCGCGTTCGAGGCCGAGGGGCGCACCCCGGTGTGGCGCTTCGCCGTGCCGTTGCCGGGTGAGACGGTGATCGAGGACATGATCCGCGGCACGGTCACCTTCGACCACGCGCAGATCGAGGACTTCGTGGTGGCCCGCTCGGACGGCACGCCCACCTACAACCTCGCGGCTGCCGTAGACGACATGCTCATGGACATCACCCGGGTGATCCGCGGCGAGGACCACATCAGCAACACGCCCAAGCAGATGCTGGTGATCCGCGCGCTGGGCGGGGAGCCCCCGCAGTACGCCCACGTGCCGCTCATCCTCGGCACCGACAAGAAGCGCCTCAGCAAGCGCCACGGCGCGGCGTCGGTGGAGGAGCTCGAGGCCGACGGGTTCCTGCCCCAGCCCGTGCGCAACGCGCTCGTGCTTCTCGGGTGGTCGTACGACGACAAGACCACCACCTTCACGATGGACGAGCTCATCGAGAAGTTCGACGTCTCGCGGGTGAGCAAGAGCCCCGCGGTCTTCGACATGAAGAAGCTCGAGGTAATGAGCGGGCGCTACCTGCGCGCCATGGACGAGGCCGAGTTCGCCGACGCCCTGGTCGACTGGCTGGCGTCCACCGGCTACTTCGAGGGCAAGGCCGCAGACGCACCCGACCTGGCCCGGCGCACCGCCCCGCTGGTGCAGCGCAAGCTGAGCCGGCTCAGCGAGTACGACCGCCTGGCCGGCTGGCTGTACCGCCCGCTGGAGTTCGAGCCCGAGGCGCTCGCCGTGCTCGAGGAGGACGTCAAGAAGTCGATCCAGTGCATCGGCGGCGGCCTCGGGCGCATCGAGGTGCTCGACGACTTCACGGTCGACAACATCAAGGACGCCCTCTCGGACCAGCTGCACATCCAGGGGCTCACCGCGCGCGAGTTCCTCGAGCCGCAGCGCATCGCCGTGACCGGCCAGACGATCTCCACCGGCATCTACGAGAGCCTCGCGCTGCTCGGCCGCGACGAGTCGGTGGCGCGATACCGTCAGGCCCTCGGCCGACTGGCCGAGAAGTGGACGGGAGGCGAGTGATGGTGCGCAAGCTGATGGCGGGAGGGCTCGGCCGGGCCATCGTAATCCTCGGCATCGTGTTCTTCGCGCTGTACGCCATCGTGGCGCTCATCCTCGCGCGCACGGGCTTCGCCTACTCCGAGGGGCTCGCCGCCGGGATCATGGCCTACCTGTTCATCATGGCGGTGCTCGCCCTCTGGCTGCTGGAGCGCCGGCGGCGCACCCAGCCGGGCTCGGTGGCCGAGGAGTTCCTGATGAACAGCCGCGCGGTGCATGACATGATCGGCGCGCCCGTGAGGGTGAACGTCCCCAGCCCCCCGCCGGCGGGCAAGGGCCCCGGCCAGGTAAGCGTGGACTGCTTCGTCACCGGCCCCGACGGAGCGGGCGAGGCCATGGTGGTTCTGGCGCGCCTCGAGCGCGGCTACCAGGTGCTGGGCGCCGACCTCGACGTGGCCGGCGTGAGGAAGTCCGTCACCGCCTGATGCCCTGACGTCTGGTTTACTGAGGCGAAGTCCCACCTCAGGAGTCCGCCGTGATCTCCCGCCCCGCCGCTCTTGCCCTGGCCGCACTGGCCGCCGCCCCTGCACTTGCCGCCGCCCAGACGTCCACCGCGCCGTACGTGCCCCCGTTCCAGGGCACGGCTCCGGGTGTGGCCTGGAACACCGTCGACCTGGGCACCTGCTCGGTTGCATCCGGCACCGCGGTGGTGAATGGCGCGTTCGCCGGGTGCAACAGCGGCAACAACAGCGGCATCGCGTCCCCGGCTTTCGCCACCGCAGCGTTTGGCAGCATCTGGACGGCCGCCAATGGGGGGTATGGCGGATCGCCCACCACGTACCTGCAGGCCATCACCCCCGGCACGTCGCAGGCGTCGCCCGGCATCATGGTCACCGGCATCGACGCACCGCAGGCGGGCGTGCAGGGCGGCTCGTACCTGTGGGTGGCCGGCGCCACCGCCGAGCAGGGCAACGGCAGGACTGCCGCGATGGTGGTGGGCGTTGACTCCGCCGGCACCGTGCGCAAGCGCTTCACGTCGCGCGTCCGGGCGGTGGGCGGCATGGGCCAATCGGTGGCGTACGGCGCCGGCAAGGTCTGGGTGGGGGATGCCGCCAACCGCATCTACGCACTGTCGCCATCCACCGGCAAGCTCCAGCGCACCATCAGCACCCCCAACACCAAGGGGCTCGCCGTCTCCGGGTCCACGCTGTGGGCCACCAGCGCAACCGGCCGCACCGTGCGGGTGTTCAACACCTCCACCGGCACCCAGCGTGCCGTGTTCAAGGTGACCGGATCGCCCAACGCGGTCGTGTCGGCGTCGGGCAGCGTGTGGGTGTTCAGCCAGCGCTACCTGTATCGGTACAACCCCAGGAGCCTGAAGCAGACGGGTCGCTACGCGGCGCCCCTGTCGCAGAGCGGCTGGCTGGGGGCCGTCGCCGGTCCGGGCGGCATCTGGGCGTCCAACTACGTGGCTCAGGTGGTGCGCTTCAACACCTCCACGCGTACGTTCGACGTGAACGCCACGTGGAGCAACGGCGACGTCGCGGGCGGGATCGGCTCGGCCGGGGGGGCGGTGTGGGTGGCCAACCGCGGTTTCTCGCCTGCCCCGGTGAGCCACTCGGTCACGCGGTTCGTCCCCTCCCCGTAGGGCATGGCCGGCCCGGCGCCGGCGTTCACCCGCCCGCGCGCGTCATGCGCCGTGTCACACGGGCCATGGCAGCGTCCTGCAGGCGGGTCGGCAGCCCGCCCAGCAGCCAGATGGGACGGCTCATCCCGCCCACTATCGGCTTGGCCGGCGGGCGTCGCTTCTCCACCACGCGCTGGACCAGCTCGGCAACCCGCTCGGGCTGCAGCGGGGCCTTGTGCGCATCACGGCGCATCATCTCAAGCCCTCCCCGCACGAAGGCCCGCTGCTCGGGGTAGGGGCCGTCCGCGGGAACGGATGAGGGGTCCTGCTTGGCTTCCAGCGGCGTTCTGATGGCGGCGGCGCGGATGCACACCACGCGCACGCCATGAGCGCGCTGTTCATCACCAGCGTGCCGCGTGCTGCACGGAGCATCGGCAGGTGCGCCTGGATGGCCCGCACCGCGCCCAGGTAGTCCACCTGCATCATGCGGTCCAGGGTGGCCACGGGGCACCCCTCGGCCGTCACATCGCCCCGCATGTTGGCGATGCCCGCGTTGCTGAACATGGCATCCAGCACCCCGCCGGTGATCTCGCCCACCCGGGCGGCAAGGGCCTGCACGTCGTGCTCGTTCGTCACGTCGCAGCGCACGGGGATGAGCATGTCGGGCTGCGCGGCCCCAGCTACCAGGGCCGCACCGTCCTCCTGATGGCGAACGGTGCCGATCACGCGGTACCCCGCGTCGTTCAGGTGCAGGGCGGTCGCGCGGCCGATTCCGCTCGACGCGCCGGTGATGAGGGCGGTGCGGGAGGTTCCCATGCGCCTGATGCTACGCGGAGCGCCGCTGATACCCTCGCTCACGACGGGACGTGGCGCAGCTTGGTAGCGCACCTGCTTTGGGAGCAGGGGGTCGCGGGTTCAAATCCCGCCGTCCCGATGCCCCCCGGTGCCCGTCGGTAGCGCTGTCGCGTCGGTGTTACGGTGGGGTATCGATGACTGATGGCGGCGGCGGAAGCCCGGCCAGAAAGGGCTTCCATGGGATATTCCCTCGCGCTCATCCCCCTCGCAGTCGTTGCGGCGCTGGGTGTTCCGGCGCTTGCGTCAGCGCAGCCGGGCACGTGCAACAACCCGGCGGGCCTGCAGACCGCCGGAGCCACCTCCGACGGCGCCATCGACTGGCTTGCCATTAGCGCCACGAACGGCAACGCCACTCCCACGCCGAACGGCCAACAGCCGTCGGGCACCTACTGCGGCGTCGACACCTCGGGGGTGGGCACGGGGTTCGGCTACGTGTGGGCAATGTCCGGGAACGGCCTCGTCCGCATCGATCCCAGCACCAATGAAACGGTCGGTTACGCAGCTACCGTGAGCGGTGCGCAGTGGGCGGCGCAGGCGGGCAACTACCTGTGGGTGTCCACTCCTGACCGTGCCACCGGGTTCACCTCGGCGGGCGTCGCGAAGGTGAGGGTGCCCGCGCCGACGTCCAAGAAGTACACCTCGGGCGTGTCATCGATCATCAAGGTTTCGGGCTCCACCGTGTGGGTGGGCAACTCCGATTACCGCGTGGTGCAGAAGGTCTCGGCGTCAAACGGCAAGGTTCTCCTGTCGTTCCCCGTCACCAACCAGCCGCGCAACCTGGCGCTCGCGGGCAGCGCCCTCTGGGTGCTGTCCACATACCCAAACCATGCGGTGCGCGCGTACAGCACCTCCAGCGGCAAGGCGCTCACCGGGTCGATGGCGCTCGCGGGAGGCCCGTTCGGGCTTGTGGCATCCGGTGGGGCCATGTGGGTCTTCACCCAGACGTTCATCTACAAGTTCTCCACCAGCAACTACAAGCAGCTGGCCCGCTACGCGCAGGCCCTTCCGCCGGGCTCCAACATCTTCAACGGCCGTGCCATTGCGGCGGGCCTCGGCGGCATCTGGATGCTCTCGCAGGGGTGCGAGCTGTACCGGTTCAACACGTCCAGGCATTCGGTGGACCTGAAGACCACCACCGGCGGCCAGTGCGGCAGTGGATCCAGTGCCATGGTTCTCACCTCCGGGTCGCTGTGGACCAACCGGCTGGGCGGCAGCCCCTTCCCGGCCGGTCACGCAGTGGTTCGCAGTACTCCTGTGGGTTGATCACGCGCGTGGGTGCGCCACAGCGGTGGCGCACCCACGGCGTTGCCCATCAGCCGCTGCGATGCCTACGGCGGGATCTCCCGGGCGTGCCCCCGCCGGACCGGTCACCGGGGCGACCCTGACCCGATGGGCGTGGCCGCTGCCCCTGCTTAGGCCCGCCGCCGCCGCGCGGCGATCGGTGCTGCTTGTTCTGCGGGGCGGGCCCGGCGACCTCGCTGAACTGGCTCTCCAGCTTGAGGACGCGGGTCATGGCGCGCATGTCGGTCACCTGCTCGTCACCCACGAACGTGACGGCCACGCCGGTGTCGCCCGCGCGGCCGGTGCGACCCGTGCGGTGCACGTAGTCCTCGGCCGCCCCGGGTGGGTCGAAGTTGATGACCTTCGCCACGTTGTCCACGTGGATGCCCCGCGCGGCGACGTCGGTGGCCACCAGCGTGGTCACCCGTCCGGCCTCGAAGTCGGCGAGGGCCCGCTCTCGCTGGCGCTGGCTCTTGTCGCCGTGCATGGCCACTGCGTGCACCTTCCGCTTCTTCAGGTGGCGCACCAGGCGGTCGGCACCGTGCTTGGTGCGCACGAATACCAGGTTGAGGTCGCCGCCTGCGCCGATCTCGTCCACCAGGTGATCGAGGCGCTCGTCGCGCTCGGCACGCACGAAGCGGTGCTCGATGGCTGGGGCCTTCCGCGCAGGCGGCGCGTGCTCGTGGCGCACGCCATCGCGCGTGTACCGCTCGGCGATGACGCCGGCCTCGCCGTCGAGGGTGGCCGAGAAGAAGAGTGTCTGGCGGTCCTTCGGGCACTTGGCCACGATGCGGTCCACCGCGGGGCGGAAGCCCATGTCGAGCATGCGGTCGGCCTCGTCGAGCACCAGCATGCGCACGTTCTTCAGCGAGAAGGCGCCGCGCGCGAGGAGGTCCTCGAGGCGTCCGGGCGTAGCCACCACGATGTGCGCCTTGGCGGCCTCGCGCGCCTGCTTCTCGAGTCCCACGCCGCCATACACCGCGCAGATCTTCAGCGCGCGGGCGTGGGCGATGGGATAGGTGGACTCCACGATCTGCGTGGCCAGCTCGCGGGTGGGGGCCAGCACGAGCGCGGCCGGGCGCGGCGCCTCGGCCGAGGTGCGGTCGATCAGCGGCACCATGAAGGCGAGCGTCTTGCCCGATCCTGTGGGCGACTTCGCAAGCACGTCGCGACCGGCGAGCACATCGCCGATCACCTTGGTCTGGATGGCGAAGGGCGCGGCAAAACCGCGGTCCTCCAGGGCGCGGGCGACCGCGCTCGATACGCCGAGATCGGCGAACGACTGCTGTGACATCAACTTCTCCTCTGGGTGCACGCGCCGCGAGGGCGACGTGCGGTTGGGGAGGCACTGCTCACCCGAACCGCACCTGTGGCGGGACCCAAGGAAGCCGACCTCTCGACCGGCAGGGTGCCGATCGATGATGGGACCTTAGCGGCTTCTCGCCGGTGTCCTGCTCACACGGGTAGGCGGGGCCTGTCGGGGCTCTCGGCCTCGGCCGGGCTGCGGTCCCAGCCGTGCCAGCGGTCCACGCGGATGCGCACCGAGATTCGCGGGTGCGCCGTGCGCGGGTAGGGCTTGCCGGTGTAGAGGTTGCTGAGCCCGTCGATGTCGGCCCGGTCGACGTCCTCGTAGATCTCCTCCACCTCGCCCATGAGGCTCACCTGGCGGTAGAAGGTGTCCGGGTCGATGCAGGTGAATGCCACGCGGCCGTCGCGGCGCAGCCACTTGAGGCGCGGACGCACGTCGTCCATGTTCACCAGCACGCGGTCGTCGCCCAGCCAGCGGTACCAGATGGCAGTGGTGTGGGGAGAGCCGTCCGGCCGCAGCACGGCCATCACGCAGAGGTTGGGCCGGTCGAGGAAGTCGGCGATGGCCTGGGGCACGGGCGCTGTGGGCATAGGGGGTTCCTACCACAGGCACGACGCCCGCCGACGATACGCGGCACCATAGGCGCGTGGATTCTCATGCGATCGAGCTGCTGGAGTTGCCCGCCATCCGCGAGCGCCTGGCCGGAATGGCGGCATTCGAGGGCGGCGCGGCACTGGCGCGTGCCCTCGAGCCGTCGCCCGACCCACACGAGGTCGCGCGCCTGCGCGAGGTCACCCGTGAGGCCGGGGTGCTTTGGGAGCTCGCCGTGTCCGGGCCGGGAGGGGCGCACGACGTGCGCGACGACGTGGGCGATGCCCGCCGCGGCGCGCCAATGGAGATCACCGCGTTCGAGCGCGTGCGCGCCACCTGCGAGGTGGCGGGCGAGATGCGCGAGGCCGTCATGGAGCATGCCGAGGCCGTGCCGCTCATGGCCGACGTGGCCGACCTCATCGAGCCCGGGCCGATGGCCCGCGTGGCCGAGCGCCTCGACGGAGCGCTGGATGGCCGCGGGGGAATCCGCGATGACGCCTCCCCGGGGCTGGCCCGCGCCCGGCGCGACGTGGCCGACCTGCGCCGCCAGGCCCAGGACGCCCTGCGCGAGGTGGCGCAGGCGGTGAAGGCGCACCTGCAGGAGGGTTTCATCACCGAGCGCGCCGGCCGGCCCGTGCTGGCCGTCAAGGCGTCATCACGCTCGGCGGTGCCCGGCATCGTCCACGACAGCTCCGACTCGGGCGGCACGCTTTTCGTGGAGCCCCTGCCGGTGGTGGAGGCCAGCAACCGCGTGCGCGAGGCGCAGGCACGCGAGCGGGAGGAGCTCGCCGCCGTGCTGGCCGCGCTGCGCGCGCTGGTGGACGACCACGGCTACGCCCTGGAGACGGCCGTGGAGGCGCTGGCCGAGATCGACCTCCGCCTGGCGCGGGCGTCGCTCTCGCGTGCGTGGCGCGGCGCTCCGGTGGAGGAGGGCGATCCGCTGCTGGTGGACGCCCGGCACCCGTTGCTCGACCCCGCCACGGCGGTGCCCATCAGCCTCGACCTGAGGTCGACCCGCGCGCTGGTGGTGAGCGGGCCCAACACCGGCGGCAAGACGGTGTCACTGAAGACCCTGGGCCTGTTCGCCCTGCTGCACCAGTGCGGGCTCGAGCCCCCCGCCCAGTCGGTGCGCCTTCCCGTGTTCGACACCGTGCTCGCCGACATCGGCGATGAGCAGTCGATCGCCGAGAGCCTCTCGACGTTCTCGGCGCACGTGCGCACGCTCATCGGAGTGCTGGACGAGGCGGGGTCGCGGTCGCTCGTGCTCCTCGACGAGGTCGGCGCCGGCACCGACCCGTCGGAGGGCGCCGCGATCGCCGAGGCCGTGCTGGGCGAGCTCGTCGACCGCGGTGCACTGGTGCTGGCCACCACGCACTCGCCCGAGGTCAAGTCGTGGGCGGTGGAGACGCCCGGCGCGGCCAACGCGGCCGTGGGCCTCGACCCCGACACCCTGGCGCCCACCTACCGGCTGGCCATCGGTGACCCGGGTGGCTCGCACGCGATCGGCATCGCCGAGCGGCTGGGCATGCCCATGGTTGTGCTCGAGCGCGCACGCGAGGCCCTCGGCGCCGAACGCGCGGCGCTCGCCGGCCTCACCGAGGATGCCGAGCGGGCCCGCGCTGAGGCCGAGCGCGACCGGGCCGCGGCCGCCGAGGCCCGCGCCGTGGCCGAGCGGGAGCGCCGCGATGCGGAGCGCCAGCGCGAGAAGCTGCGCGCCCGGGCCGACGAGGAGCGCGTGCGCATGCGGGCCGAGGCCGAGGCCGAGCTCGAGGAGCTGCGGCGCGACCTCGCCGAGCTGCGGCGCGAGATCGCGGCCGGCCGGAAGCTCGAGGACAGGGATCGCCGCTCCGTCGACCGCCAGAAGGAGCGCGACCGCCGGCTGGGCGCGGCGTCCGACGTCGCGCGCCAGGCGGCCGACCGCCTCACCGCGATGGCCGCCCCCGCAGCGCCCGAGCGCGCCCCCGAGGTGGGGGAGCACGCCGTGGACCTCGCCCTGGGCGTCCGCGGGGTGGTCATCTCCATCGAGGGCGATGAGGCCGAGCTGCAGGGCCCGTCGGCGAGGGTGCGCGTGCCGCTGGCCCGCCTGGCCCCCGACCGCACGCCGGCGGCCACGGCGGCGCCCCCGCCGGTTGCCGAGGTGCGCCCCGTGCTCGAGGCGATCTCACCCGAGGTTGACGTGCGCGGGCAGCGGGCCGAGGCCGCCCGCAGGTCCGTGCGCGATCACATCGACATGGCCGCCCAGGCCGGACTCGAATCCGTGCGCGTGATCCACGGCCGTGGCACGGGGGCCCTGCGCGAGTCGGTGGGGGAAGAGCTCCGTGCGCATCCCCTGGTGAAGTCGTACGAGCTCGCCCCGGCGAACGAGGGCGGAGACGGAGCAACGATCGCGCGGCTCTAGCGCGCGAACGCCGCGCACACCGGCCACTGGCCGGGGCCCCACTTGATGAAGAGCAGCGCTGCGCGGTAGTCCTGCTCGGCCTCGGTGGCGGCGGCAGGGTCGCCGGTTCCGCCCATGGCCTCCCAGGTGGACTGCATGAACTGGTACTTGCCGCGGAACTGCCCGCCGCCGCCGATGGAGCGCGGGTTGCCGCGCGACTCGCACCAGGCGATGCGCTCGAGCACGGGGCGCGAGGGACCTCCCGGCACGGCCGGCCAGCGGCCGTTGCGCGGAGTGGTGGCCGTGGTGGCGCCTCGGGCGAGGGGAACCGTTGCACCGCTGTCACCGCTGCGGCCGGCTCTGCGCTCCCGGGCCTCGATGCGCGCCAGCGCGCGGCGGGCCTTCGCGAGCGCGCTCGCGCGCGCGGCACGCAGGCCCTCGAGATCTTCCCGGTGCCCGGCGGCCTCGTCACGTGCCCCCCGGGCCGCGACCTCCTCGCGGCTCCGGGCCTTCGCGATCAGCGCCACCTCGCGGCGGTCGGCGCGCAGGCGCGCCACCAGGCGGGCGTCCTCGCGCGCGGCCCTCTCGGCCATCGCCTGCGTGGATGCCACCGCGGCCAGCCCATCGCGGGACAGCAACACCGTGATCAGCGGGTCGGCCTCTCCCTCGCGGTAGATCTCGCGCAGGCGCGTGGCCAGCACGGCCTGGCCGGCGCGGTGCGCGCCCGCCCGTGCGTCAAGCCGGGCGGACGTGCTCGCCAGGCGCCGCTGCGCTGCAGCCAGCCGCTTTGACGCCCTGCGCTCCGCCAGGCGCGCGGCGCGGATGTCGCGATCGGCCTCGAGCACCGTCTGCTCGAGCGAGCGGATCGATGCGCGCACGGCGTCGGTCCCCGGGGCACCGGCCGCGGGGACGATGGCCGCCAGCCCGCAGAGGGCGACGGCGCCGATGGCGGTAGGGACGCGCATCGCGAGATGAAGAGGATTCGGCCGGCGGCTCGGATGAACCGCCGGCCGGGCCTTATTCGGCCCCGAGGGCTCTAGCCCTGCGGAAGCTCCCCGATGTTCCGCAGCACGCCCACCGTGGGCGCCATGGTGCGGAAGGCGTCGTCCTTCTGCAGGACCCCCACCGTGTACACGGGGAGATCGGGCATCAGGCGCGCGAGGGTGGACGCGGCGTCGCGCGAGCGCGGCACGGCCTTGAAGCACGAGACCAGGACGGCATCGATGCCGCCCTCCTCGGCCCGCTTGAGCGGGCCAGGCCACAGGGGGTCGATGATCTCGACGTCCCAGCCGGCCTCGCTGAGCTGCTGGACGGCGGCCTCGGTGCCGGGGAAGCGGACCTTCCCCTCCTTGTTGAGGACCTCGTCCGTGGGAACGGTGATAAGCAGAAGTTTCGGCATGGGCGGCAGGGTAGACAGCGTACTGGCGAGCCCGCCCGGTAAACCGCATGTCGAAGCGCCCGCGGTGCGCGTGACGACCGTTCATGCTCGTTACTCATGCAACAGACCCCGGCGCTGTGTAGATTGACCCCAGCGCGTCACGTACGCACACGATTCCACTTGCCCGCTCATCCACAGGGAGATTCGTTCGATGGCCGTGAAAGCCTCAGACATCCCGGACTTGCCGACGCTCCAGGCGATCGGTGACCGCCGTAGTTTCCGGTACTACGACCCGACCAAGACGGTCGAGGACTGGAAGATCGACATCATGCTCAACGCGGCGCGATTCTCGTCGTGCCAGGGCAACATCAACTGCACCGAGGCCGTGGTCGTCACCAAGGACTCCGAGCTCTGGGACGAGATCGAGGAGTGCGTCTCCGGCTTCAACGTGCAGATCATCAACCAGTCGTCGCACCTCATCTTCTGGTTCACGAACCTGAACGCCTGGTACGGCCGCGCCATTGATGGTCTTTCGACCCTCGCCCTTTCGGGCGCGCTCACCAAGTACCACGGCTGGAACTACGAGTTCTCGATGACGCAGACCATCCCGCGTCTGATGAGCTTCCCCGTCGAGCGCACCGACCAGCTGCTCCGTTTCGAGACCGGCCAGCACGTGAGCGCGGCGATCCTCGCCGGCCAGTCGATGGGCGTCGGCTCGATCCTCATCGCCTTCGGTCGCAAGCCGGGCGGCATCCAGAAGGCGTTCGGCCTTCCGGCGCACTACTCGTTCACCTGGGGCCACGCCATCGGCTACCCCCTCGAGGACGCCAAGGCCGGTGGCCAGCGCGTGCGCCTGAAGTTCGAGTCGCTCTTCAACAACGAGGAGATGGGCAACCCGCGCTCGATGGCCGATGGCCTCGAGGACGCGCTTCGGGAGAAGGGCCTCATCCAGGAGCAGGCGCCGATCCCGGGCCGCTTCGAGGAGATCGACAAGCTGGCCGCGGACTTCGGCCGTGACCCGGGCGTCATCTCGTGGCCCGAGAAGGACATCAAGCGCCTCATGGCTGACGATGACTGGGACTTCGGCCCCAACATCAAGGCCCGTGCCCAGTACGTGCTGGACAACGAGGACCTTCCCGAGTACCCGCCGGAGGTCCTCGAGACCTTCCGCAAGATCATGGCCGAGCACGGCATCGACACCACGAAGCTGCTGCCCGACAGCTGATCACCCGATCACGCTGATGGTCTTCACGGGCCCCGTCACCTCCGGGTGGCGGGGCCCGCGTCGTTTCCGGGCGCGGTAGGCTCGCACCGCTGTGCCCGCGCCACCACGACCCAACGGAGAACGCACCCCGTGTCGCATGAGCTGAGCAGCCGTCACCGCAACACCCTCGAGAAGCTCCTTGATCACCAGGGCCACGCCAATGTCGAGTGGCGCGAGGTCATCTCGCTGCTCGAGCAGGTGGCCGACGTGGAGGAGGAGCACAACGGCAAGTACAAGGTGAAGCTCGGCTCCGAGGTGCTGTTCCTCCATCGGCCCAAGCACAAGGACGTCGACCAGCAGATGCTCGTGGACGTGCGGCACCTGCTCGAGCAGGGCGGCGTGGGGCTGGCGTAGCGGGCGCGGGGGCTACGCTGCGCCTGCTGGCGCCCGTAGCTCAGTTGGATAGAGCACCCGACTTCTAATCGGACGGTCGCAGGTTCGAATCCTGCCGGGCGCGTTCACGCCGGGCCGGGCGCGTAGCCTGCCGGCATGGCGCGGCACGAACGTGACGAGGTGGTCGAGCGCCGCGAGAGCATCCTCGCGGCGCTCGCCGCCCGGCCCGGCGAGCGGGTATCCGGGGGAGCGCTCGCGCGCGAGCTCGGATGCTCGCGCGCTGCCGTGCACCGGCATGTCGACGCCCTCCGCGCCGCCGGAGTGCCCATCGACGCCACGCGGGCGGGCTACGTG
>JAURGT010000039.1 GCA_030833665.1 Miltoncostaeales bacterium
CGTGCTGAAGCGCCACGACCAGCCGGTGATGATCGCCTGGACGCAGGAGTTCGACCTTCCGGACGGCAGCCACCGCACGCGCAAGACGATCGTGGCCGTGGTGGGCGCCGAGCCGTACGAGACCCGCGTGGTGCGGCCGCACGAGCGCACGCACGCCGGGCCCAAGGAGGAGCGGCTGCGGCTGATGAACGCCACGAAGGTGCAGCTCTCGCCGGTGTTCGGGCTCTACCCCGACCCCGCCGGCGAGGCGTGGGCGGCGGCGGCCGTGAGCGGCGAGCCCGACGCGGTGATCACCGACGACGACGGCACCGTGCACCGCCTCTGGACCATCACCGACGCCGACCGCCTCGCGGCGATCGAGCAGGCCCTGGCAGGCCGGTGGATCCTCATCGCCGACGGCCACCACCGCTACGAGACCGCCCTGGCCTATCAGGCAGAGCGGCGCGCCGAGGACGGCGGCGGCGGTGCCGATGGCGATACCGACGGCAACCGGGCGTACGACTTCGTGCTGATGGGCCTCACCTCGCTGGACGACGACGGGCTGGTGGTGCTGCCGACCCACCGCGTGCTGAAGGAGTGGCCTGCGGGCGCCGAGGAGCACCTCGACGTGACCCCGCTCGACGACTCGCTCGACGCCCTCGAGGGCGCGCTGGCCGCCGCCCCCGCCGACCAGGTTGCGGCCGGACTGGTGCTGCCCGACCGCGCCATGCTGCTCACGGCAGCACGCGAGGGCGCCACGGCCGCCGAGCGCCTCGACCTCGCGGTGCTCGAGCGCGACCTGCTGGTGCCGGCGCTCGGCGGCGACCAGGCGCACCTGGGCCACGAGGGCCTGCTCACCTACACCAAGGACTCCCGCGATGCCTGGGACGCCGTGCGATCCGGCCGCGCCGCCGCCGCGCTCATCGTGCGCCACATCCCCACCGAGCAGGTGGCGGCCGTGGCGGAGGAGGGCGGCGTGATGCCCCAGAAGTCCACCTACTTCTTCCCCAAGCTCCTCACGGGCGTTGCCTTCCAGCCGCTGGCCGACTGACGCCTCGGACGCCGCCTGGGTGGACGTGCTCACCCGGGCCGCCGACCGGGCGGCCGCGGCAGTGGCGCTCATCCCCCCGCACGAGCGGGGCACCGAGGTGGGCCAGGGGCAGGGCGGCGACACCACGCTGGTGATCGACCGCGACGCCGAGGCGGCGATCATCGCGGTGCTTGAGGAGGCGCACGCCGAGGGCATGCGATTCGACCTGATCTCGGAAGAGGTCGGGGAGCGGTCGTTCGGCGGGGGCGGCGCGCTGGTGATCGTCGACCCCATCGACGGCAGCCGCAACGCCCGGCGCGGGCTGCCGGAGTTCGCGGTGTCGCTGGCGGTCACCGACGGGCCCCGGCTTTCGGACGTGCGCGTGGGCCTGCTGCGCCACATGGGCACCGGCGAGACGGTGGTGGCGGTGCGCGGCGAGGGCGTGATGGTGGACGGCCAGCCCATGCGCACGCGCGACTACCGCGGGCTGTGGCTCACGGTGGTGGAGGGCGCGTCGCCGCGCAGGCTCACGGCCGCGATGGATCACCTGGCGCACGCCAGCCGCATCCGCAGCCTGGGGTCGCTGGCGCTGTCGATCGAGTACGTGGCGCTGGGGCGGCTCGACGGGCTCGCCGTGCTGCGACCCGGTCGCATCGTGGATATCGCGGCGGCGATCCTCATCGCCAAGGAGGCCGGGGTGATCGTCACCGACGAGCATGGCATTCCGCTTGACGCGGTGGCCGACATGGACTGGCGCGGGGCCATGGCCGTGGCGAGGGTGCCACGCGACGTGGCGGCGCTCACGGCCGCGGTGCGCGCGGCACTCGACGCGGGGAGCCGCTGATGCTGTTGAACATCGCGATAGGCCTGCTCGTGGCAGGCGTGGTGCTGCTGGTCCTGCGGCTGCTGCTGCGCACGGCACTGGGCCTCGGGAAGTTCCTGGTGATCGTGGGCGTGCTGCTCATCGTGGCGGCAGCCGTCCTCGGCCTCATCCACCCGTTCTCGTCCTAGGCTTGCGGGTCGTGGAGCGCGATTACCACGACCCGACCACCGAGGCGGACGTCCAGGCGGTCTATGCGCGACAGGAGCGGCTCACCCGCAAGGTGGGGCGTGGGCTGCTGGTGTTCGCCCTGGTGTGGTTCCCGGCGCTGCTCATCGTGCCCGAGGTGTTCAAGACCGGCGCCATCGCGTCGGCGGCGTTCGCCACCATCGCCGCCGTCGCGGTGATGATCATCGTGGAGCACACCTGGATGAAGCCGCGGGCGGCGGAGCGCTACCGCTATGGCTACCGGCCGCCGCCGCCGCGCGAATACCAGGCACCTGTGTCGCGCTTCCTGCGCGACATGCGCGACCAACTGCAGAAGTAGCCGCCCGCTTTTCGGCGACCGCACTCACTGGGCATGGTGGCGCACCGCGATACGCTTTCAGCGTGCAGATGTCCGCTCAGAGCGAACAGTCCATCGGAATCACCCTCGGGGAGGCGCTTCGCGCCCGCCGCGAGGAGTCCGGTCTCTCGCTCAGGGCCGCCGCGGAGCGCGCCGGCATGAGTCCGGCGCACCTCTCGGAGGTCGAACGCGGGATCAAGGAGCCGTCCTTCGGGGCGCTCTCGAAGATCGCCGACGCCATCGGCGTGGGGGCGGGCGAGGTGTTCCTCGACCTGGCCATCGCGCTCGGCGCGGCCCCGCCGCGGCCGGCACGCCGC
This sequence comes from Miltoncostaeales bacterium, assembly GCA_030833665.1. GTDB lineage: Bacteria > Actinomycetota > Thermoleophilia > Miltoncostaeales > Miltoncostaeaceae > SYFI01. The sequence continues at coordinate 2,712 of JAURGT010000039.1, forward strand.
CCGCTGGGTTTCTCGCCCGATCCGGTCGACGAGATCGAGTGGGCCGCAGGCCGCCTGCACCAGGACGACCTCAGGGCCTTCGCGGCCTTCGGGGCATTCCTCGCATCACAGAATCCGACGAACGACCAAGGAGTCACCACCGCATGAGCCCTCTCATCCCGATGGTCATCGAGCAGACCGCCCGCGGCGAGCGCTCGTTCGACATCTACTCGCGCCTGCTGAACGAGCGCATCATCTTCCTGGGCACCCCGGTGGATGACCAGATCGCGAACCTGATCGTCGCGCAGCTGCTGCACCTCGAGAGCGAGGACCCCGACAAGGACATCTCGCTCTACATCAACTCGCCCGGTGGCTCGGTGTATGCCGGCCTCGCCATCTACGACACCATGAATTTCATCAAGCCCGACGTGCAGACCATCTGCTGCGGCATCGCGATGAGCATGGGCGCACTGCTGCTGGCCGGCGGCGCGGCGGGCAAGCGCATGGCGCTGCCGAACAGCCGAATCCTGATCCACCAGGTGCTCTCGGGCTTCCAGGGCCAGGCGACCGACATCGAGATCCACGCGCGCGAGACCCTGAACCTGCGCGCGCGCCTCGACCAGATCCTCGCCCACCACACGGGCAAGACCGAGGAGCAGATCCACGTCGACTCCGAGCGCGACCGCTTCTTCACGGCCGAGGAGGCCAAGGAGTACGGCCTCGTCGACCGGGTGATCGAGAGCCACTAGCCGCTCTGGCGGTGCGGGGATTCGCCACCCCCGGTGACAGTCCCCGGCCCGTTCGGTGACTGTCACCGGGGGTGGCGTCCCTACGCTCTCCCGCGTGAGCGATGTCGCCGCCATCAAGGCCTCCGGGCTCGGGAAGTCGTACGGGTCTGGGGTGATGGCCCTCGAGGGGGTCGACCTCGAGGTGGGGCAGGGCGAGCGCATCGGGTTCCTGGGGCCGAACGGGGCCGGCAAGACCACCTTCATCCGGTGCGCGCTGGGGGTGCTGCGGCCCACCGAGGGCAGCATCGCGATCCTCGGGCACGACGTCGCCCACGACCGCCTGGCCGCGCTGGCCGAGGTGGGCTATGTGCCCGGCGACCTCGGGATGATCCGGCAGGTGTCCGGCGGCCGCATGCTGGACGCCCTTGCGAAGCTGCACCCGCGCCCGCCGGTGCTGCGCGACCAACTGCTCGCCGCGCTCGATCTCTCGGATGCAGATCTCAAGCGGCGCATCCGCGAGTACTCCACCGGCATGCGCCAGAAGCTCGGACTCGTGGCGGCGCTGCAGCACGATCCTCCGGTGATCATCCTCGATGAGCCCACCGCGGGGCTCGACCCGGTGATGCAGGCGCGCCTGCTGGGCGTGCTCGACGAGCGCGCACGCGCAGGTTGCACGGTCTTCTTCTCGAGCCACGTGCTCGGCGAGGTGGACGAGCTGTGCGATCGGGTAGCCATGGTGCGCGGCGGCAAGCTGCTGCTCGTGCGCGACGTCGACGAGCTGCGGCGCGCGCGCGTGCGCACAGTCGAACTGCTTTTCGATGGCGACGTTTCCCCGTCCGCATACGCGGTGGACGGCATCAGCGAGGTGCGGGTCGAGGGCCACGTGCACCACTTCACGATGGCCGGCGACCCCGGACCGCTGCTCGCGAGGCTCGCCCCTCTGTCCCCCCGCGACATCACCATCGAAGCGGCTCGGCTTGAAGACGTGTTCCGCGCCCTATACCTCGGGAACGGCGACTGATGCAGGTGGTGCTCTCCCTCGCCCTGCTTCGCTCACTGCGCCGAACGCTGCTGCTCGGCCTCGCCCTGGGCGCCTTCCTGTTCCTCGTGGGCCTCTCGTACTCGTCGGTGGACGAGAACCAGATCCGCAGCCTGGTGGAGTCGCTGCCGCCCGCGCTGCAGGCCTTCCTGAAGGGCTCGGACATCGCGAGCCCATCCGGCTACCTCGGATCGACGTTCATCCACCCCATCACCCTCTCGATCATGGCCGCGGCCGGCATCGCCGGCGGCGCGGCCTCGGCGCGCGACGTGGAGACGGGCGTGGCCGAGCTCATGCTGTCGCGGCCGCTGCGGCGCACGTCATGGCTCGGCGCTGAGCTCATCGCGATGCTCGTGCAGGTGACGATCGTGGCGGTGATGGGCCTCATCGGCGCACTCATCGCCGTCACCACGGTGGACGCCCTCGCGCCCGTATCGGTGAGCGCGCTGCTCCTCACCGCCATTCCGCTGTGGCTGCTGTTCGCCGGTATCGGAGCGGTGACCGCGCTCGCCGCCTCGTTCTCGCGCACCGGCGCGAAGGCCATCGGCTGGGGCACGGCCTTCGCCCTGGTGGCCTACGCCCTCGACTACCTGGCCCAGGTGTGGGGCGTGGCCGAGCCGCTCGGGCCGCTCTCGGTGATGCACTGGTACCGGCCCGCGACGATCCTCGGCCAGGGCACCGTGCCCGGATCCACCTGGGCGGTGCTGGTCGGCGTTGCCGTGGTGGCGAGCGGCCTGGCCCTGGTCGTCACCTCACGGCGCGAGGTGGCGCCCTGAGGTAACGACCTGCCCCGGGCTCACGACCTGGGGCGGAGGTTGCCCTTCGGCGGGTTGCTCCTGGTCATCCGCTGGAACTGGGCGTACGACGGCTTCTGCGCGCCCGAGTTGCGCAGCAGGCCGCCTGGCCAGTTGGGGTTGTCCTGCAGCTGGAACCAGACGACGAGCGGCACGCGCGAACTCCTGACGAAGGGCACCTTGAAGATGTCCTTCATGTAGGCCGCCTGCTGCGCGTTGGTGAAGGCCACCTTGCGATACGGGGTCTTGGCGGTGGTGTACGACGCCTCGGTGATGTAGATCTTCTTCGACCTGCCGCCCGGCAGCTTGTTCACCTCGCGCACGACCTCGTCGAGGGTGTCCCAGGCGGGGAAGATGTTGGTCTTCTTGAGGGGCGGCACCGACGGGTAGATGTGCTGCGAGTACTGGCTCCCCGCCTTGAGGCCGAACTTCTTGAGGTCCTTGATCCAGTCGATCGTGCCCCGGCCACTTCGGTCGGACTTGCCCTTCGGGCCCGTGACGCCCGTGATCGGCACCGCGCGCCGGTTCGCCGCCTTGATGGCCCGGACCGCGAGGTTGGCCATCTTCACGTACTTGGGCGACGAGACCACCTTCTTGCCCGAGTACTGCGGGTAGAGGTAGATCTGCAGGTTCGGCTCGTTCCAGATCTCGTAGAACTTCACGAGGCACGTGCCCTGGCCCGGAATCTGGGTGACACCGTTGTAGCGCGTGGCCAGCGCCGACATGAAATCGGCGAAGTCCCGCGGGTTGCTGGGGGCCTTGGAGTTCCAGACCACGCCCTTCACGCCCAGCTTCTTGCCACCGGTCGCCCAGGGCGGGGCGTTCCACACCGTCACGATCGGCTGCATGCCGGCCTTCACCGCGCCGCAGAGCGCAGCATCGGCCCACGACCAGTCGTACGCCGGGTCAAGGTGGTTGGTGGCGACGGCTGGCCTGTTCGGCGCGGCGGTGGCCCAGAAGGTGTCGATGCGGAGCACCTTGGTGCCCGTGGCCTGCGCCATTGCGATACGGCCCGGGACTTCCGCAGTCGAGCTGGCGGCCATCCGATCGTCCTGCAGGCCGATGCCTGCTCCAAGGCCGGCGGCGGGCAGCGCGGCACCGGCCACAAGGGCGGCGGCCAGCATCTTCGGGGCTGTGACTCTCACGACTGGGCTCCGGGTCCGTTTCGAGGATCTTCTCTGGAATCGTTTCGAGGCTAGCAATGGCGGCTGGCAGAGCGGTCGGGTCGGTTCCCTCGTGTCACCCGCGCCCTGATCAGCCCCGGCGCTCGGCGAAGAACGCCCGAAGCGCGTCGGCGGCCTCCACTGCGAGTACGCCGCCCGCCACGGGAATCCTCGTCGGCAGACGCGGGTCGCGGAACACGTCGATCACGCTTCCCGCTGCGCCGGACACCGGCTCGGGAGCGCCGTACACCACGCGCTCCGGGCGGGCCTGGAGGATCGCCCCCGCGCACATGGGGCACGGCTCGAGCGTGACGTACAGCGTGCATCCCGCCAGGCGCCAACCGCCGAGCGCGATGGCGGCGTCGCGAATGGCCAGCACCTCTGCGTGCGCGGTGGGGTCCTGCCTGAGCTCGCGCTCGTTGCGCGCCGTCGCCACCACCGACCCATCGCGCACGATCACGCAACCCACGGGCACGTCGCCGTGCGCGGGTGCACGCGCGGCCTCGTCAAGCGCCCTGCGCATCCAGTTCTCGTCGTCAGCGGAGCTCATGGGCCCGTCCTCCCCGCTGCCCTCATCGGCTGCCCCGCCGCATCGAACGCCACGGCGTACCGCAACGACAGCACATCGGGGCGCGCTGCGATGGTGCGGGCGGCTGCACGGGCCGAAGCGGCGTCAAGGCCCGCCACGGCAAGCAGGGCGCCGTCTGATGGCGCGGGACCCGCGGGCACCAGCACCGCAACCGCGCGCGCAGTCGGCTCAGGCGCGGGAGACCCGCCCCCCGGCGGCATCAGCACCACCTGCCCGTCGCGGATGCCGCCAGCCAGCCTGCTGCCACCGGGGTCGCCGCCGATCGCGCGCCACGCGGCATCGCGGTCCGACAGCGCGGCATCGGTGCCCACGCGCACCCGGAAGGCCCTCGCGCCGCCGCCCACCCGCGCACCCGCCGTACGCAGCGCACCGGCGAGCGGGGCGTCGGCCGCCACCGTGGGCCGGGTCCCGCCGGCCCCGCTCACGAATGGCTCGGGCCACGCCCCCACCACGGCCCGCACGCTCTGCATCCCCTGCCACGCACGGTGGTCCCACCAGGCAACGTCGCCGGCCTCGAGGTCGGCGGCCCGCGCCCCCACCGGCGACTCGAAGCCGTTGACGTAGAAGAACCAATCGGTCGGTGGGGACGACGACGAGCCCCTGCCGAGCATCGACGACACGAAACCTCCGCCGTAGGCGGTCTCCACGGGGGTGACGCCCTGAAGGGCGTCCATCACGCTGCGCCCCGGCGCCACGGACTCGTCGAGCAGCACCTCGGCGCCGTGGTCGGCGGTAGCAACCAGGCGCGCAGCCGGGCCGCCCTCTGCCGGGGCCGCCGCCTCGGACTTCCTCTCGCCGCATCCCGCCCCGACAAGTGTCGTGGCACATGCCAGGGTCGCGGCTGCCAGGGCAAGTGCGCGGCGGCTCACTCGTAGTGAAGGGCGTCGAGCGGGTCGAGCTTGGATGCGCGGCGGGCGGGCAGCACGGCGGCGAGCATCCCGGCGAGGATCGCCACGATGAGGAACACCACCAGCTGCAGCCACGGGACCCTGAAGACGATGCCCTCCTCCTCGAGGCCGAGCGAGAAGACCCACGCCAGCACCACGCCGAGGATGATGCCGATCACCCCGCCGATGCCGGAGGTGATGACGCTCTCGTAGCGCACCATGCGCCGCAGCTGCGAGCGTGTGAGCCCGATGGCCCGCAGCATGCCGATCTCGCGCGTGCGCTCGGTGATCGACAGCACCAGCGTGTTGACGATGCCGAAGAGCGAGATGACCACGCTCATGGCCAGCAGCACGTAGAGCAGGTAGAGAATCGAGTCGACCCGGCTGCTGATCTCATCGCGGTACTCGGCGTTGGTGCGTACCTCCGCCACCGGGAATGGCGTGAGGGCCGTGGCCACGGCCTCCTTCACCGCCACGGGATCCTTGCCCGGATCCACGGCCGCAAGCACGAAGATGGGGTCGCGCGCCGTGAACGCCCGGCGGAATCCGGCCTGCGACACGATCACGCCATCCTCGAAGAGGATGCGATCGCGGAAGATCCCGGCCACCCGGTAGGAGCCGGTGCCGCCGCCGCCGGTGCGCAGGCGCACCTGCTCGCCCACGCTCGCACCCACTGCATCGGCGAAGGCCTTCTCGATCACGGCCTCGCCGGGGCCGAGGGTGCGAAGGTCGTCGCTCGATCCGTTCACCCACTCGAACGCCAGCCCGCGGGCGGCGGCCTCGGGATCGAGGCCGAACACCGTAGTGCGGGTGCCGGTCTCGGTGCGCGCCGGATCGGTGAGCACGGCCACGACGTCGGAAACCCCGGGCACTGTCTTCACCGCCGCCACGCTCGCCTCCGGGATGGCCTGGAAGCTCTTCCCGGAGATGATGAGGTCGCCGCGCAGCGTGGTGTCGATGGCGCCGGTGACCGACGCCTTGAGCCCCTGCGCGAACACCGCCACGAACGCCACCAGACCGATGCCGATCATCAGCGCCGCGGCGGTGGCCGCGGTGCGGGCGGGATTACGAGTGGCGTTCTGCCTGGCAAGGCTGCCCGACGCCCCCGGCGTGCGCTCCAGCGGCCACCCGATGATGCGCGCGAGCGACGGCACCAGATAGCGCAGCAGGCCGCCCATCGCGATGAACACGAGGAGCGATCCGAGCGCCATCACGAGCAGGCGCTGCGTGGCGGCGCCCTGCGACTGCAGGGCCAGGACGATGATCGCGATTCCACCCACGCCGATGAGCCCCGACACCACCGGGGCGAAGCGCGAGAACCGGCCGCGCGGGATCTCCGCCCCCTCGCGCAGGGCGGCCACGGGCGGCACGCGGCTGGCGCGCACGGCGGGGATGAGCGCCGCCACCACGCTCACCACCACGCCCACGAGCAGGGCCGTGAGCGCGACGCCAAGCGATAGCTGCGCCGATGCCACCGGGATCCCGCCCGGCAGGAGGATGTCGAACACCCATACGAGCAGCGCTGCGAACCCGTAGCCCGCGAACAGACCCACCACGCCGGCGACGAGGCCGATGACGAAGGCCTCGCCCACCACGGAGGCCATCACCTGCCGGCGGCTCGCCCCGATGGTGCGCAGCAGCCCGAGCTCGCGGAGTCTCTGCGCCACCGTGATGGTGAACGTGTTGAAGATGATGAAGGCGCCCACGAAGAGGGCGATGACGCCAAACGCCAGGAGCGCTGGTCGCAGGAACGTGTTGATGGCCTCGGTGGTCTGCTTCGCCTGGTCGGCAGCGTCCTGCTGGCCCGTGCGTACCTCCACGCCACTCGGAAGCTCCGCGGAGATGCGCCGCGCCAGGGCCGCCGGGCTGACCCCCGGCTCCGCCTGCACGGCGATGGAGTTGATGCGGCCCTCGAGCCCGAACCAGCGCTGCACGTCGTCCTTCGTGGCGATGACGATGGTGGTGCCGCCGATGGACGACACGTTGGCGAACGTGACGGTGCCCGTGAGGGTCACCTCCTTCACGCCGGTGCGCGTGGCCACGCCGAGCTTCGAGCCCACAGAGAGCCCCTGCGACGAGGCCAGCCCCTCGTTCACGGCCACTTCGCCGTCCTTGGTCGGGTATTGCCCCGACGACAACTGCGTGGCGCGGAACGGATCGGGCGTGAGGGAGAACACGAATGACGGCGCGCCCGTCGACTGCACGTACTCGCCGTTCACCACCGGCGAGCCCAGCGCCGCGAGCTCGGGCACGGCCTTCTTCACGCCGTCCACGCCCTGCACCTCGGCCACCATCGACTCGGGCAGGGTGGGCACGTTCCGAAGGCCGCCCGACTCGAAGTCGACGCGAGGCGACACCCGCACGTCCACGCCCGAGTTGGCAGCCTGGAAGATCTCGTCGAAGGCCCGGGTGATCTGGCTGGTGAGCACAAGGGTGCCCGTCACCATCGCGACGCCCAGCAGGATCGCGATGGCGGTGAGCGCCGCGCGCAGCTTGCGCTGGCGCAGCCCGGCGAGCATGAGGCGGATCACGCCGGGTCGAGCGTGCGCACGGCGTCGTACACCTGGTCGGCGTCCATGCCCAACCGGTCCATCACCACGCGTCCGTCGGACAGCAGCACCACCCTGTCGGCCACGCTGGCCGCGCGCGGGTCGTGCGTGACCATCACCACTGTGCGCCCGCGTTCATCCACCGCGCGGCGGAGCAGGTCGAGGATCTCCTGCCCGCTCGCAGAGTCGAGGTTGCCCGTGGGCTCATCCGCGAAGATGACCGTCGGCTCGCCCACCAACGCGCGGGCGATGGCCACGCGCTGCTGCTGCCCGCCGGAGAGCTCCGCCGGCCGGTGGGTGGCGCGGTCGGCGAGCCCGACGTCGGCCAGCACGGCCTCCACCCGCTCGTCGATGTCGCCCTCGCCGGCGATGCGCAGCGGAAGAGCCACGTTCTCGCGCGCGCTGATCATCGGCAGCAAGTTGAACGACTGGAAGATGAAGCCGATCGCTGTGCGGCGGAGCACCGTGAGGTCGCGGTCGGACAGTCCCGAGAGCGGCGTGCCGTCAATCGTGATCGTGCCCGACGTCGGCCGGTCGAGGCCGGCGAGGCAGTGCAACAGGGTGGACTTCCCCGACCCCGACGGGCCCATCACCGCGGCGAACTGCCCTCGTGGGAACGCGATCGTCACCTCGGCCAGTGCATCTATGGCCGCTTCGCCCTTGCCGTAGCGCCGCCCCAGCCCCTCGGCACTCACCGCCGGGCCCGTTCCGCCATTCGTCACCGTCGCCTCCCCCATGTCACGGCAACGCTAGCGCGTGACCCCTGTCATATTTTGGGCGATGGTCATTGCCGATACAGGCCATCTGGCGCTACCGTGAGGGCTCGCGATGGAGAACTTCCCGCCGCATGTCGAGATGTGCCCGGCCGTGCCCATGCGGAGCGATCCGCGTGGATCTGCCCTTGCCGTGCACGGGCTCGGGCGCGAACTGGGTGGTCGCCCGGTGCTCCGGGGCATCGACCTCGACGTGCCGGCGGGCACCGTGCTCGCGCTGCTCGGCCCGAGCGGCTGCGGCAAGACCACCCTGCTCCGGTGCATCGCAGGGCTCGACCGCCCCGACGCCGGGATCGTGGTGGTGGACGACTTCACGGTGTCGGGACCTGAGTGCTTCGTGGCACCCGAGAAGCGGCGCATCGGCATGGTGTTCCAGGAGCCTGCGCTCTTCCCCAACCGCACCGTGGGGGGCAACGTGGGCTATGGCCTGCCCCGCAACGAGCGCAGCGGCCCGCGCGTGGAACGCGCCCTCGCGCTGGTGGGCCTCACAGGCACGGCCGACCGCATGCCCGCGACCCTCTCAGGCGGGCAGCAGCAGCGCGTGGCGCTCGCCCGTGCTCTCGCCGCCGAGCCCTCGCTGATCCTGCTCGACGAGCCCTTCTCCGCCCTCGACGCGCCGCTTCGCGCCGAGCTTCGCGGCGAGGTGCGCCGGCTTCTGGCCGCGGCCGGCGCCACCGCGGTGTTCGTCACGCACGACCAGGAGGAGGCCTTCCTGATCGGCGACCAGGTAGCGCTCATGCTCGACGGCCGCATCGCCCAGGTGGGCACGCCCGACGACCTCTACGAGCGCCCCGAGAGCCGCCAGGTGGCCACGTTCGTGGGCGACGCCAACCTGCTGCCGGCCGAGGCCGAGGGGGATGTCGCGCTCACGCCGGTCGGGCGCGTGCCGCTGGCACGGCCCGCCCACGGCCGCGTAGAGGTGGTGATCCGCCCCGAGTGCATCCACGCGTGCAAGGGCGGCGACTCGATCGTCGAGCGCATCGAGTACTACGGCCACGACGCCGTGATCGTCACGAGCAGCCGCGGATGCCCCGTGCGCTGCCGGGTGATGGGACGCCCGCCGTTCGACACGGGCGATCGCATCGGGCTCGAGTACGTGGGCGAGCCGAGCGTGGCCTTCACCCCCTGATGGTTTTATCCAACAGGAATGACCTATAGAGTCGCTGCCGGAATTCACCGCGACTCCCGAGGAGAACCTGTTGACCATTCGCCCGCGCGCCATCATCGGCGCATCCATCGCCGCCCTGGCATCCGTGCTCGTGCTCTCGGCATGCGGCGGTGGCTCGGGTGGTGACACCACCGCGGCGGCGGGCGGAAGCGGGTCGCTCACCGTCTACTCGGGCCGCGAGGAGGAGTACATGGAGCCGGTCTTCAAGGCCTACGAGAAGAAGACGGGCACCGACCTTCAGGTGCGCTATGGCGACTCCGCCGACCTGGCGCTGCTCACGACACACATCACCACCCCCCGCAGTCCCCAGAACGCCGCCGATCCGCCCCAGGAACAACGCACAGGGGGCAAAACCGCCCAGTCCGACACGCTCGAAGCCG
>JAURGT010000003.1 GCA_030833665.1 Miltoncostaeales bacterium
GGAGAGGATAGCCGCCTCGTTGACCAGGTTTCCAATGTCGGCGCCGGCGAAGCCTGGAGTTTGCCTGGCGATCACATCGAGATCGACGTTGGTCGCCAACGGCTTGCCGCGCACATGCACGTCAAGGATCTGGCGTCGTCCCTTTACATCGGGTGCATCCATCACCACGCGGCGATCAAAGCGACCGGGCCGCAGCAAGGCCGGATCGAGGATGTCCGGCCGGTTGGTGGCCGCGATCAGGATGATGTTGTCCTTGGCCTCGAAGCCGTCCATCTCGACGAGCAGCTGGTTGAGCGTCTGCTCGCGCTCGTCGTGGCCACCGCCCATGCCGGCGCCGCGGTGGCGGCCGACGGCGTCGATCTCGTCCATGAAGATGATGCAGGGCGAGTTCTGCTTGGCCTGCTCGAAGAGATCGCGCACGCGGCTGGCGCCGACGCCCACGAACATCTCCACGAAGTCGGAGCCCGAGATGGAGAAGAACGGCACGCCGGCCTCGCCCGCCACGGCGCGCGCGAGCAGCGTCTTGCCGGTGCCCGGGGGCCCGTAGAGCAGCACGCCCTTCGGAATGCGCGCGCCGAGCGCCTGGAAGCGCTTGGGGTTCTCGAGGAACTCCTTGATCTCCTCGAGTTCCTCGACGGCCTCGTCAGCGCCCGCGACGTCACGGAAGGTGATCTTCGGCTGGTCCACCGCCATGCGCTTGGCGCGGCTCTTGCCGAAGCTCATCACCTTCGAGCCGCCGCCCTGCATCTGGTTCATCAGGAAGATCCAGAACACGAAGAAGAGCAGGAAGGGCGCGAGCGTGATGAGGAAGCCCCACCAAGCCGACCCGCCGCGGCCCTCGACGACGAACGGGATGTCGGCCTTGTCGATGCTGTCGGTGACCTGCGCGCCGTAGTTGTCCGGGAAGCCCGTGACGTACGTCTTGCCGTCCTTGAGCGTGACCTCCAGCTCCTGGTTCTTCGTCTGCATCGTGACCTTGGAGACCTTGCCCTCGGTCAGGTCCTTCTGGAACCCGGTAAAGGTGGGCTGCTCGGCCGGCTGCGACGACGACGTGACGAGCCGCTGCGCCACGAAGGCCAGCAGGATCACGATCAGGATGGGAAATGCAGCGCTCTTGAAGAAGCGGCTCAGCGGTATTCTCCCGCTCGGTTACTCGCGACGAGGGTAGCAGCGTCCGGCGCGATCACCGACGCCGACGGCCGCCTACGACAGCACGCTGATGTAGGGCAGCTCCCGGTAGCGCTCGCCGGCGTCCAGGCCGTACCCGACCACGAACACATCGGGCAGGTGGAAGCCCACGTACCGAGTCCGCAGGTCGAGCCGGTCTGCGGCCGGCTTGCTGAGCAGGGCGCAGGCCTCGAGCGAGGCCGGCTCGCGCGCAGCGAGGTTCCGCATGAGGTAGCGCAGCGTGCGCCCGGAGTCGATCACGTCCTCCACCAGCAGCACGTCGCGTCCCTCCACGGGCACGTCGAGGTCCTTCGTGATGCGGACCACGCCCGACGAGTGCGTGGCCGACCCATAGGACGAGACCGCCATGAAGTCGATCTCGCAGGGGATGCCGAGCTCGCGCACGAGGTCGGCCGTGAAGAAGACGGCGCCCTTGAGAATGCCGATCACCAGAAGGTCGCGACCCGCGTAGTCGACCGAGATCTCCGCGGCCATCTCGCGCACCCGCGCCGTGAGGTCATCGCGCGACACCATGACGTCCCCGGGCTCCCGCTCGCTCATGACGGCACCACGAGCAGGTTCACGGCAGGCTCGCCGGGATCGGCGAGGGCGTCGGCCGATACCCGGTGCCCGGCCACCCACAGCACGCGATCCGCGCTGGCTACCACCGGCACCGCCGGGCGGTGGCGCGCCGGCACGCCCGCGGCCTGCAGGAGGCGGCCCACGGTCTGGTGCCCGCCGCCGGCAAGCGCGATGCGGTCCCCCGGGCGCGGGGCGCGCACCACGAGCGGACCGGTCGGGCGCACCCAGGCGCTCGCCGGGGTGCTGGCGGCGGCGACCCCAGGCGCCGCCCGCATCTCGAGCCCCGGCAGCGAGACCGCGCCAGGCACGCCCAGTTGCGCCTCGGCCACGGCGGCCGGTTGCGTGGCCCGGGCCTCGGCCACGAGCACCCCGGAGTCCACGGCAACGATGCCGCCGGGCACCTCGCTCATCCCGGTGCCCGCCGCGGCGCGGGCGAGAACCTCATCGAGCACCGCCGACTCTCCCGCGGCGGCGGGCAGTCCGGCAGCGGCGACCAGCCGGCGTGCCAGCAACCGCGCGATGGCCACGGGCTCGCGTGCCAGGGCGGCCGCCTCGATGCCGGCGCCCCGGGCAGTGCGGTGCCAGGCGGCATCGGCGGCGGCATCCACGACCGCCGCCTCGTCGGCGAGCAGGTCGGCGAGGCGCGCCAGGTTGCGCTGCGCCGAGGGATGCACCGCCTCGAGGGCGGGCACGAGCCCATGACGCACCCGCGCGCGGGCGGTTGACGGGTCGTCATTCGATGGGTCGTCGATGAAGACGAGCGCGTTCGCGATGCACCAGTCGCGCACCTCATCGCGAGTGAGCCCGAGCAGGGGGCGCACAAGGCGATCACGGCGTGGCGCGATGCCCAGAGCACCCGTGCGCCCTGTGCCGCGGGCCGCGCGGAAGAGGATCGTCTCGGCGTTGTCCGTGAGGGTATGCCCCGTGGCGATGACATTGAGCCCCTCGCGCACGCGCACGCGCTCCGCGGCGGCGTGGCGGGCATCGCGGGCGCGCTCCAGCGTGGCCGGGCCCACGGCGAGTCCGAGCGCCTCGACATGCGCCGTGAGGCCGAGGGCGCGGGCGGCGTCGGCCACGTCACTCGCCTCGCCGGCGGAGTCGGCGCGCAGGCCGTGATCGACCGACAGCACGTGCACCGGCCCGTCATGGATGCGCGCAACCACATGCATGAGGCAGGTCGAGTCAGCGCCACCCGACACCATCAGCAGCACGCCCTGGCGGCGCGGAAGCAGCCCGTGGCGCGCGCAGTACGTCCTGACGCGCTCTTCGATCGTGCTCCCTGCACCCATCACGAACCCTCGCCGAGCCCTGATACCAGCGCCGTGAGGTCATCCTCGGTCACCGGGCCCGCCCACGTGCTGGCAAGTCGGCCCTGGCGGTCGAGCAGGAACGTGGTGGGCAGGCCGGTCACCCCGTAGCCATCCCCCACGCCATCGTCCGAATCGACGCCGAGCGGGAACTTCACGCCCACCTCCCGCGCGAAGTCGCGGGCGGCGTCCGGCGCGTCGTCGATGGCGATGCCAACCACGCGCACCCCGGGGTTGGCCGTGGCGAAGCGCTGCACTGCGGGCATCTCCTCCTTGCAGGGTCCGCACCACGAGGCCCAGAGGTTCACCACCGTGGGCCGTGCGCCGGGCCTGCCGATGGTGATGTCACGCGGCCCGTCAAGGCTCGGCACCGACACCGGCACGGCGGCGGGGCGATCGGCGGCGGGCGTCACCTGGGCCGCGGACCCGCCCGCACTCGACGACCCGCACCCGGCGACCAGCAGCACGGCGGTGGTGGCCGACGCGGCGGCGAGCGCGATGATGGCCCGGGGCATCACGGGCGCGAGCCTAGTCGGGCGGCCCGGCGGGGGGTGTCGTAGCGTGCGCCGCATGTCGTCACCCGAGCTCACCTCGGCGATCCTCGCGGTCGATCGCAAGGCCGGGAGGCAGATGCGCTCGATGGTGGGGTCCGTCCCCGGCGGGCACGAGTACGCCCGGCTCGCGGCCGACGCCATGGCGCCGGCGTTCCAGGGGCTCGTGCTCGGCCTCATCGTGCTTCCGGGATCACGAATGCTGGGCGTGCGTGCCGCGGCCGCCGGCACCGTGGCGGGAATGGCGGCGAAGGTGGCGCGTGACGCCATCGACCGCCCGAGGCCCGGTTCGCGCGGCGAAGGCGGCTTCCCGAGCCGTCACGCCGCATCGTCGATGGCCATCGCACTGGTGGTCGCCCGGCAGCGCCGGCTTCTCGGGGGCGCGGCTCTCGTGGCGGCCATGACGGGGCTCGCGGCGAGGGTGGCCGCAGCCGATCACGAGCCTCTCGACGTGGTGGCAGGCGCCGGGCTCGGCGCCGCCGTGGCGAGGGTCATGCGGCGTCGGCGATGGGGGCGGAGCGGAACTCGCCGGTGACCTGATCGTCGCCCGGCGCCGCGTCGCGCGCCATGTCCTGCTGCAGCGCCGCGCCGGCGCGCTCGATGAGCACATCCGGCCCGGCGTCCCCTTCGCGCCACTGCGCGACGCCGATGCCCACCGAGCCGGCGGTCACGCGCAGCCCGTCGCGGTCGCGCACGGCCACGCCCTCGAGCGCCATGGCGACGCGCTCCGCGAGCTCGCGCGCGGCCTCGGCCGGGCCGGGCACCAGCGCCACGTAGCGGCCATCCGCCTGCTCCATCACGAGGTCCGATCCCGAGGTGACGCCCGCAACCGCACCAGAGCAGGCCTCGAGCAGGTGGTCGAGCACGTCATCGCCGCAGTTGTCGGCGATCCACGCCACGCGGGGCACGGCGACGATGGCAACCGACACCGGGGTGCCGGTCTCGGCGGCGCGGCGGCAGTCGCGCGCGGCGATGATGTCGAACACGTCGCCCGGCGTCGGGCCGACGGGGCGATCACCACCGCGTCCGAACGACGGCATCGCCGCGATGACGCCCTGGCCCATTCCCGCGTGGGCGGCGCCGAAAGCCGCGACCACGATGACGGCGACGAAGCCCATGAGCACCTCTGCCGAGGTGACCTGCCCGCCGGACGCGGCGGCCAGGCCGATGGCGCAGGCCAGCAGCGTGGCGATGAGGCCGGTGCCGCCCGCAAGCGGGGCCGCGAGCGCGGCCGGTATGACCAGCAACGGCCACATCCACCACGTGCCCAGCGCCACGATGGGCACCACCGTGACGAGCACCACTATCACGAGCAGCGAAAGGCGCCGCTGCCGGTACCGCGCGGCCAGCGCGGCGTCCGTGGCGTGGTGGTGCTCGGATCTCTCGATCACGGTGTTCCTGCGCTCTGCCGGCCTCGGCAATCCGGTTTAGGGAAAACTAGAAGCCGGCCCGGACGCTCCCGCTAGGCTCGGCGCGTGACGACCATCGGGATCATCGGGGCGGGCACCATGGGCGCGGAGATCGCCCACGTGGCCGCGGTGGCGGGCATGGACGTGCTCGTGGCCGACGCCGACCTCGCGCGCGCAGAACAGGGCGTCGATCGGGCCCGGACCCTCGGCGCGCGGCGCGTTGAGCGCGGGCGCCTTGACGCTGCTGCCGCTGAGGAAGCGATCGCCCGTGTGTGCGCCGTCGCCGGCATAGACGACCTCGCCGACGTCGACGTGGTCATCGAGGCCGTGCCGGAGGATGTCGCCCTCAAGACCGCCGTGCACCGACGCATCGACGAGGTGGTGCGTCCCCATGCGCTGGTGGCCACCAACACGTCGGGGCTGTCGGTGACGGCGCTCGGCGACGCCACCGCGAACCCATCCCGGGTCGTGGGCCTGCACTTCTTCAACCCCGCGAGCACGATGCGCCTGGTCGAGGTGATCGCCGGCGCGGCCACCGATGAGCAGGCCGTGGCCCGGGCCTTCGCGCTGGCGGAGGATCTCGGCAAGACACCGGTGCGGGTGCGCGAGTGCCCGGGGTTCGTGGTGAACCGGGTGCTCGTGCGCGCGATGGCCGAGGCCTACCGCGCTGCCGCCGGCGCCCCGGTGGACCGCCGCGCGGCCGACGCCATGGTTGTGGATGGCGGGCCTGCGCCCATGGGCCCGTTCGCCCTCGGCGACCTGGTGGGCCTCGATGTTCTCGAGAGCATCCGCTGCGACCTCGAGGTGGCGTACGGGGATCGCTTCGATGACGCCAGAACCCTCGCGCCGCTCGTTGCCGCGGGGCAACTCGGCCGCAAGTCGGGTGGCGGGCTGGTGCCCGACGGCGACGCGCAGCCCACCGGAACCGAGCCCGTGGTCGCGGCCGTCTACTACGCGGGCGCCATGGACGAGGCCCGCAGGCTGGCGGATGAGGGCGTGGCGTCGCCCGCCGACATCGACCTCGCCATGTGCCTCGGCGCAGGCTGGACCGAGGGACCCCTCGCCAGCGGCTGAGGGCGCCTAGATCTCCACCGGCACGGCCCAACCGGGCGTGATGCCGAAGCGCTGGGCCACCGGGGTGAGCACGTCGCCCTCGAGTACCTCGATGTGGTCGAGCGATATCTGCGCGGGATGCTCGACGCCCGTGGAGCGGGCGAGGCGGGTGATCTCGCGCCTGAGGGCGATGACGTAGGCCGCCGCGCGGGCCGACTTCAGCGCGGGGTCGATGCCGCGCTGGCGCCACGCCGACTGGGTGGCCACGCCGCTCGGGCAGTGCCCCGTATGGCACCGCTGCGCCTGGATGCAGCCGATCGAGAGCATGGCCTCGCGCGCCACGTTGATCATGTCGGCCCCGAGCGCGAAGGCCATGATCGACTCCTCGGGCAGGCCGAGCCTTCCGCTGCCGATCCACGCGACCCGGTGCTGGATTCCGCGCTCCGCGAACGCCCGGAGCGCCCGCGCCTGGGCGAGGCGATAGGGCAGGCCCACGTGGTCGACGAACGCCAGCGGGCCCGACCCGGTACCCCCCTCCCCTCCATCGATGGTGATGAAGTCGACGCCGCGTGATCCGCCATCCATGTGACGGGCGAGATCGGACCAGAAGCGCGCATCACCCACGGCAGACTTGATGCCGACGGGCAGCCCGGTGGCCTCGGCGATGCGCTCCACCGTGTCCAGCAGCTCGTCCACGTTGGAGAACTCCGGGTTCACGGACGGGCTGATGCACGGCTTGCCGACCTCCACGCCGCGGATGGCTGCGATCTCGGGCGTCACCTTCGACGCGGGCAGCATGCCGCCCACGCCGGGCTTGGCCCCCTGGCTCATCTTGAGCTCGATCGCACGGATGGGGTTCTGCTCCACCAGGTCGACGAGCCTGGGCAGGTCGAGGCGCCCCTGCGCATCGCGCGCGCCGAACCAGCCCGTGCCGAACTGCATCACCAGGTCGCCGCCCTGCAGGTGGTACGGCGTGAGCCCGCCCTCGCCCGTCGTCTGCATGCAGCCGGCGAGCGCCGCCCCGGCGTTGAGCGACTCCACCGCTCGCGCCGACAGCGCCCCGAACGACATTCCCGAGATGTTCACCACGGACGCCGGGCGGAAGGCCTTCGGCCTCTCGCGCGGTCCGCCCAGCACCTTTGCCGATGGCAGCGGCCAGTCCTCGGGGTCACCGCCCTCAGGAGGTGGCGCCGCGAAGGCGGCTGGGCTGATGATGAGGTAGCCGGGCGAGCGCTCGAAGTCCGCGTCGGTACCGAAGCCGAACGAGCTGTTCTGGCGCTTGCTGCTGGCGTAGATCCAGCGCCGCTGGTTGCGGCTGAATGGACGCTCAGCCTCGTTGCTCGTGACGATGTACTGGCGCAGCTCGGGGCCGAAGGCCTCGAGGACGTACCGCAGGTGCCCGACTACCGGGAACACCCGAAGGATCGAGTGCCGGCGCTGCAGGACGTCGTAGATGGCGACGAGCACCAGGAATGCCCCGATGCCGATGAGCACCCACCACCCTGCGGACACAGCGCCTCCTCGGACGGCCTGACACTTCGATCGTGCCCGATGCGCCGGACGGGACGCCCTCGAACCTCGCGATACGCTTATGCGGTGCCACAGATCGCACCCCATCCCGCCCTCGCCGGCCGCTCCGTGCTGAGCCTCATGAATCACCCCGCCGATGCGGTGCGCGAGGTGCTCGACCTCGCCGACCAGCTCAAGGCCGATCCCGAGTGGCCGCAGGCGCTGGCCGGCCGCAGCATTGCCCTCATCTTCGAGCAGCCCTCCACGCGCACGCGCGTTTCGTTCGAGGTCGGCATCGCGCGCCTCGGCGGGCACCCCGTGGTGCTGGCCGGGCGCGACATGCAGCTGGGACGCGGCGAGACCATCGAGGACACCGCGAAGGTGCTCTCCCGGTTCGTGGACGCCATCGTCATCCGGACGGTCGACCACGCGAAGGTGGTGGCGCTCGCCGAGCACGCCGATGTGCCGGTGATCAACGCCCTGACCCATGACCACCACCCCTGCCAGGGCCTCGCCGATGTCATGACCATCCGCGAGCGCTTCGGTGGCCCGGCAGGCGTGCGCGCGGCGTACGTGGGCGACGGCAACAACTGCTGCCACTCCCTCATGGTCGCAGGGGCGCTCATGGGCATGGAGGTCGTGGCCGGTTGCCCGGACGGCTACCTGCCTGACCCCGACGTGGTGGAGCGGGCCGACGCCATCGCGCGCGAGCGCGGCGGCCGCGTGTGGGTGGTCACAGATCCCCGCGAGGCCGTTGACGGCGCGAAGGCGGTGTACACCGACGTCTGGGTGTCGATGGGCGACGAGGACCAGGAGGCCGAGCGCCTCAGGGTATTCGCGCCGTACCGGGTTGACGAGGCGCTCATGGACGCCGCCGCGCCCGACGCCGTCGCCCTGCACCCGCTCCCGGCGCACGACGGACTGGAGATCACCCGCTCCGTCTACCACGGGCCACGCTCGGCCGTGTGGGACGAGGCCGAGAACCGCCTGCACGTGCAAGCGGCCCTCCTCATGCACATCCTCGGCTAGAGGGGGGCGCCATGGCGCGGATCCTCTCGGACGACCTCCCGCGCCCGCGCGTTCCCGTCCTCACATATGCCCTCATGGCCGCGTGGGCCGTGATGTGGCTCGTGCAGGCGCTGCGCCCGGACGACGGCAACATCGACGACTCGTCGCAGGCCCTCGCCTGCCGCTGGGGCATGGTGCCGGCGCACCTCACGGGCCAGGGCGGCCCCGTGGCCGCCGACCCGTGCGTGCTGCTCTCGTCCGAGCACTCGCCCTGGGCGGAGGCGCTCACCGCGCAGTTCCTCCACGCCTCGTGGTGGCACCTTCTGGGCAACCTCGTGTTCATCTGGGTCTTCGCGCCGTCGCTCGAGGAGCGCCTCGGGCGGGCGCGCTTCCTCCCGTTCGTGATCGGCGTGGGCTACCTGGCGTTCATCGCCGAGGCGTGGTTCGACGCCGCGTCGCCCCAGCCGGTCATCGGCGGATCAGGCATCGTCGCCGCCGTGCTGGGCGCCTACCTCGTTCTCTTTCCGAAGGCCCGCCTGCACCTGGCGTGGACCGGGGCGGCGCGCCGTGGCGGCCTGCCCGCGTGGATCCTCATCGCCGCGTGGATCGCCTGGGAGACCATCGCGGCCCTCTCGGGCGCGCAGTCGGACACCGCCCACTGGCTGCACGTGGTGGGCTTCGCACTCGGGGCGCTGCTGGCGATCCCGGCGGCGGCGGGGCGCGGGGGCCCGGCGCGCCCCGAGGTGCAGTGGGTGCGCGTGGCGATCGCACGCAACCAGCCCGAGGCGGAGATGATCCAGGGCATGCTGGGCGATGCCGGCATCCCCGCGTACGTGCGCCGCATGGCCGGCTTCGACGTTCCGGACTTCCTGGCCGGCGGGCCACGCGACATCATGGTGCCGGGCGACCGGGCCCTCGAGGCTCACGCGCTGATCGATCCCCTCGACGCCGCGGAGGGGCCGCCGGCCCGGGGCTAGCGCCCGAGAACCACCGGGCCGCGCCGCCGTGTCGGGCGCCGCCCCATGTAGACGGACGCGCCGACGAGCGCCACGCCCACGAGCGCGGCAACCAGGAGGGCGATCCACCATCTCGAGAGGATCGCCACGGTGGCCGTGGACACCAGGTCCGCCGGGTTCCCGGCCTCGGCGAACGACGCCGTGATCGGCGGTATGGCCAGGTACATCGCGAGCGGCACGAACGCGATCACGATCGAGGCGATGCCAAAGCCCATGAGCATCCGCCCGCGGGTGGCGGACGCCCAGAGCCCGAGGGCGCCGAGCGCCACGGCGATGAGGAGAAGCCACACGGGGGACCACCGCAGGGTGCCGCTGGCCTCCTCGATCGTCCGGAGCACCGGCGGGACCTCCTGCTTCTGGACGGTCACCGTGAGATCACCGGCGGGTGGGATGCGCGAGACGAGGCCGGGGTTGACCTGCTGCACCCTCTCCACCGCGAGCGGCCTGAGGCTCGCGAAGTCGAGCGTGATCGGCCCGTCGGGCGCAGCGGCGTAGGCCTGGCGCGCCTCCTCGATCGCCGGGCCCATGAGGCCGGGGAGCTCGGCGCCGTCGATCACCTGCGACAGCGCGTCCTCGATCTGCGTGCGCGCGGTCGGGGTGAAGGCGTAGCCATTCGCCTCGGCGTAGGCGTCCACCCTGTCGAGCAGCGCGTCGGTGACGAGCATCGTGCCCTCGGGACTCTGGACGGTCGCAACGGTCACGGATGCGAAGCCGCCCGTCTCGGTGACCCTCGAGGTGGAGGTCCACACGAACACGGTGAGGAGCCAAGCGAGCGTCGCGAGCCCGGCGGCGGCGATCGCGGTGATGCGCCCGCGAGCGAGGGCCGACGGTTCACTGGGGTCGCTCGGGGGCGTTGTGATGGCGCATCTCCGGGAACCTGACCAGCCCACGGCATGCGTGTCAAGTGGCCCGCGTGCGCAGTCGGGCTTGCCGTAGGCACGGCACTCCCGCGCGACCTGCGGGACACTGGCCCCGTGAACGCATTCGCGTCGGCTCTCAGCATGCTCCCGCACGCCGGCGATGCCGCCCGCGAGGCGTGCGCGGCGGTGCGCCGCGAGCTCGGCGATCGCCGGCCCGACCTGGTGGTGCTCTTCGCCACCCCGGACCTCATGGCGAACGCCGCCGGCATCGCCGCGATCGTCAACTCCGAGCTCGGCCCCGGAGCCCTGATCGGGTGCACGGCGGAGGCCGTCATCGGCACCGGCCATGAAGTCGAGGCACCACCGGGCCTGTCGCTCTGGGCGGCAGCCCTCCCGGACACCGCCCTCGAGCCATTCGTGCTCGACCCCGGGCTCGACGAGGACGGCGTGCCGGTGCTCACGGGCTGGCCCGCGGAGGTGGATCCGCATGCGCCGGAGCAGATCGACACCGACCACGCGGTGATCCTCCTCGCCGACCCCTTCTCGTTCCCGCCGGACTCGCTTCACGGGCCCGATGGAAAGCCCGCGGCGCGAACCGTGATCGGCGGCATGGCATCGGGCGGACGGGGGCCGGGCGAGCACCGGCTCATCTTCGGCGAGCACGTGCTCGCAGAGGGTGCGGTGGGCGTGGTGGTGCCCGGCGCCCATGCGGTGGTCTCGCAGGGGTGCCGGCCCGTCGGACCCGAGATGACCATCACGGCCTGCCACGACGGCGTGGTGGAGGAGCTCGCAGGGCGCCCCGCGCTGGAGCGCGTGCAGGCGGTGGTCGACGACCTCCCCGCCGGGGACCGCGCGCTCGTCGAGCAGGGCGTGCTCGCGGGCCTCGTGGAGGACGGCAACAAGCCACAACTCGAGCAGGGCGACTTCCTGATCCGCGGCATCCTGGGCGGCGACCCGTCATCGGGGGCCATCGCACTCGGTGAGCGCGCGCGGGTGGGCCAGGTGATGCGCCTGCAGGTGCGCGACCACGAGTCGGCCGATGCCGACCTGCGGCGCGCGCTCGGCGCGATGCCCGGCGGAGCCGCGGGGGGCGCACTCCTCTTCACCTGCAACGGACGGGGGACGCGGATGTTCCCCGAGCCGGACCACGATGCACGGGCCGTGGCCGACGTGCTCGGTCCGGTCCCGCTCGCCGGCCTGTTCTGCAATGGCGAGATCGGACCAGTTGGCGGACGCGCGCACCTGCATGGCTTCACGGCGACCCTCGCCGTGTTCAATGCAGGGTGAATACCTGGCCCTGTCATGATTTATATATCGGATTTGACACATGTAAGTGACATGTGTATTAACCCGGCAGACCACTACCGGGAGACAGGTCGATGAGTGACAACGCAAGCACCCCGCCGACGTCCGCCGAGGGCGCGGCCCCAGCGCTGGACGGCGGGGCACCGCGCGGTGGCGTCGCCGAGGCCATCTTCGCCGAGGTGGAGACGATGACCGCGGGCGGCGCGATGTCGAAGAGCGACGCCTTCGAGGACATCTCGCGGCGCACCGGCCGACGCGCCGGCACGGTGGCGGCCAACTACTACCGCATCGCGCGCAAGCGCGGAGTGGCGCTCGAGCCGCGCACGCGACGGGGTCGACCCCGCGGATCGGGTCGTGCCGGCGGGGACGTCGAGGCCGCCATCGCCAAGCTCGAGGAGGCCCTCAAGGACCTCGCCACGCTCGTTCGCCGTCAGGACTCCGAGTTGGCGTCGCTGAGAGCCCAGGCCGCGCAGTTCGACGAGCTCAAGAGGCTGATCTCCAAAAACTCCTAGGGGGCCGTGCGAACCGGGCGCTTCTCGCCCGACCCGGCCCGCAGCACCCCGGCGACGTCCGCCAGGCCGATCTCTTCGCCGATCAGCTCGTCGTAAGGCGCGTCGTTCGCCGCCAGGCGGGCGAGCGCCTCGCGCACGGCGTCGGGGGTGTGGTGGTACGACCCGCGGATCGCCAGCTCGCCGTAGTGCAGCGGGAAGGTGGGCAGCGTCACGGTGGTGCCCGCGGCGCACCCGCCGTACAGCAGCACCTCGCCACCGGGTCGGGCAATCGCCACCGCGGCCTCCCATGCCTCGGGGCGCCCCACGGCCTCCACCACGGCGGCAGGGCCACGGCCGCTGCCATGCGCGGCCTTCACGGCATCCACGGCCGACGGGTCCCGCGGGGCGTCCATCGCGCGCTCCGCGCCGAAGCGGAGGGCACGCGCCCGCCGCGGCGCATGGGGGTCGCAGAGCGTCACCAGGCACCCGCGGCCTGCCAGCAGGCCGGCGATGAGCGTGCCCTGCACCCCGCCGCCCAGCACCACCACCTCATCGCCCGCGCCGGCCTCCACGCGCTCGACGCCGCGCACGGCGCACGCGAGCGGCTCCACCATCGCCGCCCTGCGCGGGGGCAGGCCCGGGGGCAGGGGCAGGAGGTTGCGCTCGACTATGCGAGCGGGCACCCGCAGGTACTCCGCGAAGGCACCCGAGAGGTAGACGATCGACTCGCAGAGCGAGGGTCGGCCGACCAGGCATGGCGGACATTCCCCGCACGGCGCCGAGTTGGCCACCACGACCTCGTCGCCCTCCGCCACGCCCGTGACTCCCGCCCCCACCGCTGACACCACGCCGCAGGCCTCGTGGCCGAAGGGCGCGGGGTTGGGCGGGAGGGCCGGATGGCCGCCCTGCCGCATCATCTTGGCGTCGGTCGCGCAGGTAAGGGCGCCCGTGACGCGCAGCACCACCTCACCGGGACCGGGCACGGGCACGGGCACCTCCTCGAGGCGCAGGTCGTCCGGGCCGTGCAGCACGAGGGCGCGCATGGCGGGCGACGGTACCAGCCGGGTACCCTGCGGCCCCATGTCCGAGCCCGGCACGAGCACCGTCCACGCCCACTACCCCGACCACCTGCGCCAGGAGGTGGACGATTACCTCGAGGGGCTCTGGTTCAGCGTGCCCAATGCGCGCGAGGCGGAGGAGGCGCGCGGCACGGAGGGCCTGGTCGAGGCCATGCGCTACTCGCTGCTCGCCCGGGGCAAGCGCATCCGCCCCGTGCTGGCGCTCTCCACGGCCGAGGCCCTCGGGTGCAATCCGGCCGACCTCATGCCCTCGGCGGCGGCCATCGAGCTCATCCATACCTACTCGCTCATCCACGACGACCTCCCCGCGATGGACGACGACGACCTGCGACGCGGCGTGCCGACCTGCCACGTGGTGTACGGCGAGGACGTGGCGATCCTCGCGGGCGACGCATTATTCGCCGAGGCCATGCGGCTGGTGTGCGAGGAGCAGGGCGGCGGGCCAGCCGTGCAGGTGGGGATCCTGCGCGAGCTGAGCCGCGCCACCGGCGTTGCGGGCATGGTGGGCGGCCAGTACCTCGACCTCAAGGGCGCGGGCTCTGGCGGAGCGGACGCGCTCGCGGCGATGCACGCCCTCAAGACCGGCCGCCTCATGGCCGTGTCGGTGCACATCGCGCTGGTGCTGGCGCCCCCGCCGCCCGAGCAGGAGGCCATCTACCGGGCGTTCGCGCGCGAGGTGGGGCTGCTGTTCCAGATCGTCGATGACATCCTCGACGTGGCGGGGTCGGAGGCCGAGATGGGCAAGGCCGTGGGCGCGGACGAGCGCATGGGGAAGGTCACCTACACGAGCCTGCACGGCATGGATCGCGCGCGCGAGCTCGCCGCCGAGTCCCATGGTCGCGCCATGGCTCTGCTGCACCAGCTGCCGGGCCCGGTCGACGACCTCGCGGCCATCGCCGACACGGCCTTCGCGCGGCAGAGCTAGCCCGCGGGACCCCCGGCGCGTAACCCGCGGGTCCGGGGCATGGCGCTGCGCCGGTGCGTGGGTTACCGTTCGGCCGTCCCTTCCGCACTTACCCCAGGAGCCCAGCGTGCCGCGACGACCGATTGCCCTTGAGCTCGGCATGGCGACGTACCTCGCGAAGAAGAAGCTGCTCCAGCGAAAGGAGCGGTTTCCCTTCACGCTCATGCTCGAGCCCCTCGAGCTGTGCAACCTCGCCTGCACCGGCTGCGGTCGCATCCAGGAGTACAAGGACGTCTTCCACAAGCGCCTGACCGTGGAGGAATGCCTTCGCGTGGCCGACGAGTGCGGCGCGCCCATCGTGAACATCCCGGGCGGAGAGCCGCTGATCCACAAGCAGATCGACGAGATCGTCCACGGAATCATCGACCAGGGCCGGTTCGTGTACCTCTGCACCAACGGCATCCTGATGAACAAGGCCTTCGACCGCATCGAGCCCACCAAGCGCTTCGCCTTCGTGGTCCACATCGACGGCATGGAGTCGGTGCACGACCACGCCGTCGACCGCCAGGGCGTGTTCAAGAAGGCCACCGCGCACATGCGGGAGGCCATCGCGCGCGGCTATCGCGTGTGCACGAACACCACGATCTTCCGCGGCACGCCGGCCGAGGAGTACGTCGACCTCTTCACGTACCTCAAGGACATGGGCGTGGAGGGGTGCATCACCTCCCCGGGGTATGACTACGAGTCGGTCACCCACGACCGCGAGCAGTTCCTCGCGCGTACGGAGGCCCAGGCGCTGTACGCCGAGGTGCACGAGCGCTGCGAGGGCCTCGACATCCCCTTCTACAACAACCCGCTGTTCCATGAGTTCCTGCAGGGCAAGCGCCAGTACCGCTGCTCGGCGTGGAGCATGCCCACGTACACGGTCGAGGGATGGCGGTCGCCCTGCTACCTGCTGGCCGACAAGCACGTGGGCAGCATCCGCGAGCTCTTCGAGGACACCGACTGGGACAAGTACGGCACCGACCGCGACCCGCGCTGCGCGAACTGCCTCATGCACTGCGGCTACGAGGCGACCACCATCCTCGACGCCATGTCGAGCCCGAAGGACCTGCTCGCGCTCGCGCGCGGGTGAGCCGGGGGGAAGGGCGGCGATGGGTCGCGGCGTGGTCGCGCTCGTGTGCGCCGTGCCGGCCGAGGAGCGCATGCTGCGCCGGTTCGCCGGCCCCGGCGTGCGCGTGATCGTCACGGGGATGGGCGCCGGTCCGGCGGAGGAGCGCGCGAGCGCAGCCATCGCGGACGGCGTGACCGCAGCGATCTCCGTCGGGTTCTGCGGCGCGCTCGATCCCTCGCTGAAGCGCGGCGACGTGGTGGTGCCTGAGAGCGTGAGGGATGCCCTCACGGGCGATGCCTGGGACTGCGATCTCGCACTCGCCCTGGGTGCCGGCTCCCGCCGGGGCACGCTCGTCACCGCGGATCGCGTGGTGTCGCAGCCAGCGGAGCGGCGGGCGCTGGACGGCCTCGCAGTCGACATGGAGAGCGCGGGCACCGCGCGCGCCTGCGCGCGGGCGGGAATCCCCTTCGCGGCGATCCGGGCCGTCACCGACCGGGCCGACGACGTGCTGCCGGACATCGCCGGCGTGGTGGATGATCGCGGCGATGTCCACCCACTGCGTGTGGCCGGCCGCCTCATCCGTCGGCCATCCGACATCGCGGCGTGGGCACGCCTCGCACGCGGTGCCCGCGCCGCGCGGCGCGGGCTCGTGCCGGCCGTTGCCGCGGCCCTGGGTGATGCCCGATGAGGCGCGCGCTGGTGACCGGGGCCACGGGATTCGTCGGATCCCACGTGGCCACGCACCTGCGTGATGCCGGCTTCGAGGTGCGCGGGCTCGTACGCCCGGGGGGCACGCCCGTCAGCGCCCTGCCCGATGGCATCGAGCCGGTGCAGGGCGACGTCCGCGACCCGGCAGCGGTGCGCCGCGCCGCCGATGGCACCGAGGCCATCTTCCATGTGGCGGCAATCCACTCGCTCAACCGACGCCGGGCCGCGCAGGTGCGCGCGGTGAACGTCGGCGGGACGCAGGTGGTCATCGATGCCGCACGGCGAGCGGGCGTGCCGATGGTGCACACGTCCTCCGTGGCCACCATCGGCCTCCCCGGGGATGGCACCCACGGAGACGAGGAGACCCTCCAGCCCTCGACGCAGGTGATCGGGGCCTACAAGCAGTCGAGGGTGGAAGCGGAGTCGCTTGTGCGCCGCGCCGTGGCGAGTGGGCTCGAGGGCTACGTGGTGAACCCCACGGCGGCGATCGGCCCTGGGGACCGCCGTCCCACGCCCACCGGCCGACTCATCGTCGACGCCATGGCGGGACGCATCCGCGCATACGTCGACACCGGCCTGAACATCATCGACGTCCGCGATGTCGCGGCAGGCCACCTGCTCGCCCTCGAGCGCGGCGAGCCGGGGCGCCGGTACATCCTCGGGAATGCATGGGGCAACATGAGCCTGCAGCAGATCCTCGGCATGGTTCACCGCGCCGGCGGACCACCCCCGCCCACGCGGCGCATACCGCACTCCGTGGCCATCGCCGCCGCCGCCCTGGACGAACTGGTGGAGGGTCGACTGCTCCGACGCGAACCGCGCGCGCCCCTGGACGGGGCGCTCATCGCGCGCACGCGGATGTTCTTCTCGCCGCACAGGGCGATCACCGAGCTCGGGTTCCCCCAGTCGGACGTCGGCCGGGCGGTAGACGACGCCGTGCACTGGTTCCGCGAGCGCGCCGGGGCGCGTGGCATGGTGGCGGCATGACGAGCAGCATCACCCGGGGCGAACTGCACGCGGCGGCGCGCATTGCGGCCGACCGCGGCGCCCAGCACCTGCGCGCGCTGCAGGATCCCTCGGGTTACTGGTGGGGCGAACTCGAGTCGAACGCATCCATCACGGCCGAGCAACTCTTCCTGCTCGAGGCACTGGGCCGCGCCACCGATGACGACCGCCGCGAGATCGCCGCCGAGCTCCTCGCCACGCAGGGGGACGACGGAGGGTGGCCGGTGTGGCACGGCGCAGCCGGCGACCTGAGCGTGACGGTGGAGGCCTGGTACGCGCTCCGCCTCGCGGGCGTGCCCGCCGAATCGGAGCCGATGCGCCGCGCGCGCAACCGTATCCTCGTGCTGGGCGGAGCGAACAAGGCCCGCTTCTTCACGCGACTCTGGCTCGCGGTGCTCGGCAAGTACCCCTGGGAGTCGCTGCCCGCCGCCACGCCGGAACTCATGCTGATGCCCCCGCGCGCGCCGCTATCGGTGTACCGGTTCGCCTCGTGGGCCCGCGGCACGTTCGTGCCCCTGCTCGTCGTGCTCTCGCGCAACCCGACCTTCCCGCAGGAGCCCTCGGTGGAGGAGATCTTCGCCGAGTCGCCGGGCAGCGTGGACGGGCCTCCGCCCCGCACCCCGGGACCGCTCACGGCGACCATGCGGCGACTCATGCCGCTCGCGCGCACCTACAACCGATGGCCGGTCACCTCGGTGCGGCGCGCCTCGGAACGGCGCATCCGCCGATGGATCCTCGACCGCCAGGAGGTCGACGGATCCTGGGCGGGCATCCAGCCACCGTGGGTCTACTCGATCATCGCGCTGCATGCGCTGGGCATGCCGCTCGACCACCCGGTCATCGAGCGGGCCCTCGATGGCTTCTCGACATTCGCGCTGCGCCGCGATGGCCGGCTGCGCATCCAGTCGTGCATCTCGCCCGTGTGGGACACCTGCCTCGCGGCCATCGCGATCCACGACTCCGGGACCGCCGAAGACGATGACGCCATCGATCGCGCCCGCGACTGGCTCGTGGCGCGCGAGATCACCCGCGAGGGCGACTGGCGGCGCATATCCCGCCGCGGCGAGGCCGGCGGCTGGGCATTCGAGTTCCACAACGAGTGGTACCCGGACACCGACGACACCGCCGAGGTGCTGCTCGCGCTGCTCAAGGCCGGCGTGCCGCCCGGCGACAGCGTCGTCCAGCGCGCGGTCGACTGGCTGCTCGCGATGCAGAGCAAGGACGGCGGCTGGGGCGCCTTCGACGTGGACAACACCAGCCGGCTGGTGGGGCAGTTCCCGGTGTGCGACTTCGGCGAGGTCATCGACCCGCCCACCGAGGACGTCACGGGGCACGTGCTCGAGGCCCTCGTGCACTGCGGCGTGCCTGTCGGGCACCCGGCCGTGCGTGCGGGGCTCGCCTACCTGCGCGCCACGCAGCGCGATGACGGTTCGTGGTGGGGGCGCTGGGGCGTGAACCACATCTACGGCACCGGGTCGGTGCTGCCGGCCCTCGCCGCATGCGGGGTGGACATGCGAGAGCCGTGGGTCCGCCGATCGGTCGAGTGGCTGCAGGCGTGCCAGAACGATGACGGGGGCTGGGGCGAGGACATCGAGAGCTACCGCGATGCGTCGCTCGCCGGCATCGGGACGTCCACGGCCTCGCAGACCGCCTGGGCTCTCATCGGCCTCATGGCCGCCGACCCCGGCAACCCGGCCATCGAGGGTGGGATCGCATGGCTCGTGCGCGAGCAGGCCGCGGACGGGGGCTGGGACGAGGACGCCTTCACCGGCACCGGGTTCCCCCTCGACTTCATGATCAAGTACCACTACTACCGGCTCTACTTCCCGGTCATGGCCCTCGGGCGGTACGCGGCGTGAGCACCGGCGAGGCTCGGGCCCGGGCCGCCGACATCGCGCGGGATCACGACGAGAACTTCCCCGTCGCCTTCATGCTCGCGCCGCGCGACGTGCGCGACGACATGCGGGCCGTGTACGCCTACTGCAGGATCACCGACGACATCGGCGACGCCGGGGTGGCGACGCCGGGGGAGCGCCTGGAGGCGCTCGACGCGTGGGAGGCGGGCCTGCACTCCGCGATCAACGGCAGCGGCAGCGACCCCGTGCTCCTCGCCGCGGCCGACGTGATCCGGCGACGCGACCTGCCCGTGGAGCAGTTCGAGCGGCTCGTTGAGGCCAACAGAATCGACCAGCGCATCAGCCGGTGGGACACCCACGAGGACCTGCTCTGGTACTGCGCGCACTCGGCCACGCCAGTGGGCCGCATGGTTCTGGGCGTGCTCGGAATCGATGACGCGCGAAGCATCGCGCTCTCGGACGCCACATGCGAGGGGCTCCAGCTCGTGAACTTCTGGCAGGACATCCGGCGCGACCTCGACGAGCGCGACCGTGTGTACCTGCCCCGCGAGGACATGGACCTCTTCGGCGTCTCCGTTGACGACCTGCGCGCACCGGTTGCGTCCCCCGCGCTGCGGGAGCTCGTACGCATGGAGGTTGGCCGCGCCCGCGCGCGACTGGTTGAGGGAGCGCCCCTCCGCACACGGGTGCCCCGCCGCCTGCGCCACGACATCGCCATGTTCACGGCCGGCGGCCTCTGGGTGTGCGACTCCATCGCCGCGCAGGACCACGACACCATCGCCGCGCGCCCGGCACCTGGCGCGCGCGGGCGCGCGGCGATGGCCGCGGGGGTGGCCTGGCGCATGCTGAGCGGAGCGGGCGCGTGACGGTCGAGGAGGCCTACGACCGCTGCACCGAGATCACGCGGGCCGAGGCGCGCAACTTCTACTTCGGGTTCATCCTCCTCCCGCGGGAGCGCCGCAGGGGAATCCACGCGCTCTACGCGTTCAGCCGGCTCTGCGACGACTCCGTTGACGGTGCAGAGAGCCAGGCCGAGAAGGAGGCAGCCGTCACCGCGCGCAGGCGTGACGTGGACGCCGCATACGCGGGGGCGGTGCCGGCGGATGAACCGGTGCTCGTCGCGCTTGCAGACGCCATTCGCCGGTTCGGCATCCCGCGCGAGCCCATGGACGCCCTCGTGGAGGGCGTCGCCATGGACCTCGACACGACGCACTACCCCGACTGGCCGGCGCTCAAGGGCTACTGCGACCGCGTGGCGGGCGCGGTTGGGGTGCTCTCGCTGCACGTGTTCGGCTTCCGCGACCCCGCGGCCATCGGCCACGCCGAGGACCTCGGCGTGGCGATGCAGGTGGTCAACATCATGCGGGACGTCGAGGAGGACTCCCTCCGCGGCCGTATCTACCTCCCCGCCGATGAGATGGCCGCGCACGGCGTGACAGAGGCGGACATCATGGCCGACCGCATGACGCCGGGAATGCGGGGCCTGATGCAGGCGCAGGCCCGGCGCGCCCGGGAGTACTTCGCGAGCGGACACATGCTGCTGCCGATGCTCGACCTGCGTGCGCGCATGTGCGTGCAGATGCTGGCGGCGCTCTACGAGGACATCCTCGCGCGGCTGGCGGCGCGGGACTTCGACGTGACGCAGGGGCGCGTCTCGCTGCCCGGGCACCGGAAGTTGGTGCTCATGGCGCGCTCGATCACGCGCGCGCTGGCCACGAGGCCCCGGTGAGCCTGCAGGGCGCCCGCGTCGCCGTGGCCGGCGGGGGACTCGCAGGCATCGCGGCGGCCGTGGAGGCCGTGGGGCGGGGCGCCCGCGTGACCCTCGTGGAGCGGCGGCCATTCCTCGGCGGCAAGGCCTTCTCGTTCACCGAACCGAGCACCGGCGTTGAGCTCGACAACGGCCAGCACGTGCACCTGGGCTGCTGCACCGCATACATGGCGCTGCTCGCGCGCCTCGGATCGGTCGGACTGACGGCCATGCAGCCGGTGCTGCACGTGGACGTCCGCGATCGGGCGGGCATGCACGGGCTGCTCGCGGCGCGGCGGCTTCCGGCCCCCCTGCACATGGGGCCGGCCTTCAGTCGCTACGCGCTCCTCACGCGCGGCGAGCGGGTGCGCGCGCTCCGCGCGCTCACGGCCATCGCGGCGCTCGGCCCGCGCGGGCGCGACGCGCTCGACGACATCACGTTCGGCGAGTGGCTGCGTGCCCACGGCCAGCGCGACGCCGCCATCGAGCGCTTCTGGGACGTGGTCGTCCTTCCCACGTGCAACGACCGCTCCGACCGCGTATCGGCCGCCCTCGCCGCCTTCGTCATCACAGAGGGACTCATGCGCACGTCCGGCGGGGCCTCGATCGGCTGGGCGATCACCGGCCTTTCGCACTTGGTCGATGGCCCGGCGCGGCAGCTGATCGAGCGGGCGGGCGGCCGCGTGGTGACCGGCCGCGCCGTAGCCCGCGCCGATGGCGACGGGCTCGACCTCGACGACGGCACGCGCATAGATGCCGACGCCGTGGTGCTGGCACTGCCGCCGTCGCGAGCACGCGCAGTAGCCCCTGCAGCACTGCCCCACGACCCGGGGCTCGGGGAGTCGCCCATCGTCAACGTGCACCTCTGGTACGACCGGCCCGTGCTCGACCGCCCGATGCTCGCCGTGGTCGACAGCCCTGTGCAGTGGATGTTCGACCGGACGGCGATCACCGGGGAAGGCGCTCCCGGGCAGCACCTGGCGCTTTCGCTCTCAGCCGCGCGCGCCGAGATGGGCGTGCCGCGCGTCGAGCTGGTCGAGGCCATGGACCGGGAGGTGCGGATCCTGCTGCGTGCCGCCCGGGCAGCGACGCTCTCGGCGTGGGCGGTCACCAAGGACGCGCGGGCCACCTTCGCTCCTGCGCCCGGGCAGGCCGCGCGCAGGCCGGGCGCGCGCACTGCGGTGGAGGGCCTTGCGCTCGCCGGCAACTGGACCGCCACGGGATGGCCCGCCACCATGGAGGGCGCCGTGCGAAGCGGCATCACCGCGGTGGATGCGCTCGCGCCCCTGGGGGCTCCGCAGGCGGCCTGACGCCGGTGTTCCACGCGGCCTCAGGAAGTGGGGCACGTACGCCGTCCGTTCGTCGTCGACCAGCTCGGCGATGCGCGTCACCGCCGTGGCCTATCCTCCCGCCGACGCCGCGACCATCGTGGCGCCGAGGCAGCATGTCATCGTGGGCATCCTCGGGGAATCGCGGTACTGCTCTTGGCGCGGGCAATCGCACGGCGCATCACCCGCTCGAGGTGCATCTGCCGCGACGAGTCCCGAGCCGCATGCCCCGCACGAGCGCACGAGCGGCCACATGACCGGCACGAGAACGCAGCAGACCAACCCATCCCACCGCGCGCGGCGCCCCGCGGCATGAGCGATCCCGGCCGACCCGAGCGCGATCCGGACGCAGAGCGCGAACGGCGCCGCCGCGAGCGCGAGAGGCGCAAGCGCGAGCGCACCGCGACCGATCGCCAGGCACCGGAGCACCGCGCGCCCAACGGGTCCGACGATGCCCGGCCGGGACGCAAGCGCCCTCCCCGTGCGCCGGCGGGTCGTCGCATGCGCAGCGTCGTCATCGGCGCCGCCGCCGTGCTCCTGGTGGTGGTGGTCCTGCTCATCGCGGGCGAGGGCGGGGGCATCGCGCCCGGCACCACCGTGGCAGGCGTGGACATGGGCGGTGACGAGACGCAGGCGAAGGCGGCACTCACCAAACGCGCTGATGAGCTGCTGGCACGCAGGGTGGAACTGCAGGCGGGCGGCGGCACCGTCGCGACGGTGCGGCTCTCGGATATCGGCGCCACCGTGGACGTGGACGCGGCCATCGCGGCGGCGCGGGATGCCTCGCCGAGCCGGCTCGTGCGCGGACTCAAGGCAGTCACCGGGCAGTCGGCCAACGAGGTTCCGCTTCGCGCGCGCTTTCGCAAGGGTGCCGTGGCCGGCTGGGTCGCCGAGATCGCCGGCCAGGTGGACCGTCCGGAGCGCAACGCCGCCGTGCTGGTCAGGGGCGCGAACTTCACCGTGGAGCCCGCCGAGGACGGCCGCATGCTCGATCGGAAGGCGCTGTCCGCGGTGCTCTCCGGCGATCTCTCCGCGACCCCCCGTGCCATCACCCTGCCGCTCAGGGCGACGCGTCCCGCGCTCACGACCGACGCCGCGCGCCAGCAGGTCGCGCAGGCCAGGGATGTGATCCGGCGTGGCACGAATGTCGTGGTCGACGACATCACGGCCACCCTTCCGCCCCGGGACGTTGCCCGCGCGATGCGCTTCACGCCGAAGGGGCTGCGCATCGCGGCATCGGAGCTTCGGAAGCCGCTGCTGGCCGCGTATCCGAAGCGATCAGTCGTGCCGCGCCCGGCGCGCTACGCCATCCGCGGCAAGCAGGCGATCGTCGTACCGTCCAAGGCAGGCCGGCTCGTCGATGCCAGGCGCGTGGCGGCTGGGCTCGTGGGCGAGGATCGCCCCGTGGAGTCGTCATTCGTCGACGCGACCCCCGTGTTCACCACCGAGAAGGCGCGCTCGCTGGGGATCAGGCAGGAGGTGGGTTCCTACAC
The DNA here is from genome assembly GCA_030833665.1 of Miltoncostaeales bacterium. Lineage (GTDB taxonomy): Bacteria > Actinomycetota > Thermoleophilia > Miltoncostaeales > Miltoncostaeaceae > SYFI01. The sequence goes on from JAURGT010000003.1 coordinate 23,493, forward strand.
CACCCCGTACTCACCCGGCGAGGCCCGCGTCACGAACATAAGGCGTGCAAGCGCGATCCTCAACGGCACCATCATCCCCGCCGGCGGATCGCTGTCGCTCAACAAGGTGCTCGGCAGGCGCACCGAGGCGCGCGGATTCGTCGCCGCGCCCATGGTGGCCGATGGCCTCTACGTCGACGCCGTCGGCGGCGGCGTGTCGCAGGTGGCCACCACGCTCTTCAACGCGGCGTTCTTCGCGGGCTTCACGCTCAACGAGCACACCGCGCACCAGCTGTACATCTACCGCTACCCCGAGGGCCGCGAGGCCACCCTCTCGTGGCCGACCCCCGACCTCAGGATCACCAACAACTGGGACGCCGCGGCCCTCGTGCGGGTCACCAACGCGGCCGACAGCATCACGATCGCCCTCTACTCGACCTCGTTCGACCGCAAGGTCGAGAGCGAGACGAGCGAGCGCTTCAAGTTCACCAAGCCGGAGGAGCGAAAGGTGACGAGCCCGGAGGTCACCGAGGGCGAGGTGCTCTCCAGCGAGGGCAGCGAGGGCTTCAGCGTGCGCACCACCCGCAAGGTGTTCAAGGGGTCGGATCTCGTGAGCGACGACGTGTTCACGACCGTGTACCTCGCCCCGCCGAAGGTGATCCTGGTGCCCGAGGGCACCCCCGGGGCCGAGACCCCCTTCGCGCCGGACTGAGTCAGTCGCCCGGGTCGTCCCCGGGCCCCCCGCCGCGTCGGCGCTGCACCTCATCCATGCCGTGCTCGTCGGGCAGGCCGAGCGCCCGGTTGATCGCCTGAAGGGGGGTGATCCCCTGCTCGGCGGCGTTGGCCCCCGTGCGCGCGGCAGGCGAGACGTCGACGGGCTTCGCCGCGTCAACGCGCCTGCGCTCGAGGTCCTGGGCCCACGCCTCGGCGAGCACGGGCCAGCGCGCGAGCACCGCGCTGAGACGCGCCTCGCGGCTCGCGCCCCCGATCGGGGCACCGCGCCCCGGCGTGTATTCCGCCATGTCCCGCACCTCTCCGGCCTTGCCGCGCGTGCCATGCACATGGCCCGCGTACACTCGGGAACGATAAGGGATGGCGGAAGGAGTCGCGATGACGGGCAATGGGCCGGCAATCGATGCGCTGCAGCACGAGGGCGTCACCTACCCCCCGCCACCCGGCATGTGCACCTACGCGGTGATCGGCAGCCCTGCCGTGTACGCACGGGCCGACGCCGACCCCATCGGATGGTGGGAGGAGCAGGCGCACCGGCTGCAGTGGGATTCGCCGTGGGATGTGGCGCTTGACGACTCCACCCCGCCCTTCTACCGATGGTTCACGGGCGGCACGCTGAACGCGTCGGCCAACTGCCTCGACCGGCACCTACATGAGCGCGGCGACCGCGTGGCCTTCCACTGGGAGGGCGAGCCCGGCGACCGCCTGAGCATCACCTACCGCGAGCTGCACGGGCGTGTGTGCCGGTTCGCCAACGCCCTCAAGGACCTCGGCGTCGAGCGCGGCGGCCGCGTGGCCATCTACATGGGGATGATCCTCGAGCTGCCCATCGCGATGCTCGCGTGCGCACGCCTGGGCGCCGCGCACACCGTGGTGTTCGGCGGGTTCTCGTCCGAGGCCCTGCGCGACCGCATGGAGGACTTCGGTGCGACCGTGCTGGTCACCCAGGACCACTCGTTCCGCGCGGGCAAGAAGGTGCCGCTCAAGGCGAACTCCGACGCGGCGCTCGCGCAGGCGCCCGGCGTGCGCCACTGCGTCGTCGCGCGCCGCAGTGGCGATCCGGTGGATTGGACGGAGGACCGCGACCTGTGGTTCCAGGACATCGAGGACGCCGCCGATCCCGACTGCCCCGCCGAGCCCATGGACTCCGAGCAGATGCTCTATGCGCTCTACACCTCGGGAACCACCGGCAAGCCCAAGGGCATCGTGCACACGACCGGCGGCTACCTCACGGGCGCGGCGTCCACGCACCGCGCGGTGTTCGACCTGCGCGACGACGACATCTACTGGTGCGCCGCCGACATCGGGTGGGTCACGGGGCACTCGTACATCGTCTACGGGCCGCTGGCCAACGGCGCCACGAGCGTGATGTACGAGGGAGCGCCGGCCTTCCCCTCGCACAACCGCATCTGGGAGATCGCCGAGCGCTACAAGGTGTCCATCCTCTACACGGCGCCCACGGCGATCCGCACCTACATGAAGTGGGGCGACACATTCCCGCAGGTGCATGACCTCAGCCGCATCCGGGTGCTCGGCAGCGTCGGCGAGCCCATCAACCCCGAGGCCTGGGAGTGGTACCGCGACCACATCGGCGGCGGTTCGGCGCCCGTGGTGGACACCTGGTGGCAGACGGAGACCGGCAGCATCATGATCAGCCCGCTGCCCGCCGTGAGCACGCTCAAGCCCGGGTCGGCGTCGCGCCCCATGCCGGGAATCTCGGCCCGCGTGGTGGGCGAGGACGGCCAGGACGTCCCGCGCGGGCAGGGCGGATACCTGGTGATCGACCGGCCGTGGCCGTCGATGCTGAGGACGATCCTCGGGGACGACGACCGCTACGTCGAGACCTACTGGAGCCGCTTCCCCGGGTTCTACCTCGCGGGTGACGGCTGCCGCATCGACGACGACGGGGACTTCTGGCTTCTCGGGCGCATCGATGACGTGATGAACGTGTCGGGGCACCGCCTCTCGACCATCGAGGTGGAGAGCGCGCTCGTCGACCACCCCGCCGTGGCCGAGGCAGCCGTGGTGGGGCGTGCCGACGAGGTGACCGGCGAGGCCATCGCCGCGTTCGTGACGCTGCGCGACGGCGTGGCGGGCGACGACGCCCTCATCACCGAGCTGCGCAACCACGTGGCCACGCAGATCGGACCCATTGCCAAGCCGGCATCCATCGTGCTCACGGCCGACCTGCCAAAGACGCGATCGGGGAAGATCATGCGTCGCCTGCTGCGCGACGTGTCGGAGCAGCGGAAGCTGGGCGATGTGACGACCCTCGCCAACGAGGAGATCGTCACCGAGATCGCCGCGCTCGCCGTGGCGAACCCGCACCAGGAGGACTAGGCCGGGGCATCCCAGAGGCAGGGGGGCAGGTCGTGCCCCGCCGATCGCAGCCGGTCGACCGCGTGCGCGCGCGCGGACTTCACGGCGTCGCGGGCGGGGGTCATGCGATGCGCCTCGCCGTACCAGGCGATGAGCCCCTCGAGGCCCAGGGCGAGTGCAAGGCGTCCCGCCGCGTCGGACCGCTCCGACTGATCCATCACGGCGCAGAGCCCGGCCAGCACGAGCATGCCGGGCGACGGCGACCCCTTGATGAGCGGCACCGGCCCCACTGACGAGTGCGCGATCTCGGCCTTCACCCGGGTGAGCCCGCGATCACCCGACCACGTTCCGAGCTGCACCGGCACCACGCCCTGGGTGCGCGTGGTCACCCGCACAGTTCCCTCGGGCACGCGGCCGTCCTCACTCGCGGCGACGGCCGAGGCAAGCTCGCGGATGCGATCGGCCACCGCGCGCACCTCGCCCTCGTTCGTGCGATGCACACCCCATGCCAGGAGCCCCAGCGACAGGTCGAGCCGATCGGCCTCGGGTGGCCTGCCCGTGCCGCGTCCGGGCGACTCCCTCACAGCGGCGAGCCCGGGGCCCACGATCTCGACCTCCATCGTGGGCTTCATGGAGCGTCGGATCATGAAAAAACCCCTGCGCCAAGCCATTTGTCGCCGCCCACGAGGGGGATCCGTCCGGGCGCGTTGGTAGCGTTTCCGGCACTTCGCAGCGATCGCTGCAGCCTCCGTCCGGAGGTCACCGAAGCGAGGAGACCCATGACCAAGGCCGACTTCGTCAAGCGCGTCGCGCGTGCAGCCGACCTCACCAACGACCAGGCGACCCGCGCAGTGCAGGCCGTCCTCGACGAGCTCGAGCTCGCCCTCAAGGCCGGAGACGAGGTGCAGTTCTCCGGCTTCGGCAAGTTCTCGGTGTCGCACCGCGCCGCACGCGAGGGCGTTGACCCCCGCAACCCCGGCAGGAAGATCCAGATCCCGGCGCGCACGGTGCCCCGCTTCCAGGCGGGCGCCCAGCTCAAGCGCTCGGTGGCCGGATAGCCGATCGTCATCTCCACCAGGCGGGCCCCTCGCGGGTCCGCCTGGTGGGAGGTGCATGAGCCGGAGGCGGGATTCGAACCCGCACGCCCCGTGGGGCCGGGGATTTTAAGTCCCCCGCGTCTACCAGTTCCGCCACTCCGGCCAGCGGTCACGAGCACGCGGTCAGCGCCCGAACGTCGCGGCGCCGGGGGTGCGGTCGACCGCGGCGATGCGCGCGTCCTCCACGCGGCGCGCCCAGTCCTCGGGTAACACCGGCCAGCGATCGAGTACCTGCTCGAAGCGGATATGCCGGGTGTTCTCGCCCTTCGAGAAGATCATCCGCCGGTCGTCGGCAGGGTCCTCGGTTCGCGCGAGTGCAGCCGCGAGGCCATCCACCGCGTGCACGGCGTCCTCCTGGCCCCCGAGATCATCTCCTGGCTGCGTGCCCATCGCGCGGAGTCTATTCGCCCGGCGCGCGGCCCGACGACGCCCACTCCAGCGCGATGCCGTCGAGGATGTCCCGCTCCGATACCACGAGGCGGTTGGCGCCGAGCGCCGCGAGCGCCCCCAGGAGGATCGCCAGGCCGGCGACGATCACGTTCGCCCGGTCCGGGTGCAGACCCGGCACGCGCCGACGCGCGGCATCGTCCATCGCGCACAGGCGGCCGACCACGTCCTCTACCTGCCCGGCCGTCACCGTGGTGCCATGCACCTCGTCGGGGTCATAGCGCCCATTGAGGATCGCCGCGGCCGTGGTGACGGTCCCGGCGACTCCGATGAGCGGGCCGTCCACCGGGAAGGCAGCGGCCGCGCCCGCAACCAGCGTGCGCGCGGCCTCGCGCACGGCCGCGACATCCCCCGCGGGCGGCGGATCAGCGGTGATGAGTTCCCCCTGGCGGTTCACGCCGAGCGCCAGGCTCACGGCGTGGCGCGGTCCGTCAGCCCCGCCCTGCACCACCTCCGTGCTGCCACCTCCGATGTCGAGCACCCGGCACGCGCCACCGGCATCCCCGAGCACGTGGCGTGCCCCCGCGAAGGCGAGGGCGGCCTCCTCCTCGCCGCCGACCACCCGGAGCTCGGCACCGAGGCGGTCCTGCACGAGCGCGGCAACGGCCCCCCGGTTCGGCGCATCGCGCACGGCGGACGTCCCGACCGCCACCACCGGCGGTGACCCTGCAGCCGCGACGCGCGACGCGTAGTCGTCGAGGCAGGCAGCAAGCCGCGCGAGGGCGTCAGTGGCCACGGTGCCGTCGGCGGATGCCCCCCGGCGCAGACCGGTGACGGTGGTGACCCTCTCCCCCTCCGCGCCGTCCGGGCCGATTCCCTCCAGCAGCAGGAGGCGCGTGGAGTTGGAGCCGACGTCGACGACGGCCGCGCGCACGCCTATCGGCCGCGGTACTTGATGAGCGCCCGGATGCCCGCCAGCCATCCGAGCGGCCCCCGGATCTCCTTGATGGCGATGAACGCGTGGCTGCTGATCACCTGGAGCTCGGCCACCGCCACCCGCAGCCGCTCCACCTCGATCGCCAGTTCCTGCGCGCCCTTCTCGGCGGTGGCCAGGCCGTCCTCGATTCGCGACGCGCTTGCGCTGATGCCGGCAAGGATCGGCGACATCAGCGCGGAGCTCGCGCCCACGCGTCGCTTGAGCCGCAGGGCGCGCACGATGGCGTACGCCAACCCGAGGGCGACCAGTGCGACCAGCGCGATCGCCGATCCGAGGATGGTCCAGCTGTCCCAGCCCATGGACTGGGACACTACCGCCATGGAGTTCCACTGGGTCGACGTCTTCGCCACCGGGCCACTGTCGGGCAACCCGCTCGTGGTCGCCACGGCGGATGCCCTGCCACCCGCTGAGCGCATGCAGGCGCTGGCCGCCGAGTTCGGCGTGTCCGAGACCGTCTTCGCCGAGCCCGGTGCCTCTCCGCGCCTGCGCATCTTCACGCCGACCGCCGAGATCCCCATGGCCGGTCACCCCCTGGTGGGCGCCGCCTGGGTGCTGCGCCGCATCGGCTGGATGGGAGATCAAGGCGTGCTGTCGGCGCCGGGCGGCCAGGTGGCGGTGACGGCCGATGACCACGGCGCGCGCATGACCAGACCGCGCCCCGGACCGCATGGCCTGGCGGACGCAGACGCCCTCGCGCGCCTGCTGGGCGCGGATGCCCTCGGTGACGCGCCCGTCTGGCACGCCGGGCTGCCGCAGGCGATGCTCGAGGTGCGCGACCTCGACGCACTGGCCCCCGACCATGATGGGCTGTGTGCTCTCGGCACCGACGAGGGCTGGGCCGGCGTCAGCGCCTATGCGCTTCGTGCGGAGCGCGACGCGGACGGTGGCGGCGAGGGACGCGTGATGGCCGAGGTACGGCACTTCGCGGCGCCGATCGGGATCCCCGAGGATCCGGTCACCGGGAGCGCCGCCGCAGCCCTCGGGGCCTGCCTCGCCGCACGCGGCATGCTCGGGAAGGGTCCGCGGGGCAGCCTCACCGTGATGCAGGGCCACCGCCTCGGCCGACCGGGGCGCGTGGACGTGGTGGTCGACATCGGCGCGGACGGCCCCACGGCCGTCACGGTGGGCGGGGCGGTCCTGCCCGTCGCGACCGGCGCCATCGAACCCGGGGGCACGAGCGGGCTAGGGTGATGGCGATGGAGGGACCGCCGCTCATCGACCGCCGCATGGCCTTCGTGCTCGGCAAGGGGGGCGTCGGGAAGACCGCCGTGGCCGCCGCGCTCGCCCTCGGGCTGGCCGATGCCGGCCATCGCACGCTGCTCGTGGAGGTCGGGGCCGAGACGCGCACCGAGGCACTCTTCGGCACGGCGCCGGCCCTGGACGAGCCGGTGGAGGTGCGCCCGGGGCTCTTCGCGCTCACGGTGGATGCCGAGCTCGCCACCCAGGAGTACCTCAGCATCCAGCTGAGGGTGAAGCCCCTTGTCGAGATGATGGCCCGCAGCAGGGCCTTCCACCAGGTGACCCAGGCGGCACCGGGCCTCGCCGAGCTCGTGACGCTGGGGAAGATCTGGGACCTCGCCACGACGGTGCGCGACGGCGCCCCCGTGTGGGACCGCCTCGTGGTGGACTCCCCTGCCACGGGCCACGGGATCGCCCTTCTCGAGGCCGCCGGGAATGCCCGCGACCTCGCCGGATCGGGGCCCATCCGCGACCAGGCCGAGGCGATCGAGAAGGTGGTGCGCCACCCCTCAGCCACCGGCATCGCGGTGGTGGCCATGCCGGAGGACCTCGCGGTGACCGAGGCCATCGAGGCGGTGGAGCTCCTCCGCGCGCGCGACATGCCCGTGGCCTGCGCCATCGCCAACGCGGTGCGCCGCTCGGCCTTCAGCCCGGCGGACGCGCAGGCGCTGCGCGCGGTTCTGGCCCACTCCGCAGCCGGCGATGCCGAGCGCGCCGCCGCAGCGGCGGCGATCGCGGTGACCGACGGGGCCCACCACGACGAGCGGGAGGTCGAAGGGCTGGGGCGCGAATCCGGGCTGCCCGTCGCCGTGCTTCCCCACGTGCCCGACCTCGCTCCGGGGTCCGGCGGGCTCGAGGCGCTCTCCGCCGCGCTCATGCGCGACCCGGCTGTTCGAGGCGCCGGATGAACAACGCATTCGACCTCGTGGAGATGCTCGAGGGACGCCGCGTTGTGGTGGTCGCAGGCGCCGGGGGCGTCGGCAAGACCACCGTGTCGGCGGCGCTCGCACTCGGGCTCGCCGCGCGCGGCGCGCGCGTAGCCGTGGTGACCATCGATCCGGCACGCAGGCTCGCGAGTGCGCTCGGCATCGACGACCTCGGCGACACCCCGCACCGGGTGGACCCGGCGCGCGTGCAGGCCGCGGGGATGCGCATGGAGGGCACCCTCGACGCCCTGCAGCTGGACCCCCAGGCCACCTTCGATCGCCTCGTGGCGCGCGAGGCCCCCGACGAGGCCGCACGCGAGAAGATCCTGCGCAACCGGATCTACCGCCACCTCTCGACCGCCGTGGCCGGCGCGCAGGAGTTCATGGCCGTGGAGCGCCTGCACGAGCTGGTGGACTCAGGGCACTACGACGCCGTGGTGCTGGACACCCCGCCGGCCCGGAACGCCCTCGACTTCCTCGATGCCCCGGAGCGCATGACGCGCTTCGTGGAGGGCCGTGGCCTGCGGCTGCTGCTCGGCCCCCGGGGCGGCGTGGGGCGCACCGGGTGGCGCGCCCTGCAGGCGGGCGGCCACATGGTGATGTCGGTGGTGGAGCGGCTCACGGGGGCCCAGCTGCTCACCGACATCTCGGAGTTCCTGCAGTCGTTCGACGGCATGTACGAGGGGTTCAGCGAGCGGGCGTCGGCCGTCAGGTTTCTCCTGGCATCCGACTCCTCGCGGTTCGTGGTGGTCACCGGACCGCGGCCGGAGCCTGCCGGCGAGGCCATCGCGCTCTGGCGTCGCCTGCGCGACGACCGCTACCCGCTGGGAGCTGTGGTGGTGAACCGCGTGCACCCCCAACCCGGTGGCGCGGACGCCCCGCCCGCCGCGCTCGCCGCGCTGCTGGCCGACGCCGGTGCACCCGACCCGGAGGGGCTCGCCGCGCGAGCGGCGGACGCACTGGCTGCGGCACGGGCGCGCTCGGCGGCCGACCGGCATGAGATCCGCGCCATCGCGGGCGCGCTCGACGCACCGCCCATCACCACGGTGCCCGCGCTCGATGACGACCCCGTGGAGGTGGCAGGCCTCGCGCGGGTCACGCGCGAGCTCGAAGGGGGCTGACGGCCCCGCCCGCTCTCGCCGGGCGGGGCCACCTGCCGAAAGGCCGCCCTAGGCGCGCAGGCAGACCGCGTAGGCCGACGCGATCATGGCGGTGTTGCTCTCGTTCACCACGCTCACGGCCCAGCCGGTCGGTACCTGGCCGTTCACGGGCATCACGCCGTCGGGCATCGACGGGCGGCTGAACGCCACGTGCGCCTGCGGGTTGGCGTTCCCCACGGGGCTCGTCGGGTAGATGCCGCCGAAGCCGCCGCCCACGATGTCCTCGCTCGACTGGCAGGCGATGTAGATCGTTGTCGCCTGGCCCGCCGGGAGCGTTCCCGAATTCTGCTCGCGGAACCGGGTGGTGATGGCCCCCGGCGCCAGCGTGCTGGCGAGCACGCTGTTCGAGGCCAGCGTGCGGTTGTTGATCGCCCGGTCGGCGATCTTGGCGTTCTTCACCGACTTGTTGACCAGCTGGCTGCCGTTGATCTGGCTCTGCGCATAAGCGCCGGCTCCGCCAGCGGCGATGACGAGCGCGGCCGTGGCGACGACCATCGAGGCGCTTGGACGACGGAACCTGGTGTTCAGCTTCATGCTGCGATGACCTCCGGGTGGGACGAGCGGTGACTATTTCGAGCGTATTCCCCGCCCCGCTGCGAACTCCCCCTCAGGGCACGAGCACGACCGTCCCCTCGCGGCCCGTTGCCACCACGCACCCGGGCGCGGGCGCGCCCAGGGCCACTCCGCGCAGCGACGCCGTGCGCCCGCCCGTGGCGAGGTCGTGCACGGTGACCCGCTCCCCAAGTGATCGCGACGCCACGACCAGCATGCCGGAACCTGCCGCGAGAGCCCGGCCGGTTCCGGGGTGCACCTCGATCGCGGGGCGCGCGGCGCCGGGCAGCACGGCGTGCAGCACCACGCGTTCACCGTGCCCCGCGAGGGCGACCCCTCCGGGAATGGAGGCCACGGCGGTGATGGGCTCGCCCAGTGGCCGGGGGGCGCGAGCGTGCTCCTCGCCGCCGCGCACGAGCACGAGGTCGGCGCCGGTCGCCACGGCGAGGTCGCCATCGGCGAGCCACGCGGCGGCCATGGCGCCCTCGATGGTGGCGGTCCAGTCGCGGCGCCGCGCCAGGTCGGACCGCGCCACCACCGTGGCGCGAGGGAGCGCCGCGCGCTCGCCAACCGCCGCGAGTCGTCCGTCGGCCCCCGCCGACAGCATCAGCCGGCCGGGGGCGCGTGAGCGCAGGCCCACCCGGGCGGTGCCAAGGGGATCGTCGATCACGAGCAGCCCGCGCCGCGGGGCCAGCGCGAGCCGGTCGGGGCCCACGGCCGCCATCGAGCGCACGTCCGACACCGCGATCTCGCGAACGCCATCGAGATCGGGGAGCCGGGCCACGAGCACCCGGCCCGGCAGCGCCACCGCCGCCCAGGCGCCGTCCGGCGACACCGCGAGGGCAGATCCCGGCCAGCCCTGCACCGCGGCCACGCGCAGCGCGCCCTGCTCGACGAGGCCGGGCGTGGCCACGGTCATGGCGCGAGCAGCCGCTCGTAGACGTCCGCGGCGCGGCGCGCGGCCTCGTCCCACGTGTAGCGCCCCGCGGTCTGCAGGGCGCTCGCCGTGAGCCGCGCGCGCAGCTCGCCATCGTTCACCAACCGCACGAGCGCCTGCGCCAGCGGTCCGGAGTCGCCCACGGGGGTCATGAGGCAGTCCTCCCCATCGCGGAGGAACTCGGAGAGCACCGGAATGTCACTGGTCACCACCGGCAGCCCGGCCGCCATGGCCTCCATCACCGCGAGGCCGAAGCCCTCGCGCGTGGAGGGGAACGCCAGCACGTCGGCCGCCCGGTAGAGGACGGGCATGTCGTCATCGTCCACGATGCCGATGCGCGCGACGTCGGCGGCGCCCGGCACGCCCGGCCCCTTATGCAGCACGAGCCCGAGGCGCGCCGCGTCGTCCTCCCACGCCTGCGCTGCCTCCGGATCAGCGAAAAACCCGTCGCCACCGGCCACGACCAGCAGGGGGTTGCCCGGGAGGCGCCCACGCGCCCGTGCGAAAGCCTCCAGCAGCACGCGGCTTCCCTTTCGCGGCTGCACCCCGCCCACCGCGAGCACCACCGTCCGTCCCGGCCAGCCCATCCGCTCGGCGGCCTCCTCGCGCCCGAGGGGGCACCCCCCGAATCGCTCGGCCTCCACTCCATTCGGCACCACGTCCGCCTGCACGCCGAACTGATCCTTCAGCCGATCGGCCCAGAACGCCGACACGGCGATGCAGCGGTCGACGTCCTGGATCGACGCCCGCTGGCACTCCTCGAGGAAGCGGTCCTTGAAGGCCTCGACGTGGTGGACCGTGCGCACCACATGCGGCACGACCCCATCGGCGCGGAGAGCGAGCAGCGCGCGGGCGGAGAGGAGGTCCTGCGCATGGTTCACGTCGACCGCCGGGGCAGAGCGCACCGCCTCGGCCAGCGTGGCGGCGGCACGGTCAACCCGATCGGCAGCGCCCTCACCCGCGACGGGGGGGAGCGGCACCTGGTGCGTGGCGACGCCTGAGCCCGCCGCCAGCACCGAGCCGTCGAAGGTCAGCACCCAGAGCTCCACGTCGTGCCCGCGGGCCGCGAGGGCCTCGGCAAGGCAGCGCGCGTGCACCGCGCCGCCGCGCGGCATCGCCGAATAGGTGGCGATGCGCACCCGCATGGGGCCTCAGCGCGCGGGGCGCACGAGGGCGGCGGCCAGTCGCGCCGCCTGGGCGCTCGTGGGCGCCACCCGTGCCCCCGCCCTCGTGAGGTGATCCTCCTGGCGCGACAGCACCTGGGGATCGCCCTCGGTGCCGCACACGTGTGCCACCACCTGCAGCGAGGGGCGTGCCTGCAGCGCCTCGGCGATCGCCGGCGCAAGCGCGCCCGCCGGATCCGGGTGCGCGCCGCGCCCGAGGATGACGTCGAGCAGGATCACCGCGACCGTCTGGTCGGACACCGTGTCCGTGATCAGCGCGGCACGGCGCGACGGGTCGATGAGCGGGTGGGGCGTGCCGTGCGCTACCGACTCGGCCTGCAGGTCGAGGCATGCATTGCCGCGCACCACGTCGCGCGGGTCGAGGTACTCCGCCGCCCCGGCGGGCGTGTTCGACACAACCCGACCAAGGCGGGCGGCGAGCACTGCAGCCGCCTCGGCGCATAGCGCCGATCCGGAGAAGATGCCGCGCACATGCCCTGCGCTCACCCAGCCGCCGGACTCCGCCGCGGGGATCACCGGCCGGGCGCCGGCACGACGCGCGGCTGCGGCCACGGCCTGATCGATCACGGCGTGGAGCTCCACGCCGTCGGGCGCGGCGAGCCCATCGGCGCCGATGAGGCATGCAGCCCCGGGCTTGCCGCAGGCCCCGAGCGCGGCCAGCGCCGCCTCGGCCCCGCGCGCCGAGAAACCCTCGGCCACCAGCACCACGGCATCGGTGTGCGGGTCATCGGCCAGCCGTCGCATCGCCGCGACCGACGAGGCAGCCCCGACCTCATCGGTGAGGTCCCGCGGCCCCGTGACGAGCACGCGGCTCACGCCCAGTCCGAATCGGTCGAGAAGCACGGCGGCCTCCTGCGCGCCCGATCCCGAGGTGGCCACCACCCCGATGCGCCCGGACGCCACCACGTTGGCGATGCCTATCCCGATGCCATCGATGATCGCCGTGTCGCTGCCGGGCCCGAGGACCAGCCGGCCCGCATCGGCGGCGCGCTGCTTGAGCGCCACCTCGTCGGCAAGGGCGACGTCGCCCGTGAGCAGCATCACGTCGCTGCCCGCCGACAGCGCTCGGTGGGCCTCCAGCGCCGCGAAGGCGCCGGGCACCCCGATCACCGCGAGGGCGTCCGCCGCCGGTGGCGCGGGCGTGGCGTCGTCCTCCGGCGCGCGCGAGCCGTCCCCGGCCATGCCGGGGTGGAGCTCGACCACCACGTCGTCGCCTTGGGGAAGGTCCTCCACCATCGGCACGCTACCGGTGCGGGCAGCCGGATGGCGGCCCGCTAGGGGCGATGGAGCAGCTAGGCGGTCTCGGCCAGCAGGTCGCCCGCGGGGGCGGCCTGTGCGAGGCGTGACCTCAGCAGCCGCGCATCCTCGCGTGCACGTCGCAGCGCGGCCTCGGTGGCCTCGAGCGATGCCCGCAGTTCGGCCAGGTCGGCATCGGCCTCCGCGAGGCGACGGGCCAGCACCGCGAGGGGGCGATCGAGGACGCTGCCGCCGGCCGGCACCTGCACATCGGCGCCGGCGTCAAGCAGGCCGACCCGCACCAGTTCGGCCACCTCCACCACGCGCACCCCGCCCCGCCGCCCCACGCCGAGCGTGCCGCGCTCGGCGCGCCTCTCGAGCGCCTTCTTGGTGGTGCCGCACACCTCGGCGGCGTCCGACAGGGTGAGCGTGCGGGGCGTCGTCATGGCCTGCGGTTTCTCCGCGCGGGGTGGGCTTCCCTTCCGCCAGCTACTCGCGTCGCCCTCCGCTTATACATCTTGACAACTATTTAGTTGTTCAGTAGGTTCATCCCGTCAACTGACCAGGAGACCCGACGTGGCGATTCCCCACCCCATCCCCGACACCCTCGCTGACCTCATCGCGGAGCGATTCAGGGCACTCGGGGAGCCGATGCGCATCCGCATCCTCGACCACCTCCGCGACGGACCGGCCTCGGTCGGCGCCATCGCCGCGACCCTCGGCACCTCGCAGCAGAACGTCTCGAAGCACCTCGCACTGCTGCACTCGTTGGGCATCGTCAGCCGCGAGCGCCGCGGCAACGCAACCATCTACGAGATCGCCGACCAGACGGTATTCGACATGTGCGAGCACATCTGCGGCGGGCTGCAGCGCCACCTCGCCGAGATCCAGGCGCTCGTGGCCGGGGAGGTGGCCCGATGAGCGCCCCCAACCGCTGGCCCCTCGAGCGCGTGCTCTTCCTCATGGCGGGCACCGTCACCATCCTCAGCGTGATCCTGGCCGTCACCCTGAGTCCGTGGTTCCTGATCCTCACCGCATTCGTCGGTGCATCGCAGTGGATGTTCGTGGCCTTCGGCGACTGCCCGTCGTCATTCGTGATGCGCAAGCTCTTCAGGCTGGAGGGCTGCCAGCGATGAGCGACGCGACGTCGACGGTCGGTCCGATCGGCCGCCTCGGGCGCTGGTCGGCCACCCACGGGAAGTGGGTGGCGGTGATCTGGGTGGTGATCGCCCTCGGACTGGGCTTCCTCGCACCCCGCGTCGAGACATCCCTGTCCGGGGCAGGCTGGGAGGACACCGGATCGCAGTCGGTGGCAGCTCGCCAGTTGATCCAGGACAACTTCGGCGGTAACTCCTCGAACGCGCTCATGGTGGTGGTGCACTCCCCGGAGGCGGTGGCCGGGTCGCCCGAGTTCGGGGCAGCGGTCTCGCGGGTCACGCGCACGCTCGAGGCAGACCCGGCGGTGTCTCAGGTCGTCCCGCCGATGCCGGGCCAGACCATCTCGCGTGACGGCCACACGGCCGTCGTGATGGGCGGGGCTGCCGCCAACGCGACCGAGATGGTCCGCGCGGCCGACCGCCTGAAGGCCGAGCTGGCCGCCGACGGCGGCGCGGGCGTCTCCGTCTACCTCACGGGAGCGTCGGGCATGTGGTCCGACTTCAATGAGGCCAATCGCTCCGCGATGATGAAGAGCGAGCTGCTCTCGTGGCCGGTGACGCTGGCGATCCTCGTGCTGGCCTTCGGCGCCCTCGTCGCGGCGGGGCTTCCCCTCCTGCTGACGATCCTCGGCCTCGTGGCGACGGCCGGTGCGCTCTACCTGACAACCCTCGTCTTTGACGTCTCCATCTGGGCAATGAACTTCGCCCTGATGTTCGCCCTGGCGCTCGGTATCGACTACGCGCTCTTCATCGTGCAGCGCTTCCGCGCGGCCCTCTTCGGATCAGGCCGCGATCCCGTCGATGCGACCGCCGAGACCATGGACACGGCCGGCAAGGCCGTCCTCTTCTCGGGCCTCACGGTGCTCATCTCTCTCTCGGCGGTGATGATCGTGCCGAGCCCGGCGTTCCGATCGATGGCCCTCGGCATCATGATCTCGGTGGTGTTCATCCTGCTGGCCACCCTCACCCTCCTCCCAGCGGTGCTTGCGAAGCTGGGCCCGCGGGTGGACAAGGGGGCCCTCAAGTGGGCCCACTCGGGTGAGCACCGCTCGAAGCGCTTCGAGCGCTGGGGGCAGAAGCTATGGAGCCGGCCCGCACTGTTCGGGATCCCGGCCCTGCTCGCGCTGCTGATCCTCGCCGTGCCGGTCTTCGGGCTCAAGACCGGCATGCCGTCGATCACCGTGGTGCCACAGGACGACGGCTCGCGCCAGGGGTACACGCTGGTGAGCGAGGCGTTCGGGCCGGGCGCGCCCGGCACCCTCCAGATCGTCGGACCAGCCGGTGAGATGGCGGCTGCGCAGCGCATCGCCGCGGACGACTCCGGCATCGCGGCCGCGATGCCGGCGCAGCCCGATGGCGACGGCCTCGCGATGGTGCAGGCGATCCCGACGACGGGCCCGTCCACCACCGAGACAGCGGTCACGATCGAGCGCCTTCGCGCGCAATTGCCCGCCGGTGTGATGATCGGCGGAGCGGCAGCGGAGCAGGCCGACCTCTCGGCGGCCCTCAGCACGTACACGCCGATCGTCATCGGCATCGTCCTCGTGCTCGGGTTCCTGCTGCTCCTCGTGGCCTTCCAGGCCCCGGTGGTCGCGGCGATCGGCGTGATCACCAACCTCCTCGCCGTCGCCGCCGCGTTCGGCGTGGCCCGCCTCATCTTCCAGGATGGCTGGGGGGCGGGCTTCCTCGGCTTCGAGTCGCAAGGGTTCCTCGATGCCTGGGGGCCGGTGTTCTTCTTCGCGATGATCTTCGCGATCTCGATGGACTACACGGTCTTCCTGCTGTCCTCGGCACGTGAGCACTGGGACCGCTCCCACGATCCGAAGGAGGCCATGGTCGGGGGGCTTGCACACTCCGGGAGGGTCATCCTCGCGGCAGCCGCAGTGATGGTGGCGGTGTTCTTCACCTTCGCCCTCTCCGGACCACTGCCGCCCAAGGAGATGGGGATCATCCTCGGCGTCGCCGTGCTGCTCGACGCAGTGCTCGTGCGGCTGCTGCTGGTGCCGGTCGCGCTGCGACTCGCCGGGAAGTGGGCCTGGTGGACGCCCACGTGGCTCACGAAGGTGCTCCCCGAGGTGCGCTTCGGGCACTGACGCCCAGGTGCCCTTGCATCGGCGCGTGGCTCCGGGCCCCACAGGGGGTCCGGAGCCCGTGCCGGCCTAGGCGGTGGCCAGCAGCCAGTCGCGAATGGCCGCGAAGGTGGCGTCGTGATCGCCGAAGTCGTGCCCAGTGCCCTCCACCATCCTCACGGTCACGTCGTCGTGCCCCGCCTCGCGGGCGCTCGCGGCGAGGCGCTCGGCATCACCGGGGTCGACGATGATGTCCTCGGTGCCCTGCACCAGCAGCACGGGCGCCTTGATGCGGCCGATCTGCAGGTGGGCCTTCGCGGCCTGTGAATCCGGGCCGCGCGAATGCCACCAGGTCCGCGCCGTGTACACGCCGGCGGCGTGCGGGGCGTCGTCCGGCAGGTACATGCGGTGGATGACGAGGCTGATGTCGTCCTCCGGCGCAGCATCCGCATAGGGCCGGCAGAGCTCCACGAGCTCGTCGTACGACGGCGCTGACCCGCAGCGATCCATGCGGGCGCGACTCGACTCGGGCAGGCTCCAGGCGGTGCCCAGGCCGACGACGCCGACCACGGGCAGCGGCAGCTCGTGGGCAGCGCAGTACATGGCCGCGGTGGCCCCGAGGGAGTACCCGCTCACCAGCACGTGGTCGTAGCCCTCCCCCGCCACCCACGCGGTCGCGGCACGGACGTCCTCGAGCACGTCCTCCAGCACGGCGGTGCCGAAGAGCTGCGACACGTTCCCTATTCGGGTGTCGAGCGTGAGCACAGGCAGCCCGAGGCGGGCAATGGGACGGCGCAGGAACCTCAGGGCGCCCACGCTGAGATTGCCCTGGTTGCCATGCAGGTGGATGATCGCGGTGCGGCGGCCAGCCTCGGCCACGCGCGCCAGGGTGGCGGCATCATCGTGCTCGAGCACGCCGTCGTGCAGCGATCCGTCCTCCCCCCGGATCGTGACCAGCCGGGCAGTGCCCGACGCCGGGCGGTGAGGCGGCAGGGCGGCCGGACCGTCCTTCGGCAGGGAGTCCATCCAGGCCACGGCGCGATCGGCCACCTCGGGCACCTTGCCCCAGAAGGTGTGGTCGGCCCCCGGCACGTGCTCGAGGTGCACGGCGAGCCCCGCCGACGCGGCCGCCATGGCGAGGGCATCGCCGTCGCCGCCCGGCAGCACCGGGTCGTCGCCGGCCTGGATCAGCGCCACGGGCACGCCGACGTCACGGATGCGGTCCACCGATACGGGGTTGCGCGATTCCGGACCACGGCACTGCCACCAGCAGCGCAGCGACCAGGCCTCCGCGTCGAAGGGGGCGTCGCTCGGGCCGGCGCCACGGTGCACCACCACCACATCATCCGCCCCGTCGCGGTCCACCCCGGCTCGAAGCGCCATACGCGCGATCTCGGTGTACGACGGCTGCGCGCGCAGGCGGGTCCATCTCGCGCGCATCGACTCGGGGAGGCTCCAGGGGTGCGCGAGGGTGCAGAGCCCCACCACCTCGGGCGGGTGCTCAAGCGCCTGGTAATGCGTCACGATGCTCGCGCCCAGGCTGTATCCCACCAGCACAACGCGCTGGAACCCGATCTCCCGCGCCAGGTCGAGGGCCGCGGCCATGTCGAGCGGCGTTCGGTCGAAGAGCCCTCCCCCGTAGACCACGCCGAAGTTGGCCATGCGCGTGTTGATGGACAGGGCCGGGTACCCCTGGTGGGCGAGCTCGAACGCCAGGCGGCGGGGCACGCCGCCCATGTAGTTGCCGAGGGAGCCATGCACGATGATGGCCAGCGTCCTGGCGCGTCCGCCGACGTCGGCGCGGGGACGCATGAGCAGCCCGTCCCAGTGCTTGTGGTCGGCCGTGCGCAGCACCACCAGCTCGGCCTCGGCGTCCACGTCGTCGTGCCCAAACTCCGTGTGCGGGCGGGCGCCTGTGGTGACGGTGATGCGGTCGGGTCGCGGGACCCGGGTCGGGGGCCCGGGCTCGTGGGGATCGGCGGCGTCCGGCGTCATGACGGGATTGTCCCCGCCTCCCCGCCGTCGCGCCCACGCCGACCCGGGAGCCACCAGTTCCACTTGCCGCAGAGGCTCATGACCGCCGGCACGAGCATGAGACGGATGATCGTGGCGTCGACGAGCACGGCGGTGGCGAGCCCGATGCCGAGCATCTTCACCACGACGTTGTCGTTCAGCACGAAGGCCAGGAAGACGCTCACCATGATCAGCGCCGCGGCTGAGATCACGCGCGCCGTCGATGCCAGGCCGAGCGCCACCGAGCCATGCGGGTCGCCGGTCTGCTTCCACCCCTCCCGCATGCGGGAGAGCAGGAAGACCTCGTAGTCCATCGACAACCCGAAGAGGATCGCGAACATCATCATCGGCACCCACGCCTCGATGGACACCGCCTCGGGCACGCCGATCTGTGCACGCAGGATGCCCCACTGGAAGATGGCCACCACCACGCCGAAGGCCGCGCCCACCGAGAGCAGGTTCATCACCGCCGCCTGGAGGGGCACGAGGAGCGAGCGGAACTCGACCATCAGCAGCACGAACGAGATGAGGATGACCACGCCGATGAACCACGGCAGGCGCGAGGCCACGCGGTCGGAGAGGTCGACGCCCACCGCGGTGAGTCCTGTGGCGTACACGGTCGTGCCTGCGCCGGCCACGGGTTGGAGGCGTTGGGCGAGCTTCTCGACCAGGTCGGTCGTGCGCGGGCTGGCGGGCGCCGTGCCGGGCACCACACTGATCAACGCGACGTCGGCGATGGGCGACCTCACGGGCGGCGACACCTCGATGACCCCGGCGAGATCGCGCGCCCGATCCGCCACGGCAAGCGCGCTCTGCTTCGCGAGGGGCCCTTCGAGCACGATCTGCACGGGACCGTTGAAGCCCGGGCCGAAGCCCGTGGAGATCAGCGCGTACGCCTCGCGGGTGGTGGAGCCCGGCGGATCGCTGCCGGCATCGACCTGCCCGAGTTCCATCCGCAGCACGGGAGCCACCAGCAGCAGGAGCAGGGCCAGCCCGCCCACGAGGAACGGCCAGGGCTTGCGCGTGACCATGAGCGACCACCGGGCCCAGCCGTGCATGCGGTCCGGCGGGACGTCGATGTCCACCGGCCGGGGTCCCGAGACGAACGGGAGGCGCCAGCGCCCCAAGCCGGTTCCCGCGATCGCGAGTGCGGCCGGCAGGAGGGTGATGGCGGCCAGCACGGCGATGACCACCGCAATGGCCGCGCTCTGGCCGAGCCGCGTCACGAATGGGATTCCGGCGGCTGCGAGCCCGAGCACGGCGACCGCCACCGTGCCACCTGCGATCACCACGGCCCGGCCCGCCGTGGACGTGGCGCGCGCGACCGACTCGCGCACGTCCACGCCGTCGGCCACCTGCTCCGCATGGCGGGTGACCACGAACAGGGCGTAGTCCACAGAAACGCCGAGGCCGATCATCACGGCGAGCGTGCGACCGACGTCGCTGACGTCGGTGACGGCCTGCAGCACGGCGAGCACGGCAAGCGCGGACCCCACCGCCACGAGCGCCCCCACCACGGGTATCGCCATGGTCACGACGGATCCGAAGGCGAGCAGCAGGATGACGATCGCCGCGACAATGCCCACCGCCGCCGACCAGTCGGTGCCCGCCGCCTCGGCCTGCGCCGCGGGCGCGCCGGAGTAGGCCACCGTGAGCCCGGCGCGCTCGAGCGGCTGCGCCGCCTCGCGCACGCGATCCAGTTGCGCCGGGCCGAGGTCCCCGGGCGGGGTGGACCACTCGATGCCCATCAGCGCGGTGCGCCCATCCGGGGATACCGTCCCGGGCCGGCCGGGCGGCTGCACCGACGCCACGCCGGCCACGGCGCGCAGGCGCTCTGCCGTCTCGGCAATCGCCGCACGCGGGGGCCCGGTGAGCAGCGTGCCGCGCTCGGCGCGGATCACCACCTGGCCATCGGTCGCCCCCTGCCCCGGGAATGCCCGCTGCAGCACGGCAGCGCCCTCCGCCGCGGGAAGGCCGGGGACCGAGAGGTTGTCGGAGGGCTTCCCGCCCAGGGCCGATCCCAGGAGCGTCAACCCGACGAGCGCGACCACCCAGGCGCCGAGCACCCACCAGCGGCGGCGCGCGCACCAGGCGCCGAGCCGACCGAGGAGCGTGGTGGTGTCACCGTTCCGGGCCATGACGGGGCGGGACGGTAGCGGACCCGCCACGGCGGGCGGAGGCGGTGCGTGGCATGCTCGCGCCCGTGGGCGACCTCGGAATCTGGGCCCTGTTCTTCGCCCTCCTCGGCGGCATCGGCGGCGGCTTCGTGAACTCGGTGGCGGGCGGCGGCACCCTCGTGACATTCCCGGTGCTCACGGCCGTGGGGATACCCGCGCTCGACGCGAACATCACGAATGCGGTCGCGCTCTCGCCCGGGTACGCCGGGGGCACGTACGCCCAGCGGCGTGACTTCATGGGACGCCGCGACCTGGCGCGACTGCTGGCTATCACGTCGATCCTGGGCGGCGTGACGGGCGGGGTGCTGCTCATCCTCACCGGCGAGGAGCTCTTCGAGCAGCTCGTTCCGTGGCTCATCTTCGCCGCCACCGCCCTGCTCGCCGCCCAGAAGCCCCTGAGGCGCATCACCATCGGCGCCCGCGGCGATACCGGTGAGATGAGCCGGACGGTGCTGGTGGTGTCCATCTTCGTGGCCACGGTCTATGGCGGGTACTTCGGCGCCGGCCTCGGGATCATCACCATCGCGATCCTCGGGCTTATACTCACCGACACCCTCAATCGCCTGAATGCCCTCAAGCTTCTGATGTCGCTGTGCGCGAACGGTGCGGCCGCGATCTTCTTCGCCTTCACCGGATACGTGTACTGGGGCGCGGCGATCCTCATGGGCGTGGGCGCCTGGGCGGGCGGGTGGATCGGCGGAAAGACAGTGCAGCACCTGAACGAGGCGGTGTTCCGCGTCGGGGTCATCCTCCTCGGCATCGCCATCGGGTTCGCCTTCCTGCTGGCCTGACCGACCCCGGGGCGCGCGCCGCGCGAGCGCCTACGATCAGGGCATGCCGCTGGCCATCGCCACCATCGATGCGCCCCTCGTCGACGAGGGGCTGCGCGAACAGGGCGTCGAGCCGATCGTCATCGAGTGGACACCCCCGGCGCGCGGGGACCTCGCCGACGTCGCACTGCTCACCCGCGCGTACGCCGACGACGACATCGAGGCCGGCAACCGGCAGGCCCTCGCGCTGCTCGATGCCGCGCGACCGCACCTGGTCGGCGCGGGCCTCGCGGCAGATCTCGTGCCCGGAATGGACGCCCGGGTAATCCTCCACGCCGGCCCGCCGTGCGACTGGGACCGTCTCGGCCCCGCCATGCGCGGCCAGGTGGCCCGCGCTGCGATGCTCGAGGGCTGGGCGCCCGACCAGGGCGAGGCGGCGGCGCTGATCTCGCAGGGGTCCATCACCCTCGCACCCACCGACGCACACGGAGTGGTGGCAACCATGTGCGGCGTGCTCTCGCCCTCGATGGCCGTGTGGGCCGTGCGCGACGAACAGACCGGCGCCGAGGCGTGGGCACCGATCTCCGATGGCGCAGGCGACGGCCTGCCGGCGGGATCCCGCACGCGCGACCTGATCGCGCGCCAGCGCATGCTCTCCGATCGCGTGGCGCCCGGAGTGGCGGCGGCGCTCGACGCCACAGGACCGATCGACCTCACAGGGGTGGCCCGCCGCGCCGCACACGCCGGGGACTCGCCCACCTGCCGCCCGCAGGTCGCCGGGATGATGATCCTCCACGCTCTGCTCCCGGGGCTCGCCTCCCGTGCCCTCGACGCGGTGCCCGCGGTCGCCCTCATCGCCGACGCCGAGGGCCGCATGGCGTTGCCCGTGCTCGCAGCCGCGGCGCGCGCTTCGCTGCAGTCGGCTCTTGGCGTGCCCCGCTCGAGCCTGGTCATCGGGATGTCCGGCAATGGCACAGACGTGGCCATCACGCTCGCAGGAATTCCCGGCGCATGGTTCACCGCGCCGGCGCCCATCGCCGAGGACCGCGGCTCCGGCGAGGGCGCGGCCCTTGCGGACGCCGCCCCATGGACCGGCGACCAGGGGGTGATCGCATGCGCGGAGATGGCCATCGACGCCCGCCTCTGCCTCGACGCGGGCGAGGCGCCGGGCATCGAGATGGGCATCGCGAGCCGTACCGACGGCGCGTGGATCGGCGAGGGCATCGCCCGCGTTCCGATGCCGGCCGTGCGTGATGCGCTCGACGCCCTCGCTCCCAATGGGCGTCCGTCGCAGGCGCCCGCATGAGCCCCGGCCGCATCGCCAGCGTGGTCGTGGCCGGGCTCGTGGTCGCTGGCGTCGTCATCGCCGGCGCCATGGCCCTCGGCGGCACCAGCCAGTTGGCCCCACCCGACGCGGCGCAGCCGATCGTGATCGGCGTGGTCGCCGCCCCCGGCGAGGAGCTCACGGGGCCGACCGACCTGCCGCCCCTCGCGGTGGTGCTCGACGAGCCCGTGCCCGACGCCATCGCGCAGCTCTCGCCATCGGAACAGGTGACTGCCTACCGCGCGGAGGCCGAGGGGGGCGACTCCGACGCCCTCATGCGGCTGGGGGCCGCGCAGCAACGCGCCGGCGAGCAGGACGCCGCCGCAGGGACATTCCGCAAGGCCGCTGCCGCCGACCCGGAGGGCATCGCCCCCGTGATCGGCCTCGCGATGGCCGACGCCGCTGCCGGGGACACCGGAATGGCGCGCGGCACGGCCCTGCTGGCACGGGTCACCCGCGACAACCCGGAGAGCCAGCTTGCGTGGTTCAACCGGGGCTGGCTCGCGACATACCGGCGCGACGGCAAGGACGTCATCGAGTCGTGGAAGCGCGTTGTCACCATCGACCCCGACACGCCCATCGGCAGGACCGCCGCCGACCTGCTGCGGCGCATCGCCGATCAGGCCGGCGAGCAGGGGAATACCCGCACCAGCGCGGGGTAGCGGCCTGCCCCGGGCGTGAAGCGCATGGTCACGAACCGGTAAGGAAGTGGCCGTTCCCCCCCGATACCCCACAGCAGGATGTTTACCCTGTGACGAGAACCTCTTAACCGGCCCATAAGGGCTGGTGGGGACACTGCCAGGAGCAGCATGCCGGACCTGCGTCCGGCGCGTTGGATCCCCGTCCACCGAGAGGGCCGGCGGGTGAGCAGGCGAAGTGGCAGTCAGGTGCCGAGGGCACCGAAACGCCCCGGGCGCGACTCGCACCCGGGAATGCTCGACGAAGAGCCCGGTGAGTACCGGGCCAAAGGGAACGGAAGAGGATGACGCTCAAGGAGATCGTGGGCAACGAGGAGATGCAGGTCCTCCTCACCCGTGGGCAGGAGCAGGGCTTCCTCGGCATCGAGGAGGTTGCCGAGGCGCTGCAGGGCATGGACATCGTCCAGGAGGACGCCGAGGCCCTGTACACGCACATCGACGAGATGGGCATCGAGCTGCTCGAGGAGCCCGACGCCCAGGAGCGCCGCGCCAAGCTCGCGGAGGAGTCCGAGCGCCCGCGCCGCGTAGCCGCCAAGGCCGAGAGCACCACCGACCTGCTGCAGCTCTTCCTGCGTGACATCGGGCGCATCCCGCTGCTCACGGCCAAGCAGGAAGTCGAGCTCGCGAAGCTCATCGAGGAGGGCGACCTCGCCGCCAAGCAGAAGATGGTGGAGAGCAACCTCCGCCTCGTCGTCTCGATCGCGAAGAACTACCGCAACCAGGGCCTGGCCTTCCTCGACCTGATCCAGGAGGGCACGCTGGGACTGGTGCGCGCCGCCGAGAAGTTCGACTACCGCAAGGGCTACAAGTTCTCGACGTACGCCACCTGGTGGATCCGCCAGGCCGTAGCGCGTGCCATCGCCGACAAGGGCCGCACCATCCGCATGCCCGTGCACGTGGTGGAGAAGCTCAACAAGATCAACCGCACCGAGCGCAAGCTCCTCGCCGAGCTCGGCCGCGACCCGAGCAACGCCGAGATCGGCGCCTCGATCGGCCTCACCGAGGCCGAGGTGGAGTCGATCCGCCGTAGCGCCCAGACCCCGGTGTCGCTCGAGAAGCCGGTGGGCGACGAGGAGGAGTCGGAGTTCGGCCAGTTCATCGCCGATGAGAAGGCCATCTCGCCCGAGGCAGCCGCCGACGAGACCCTGCGCAATGAGGCCCTGCAGGAGATCCTCAACTCGCTGTCCTACCGCGAGCGCCGCGTGCTGGAGCTCCGCTACGGCCTGGGCGGCGAGCAGCCCCGCACGCTCGACGAGGTGGGACGCACGTTCAACGTCACCCGCGAGCGCATCCGCCAGATCGAGAACCAGGCGCTGCAGAAGCTCGCCGGCATGGTGGACGTCCGCGGCCTCGCCGAGGTCGCCTAGCCCGACCCGGCATCAGCAGTCCCCGAACGGCCCGCCAGCGCGCGGGCCGTTCGCGTGCCCGGCCCCCTCCCAATGCATGCGCGAGGCCCTCTGCGCATGCATTGGGGGCGATGAACCCCCGGGGAATCCCGCACCGGTCCGGGCTGGGTGGCACGTGGGGTGGCGGCCACTCGCCGAAACGGGATCAGCATTTGCGGGGACCGCAAATGCGGGATCCCCGGCTGCGATCGCCGCCACCCCCACGTGCCACCCAGCCCGGCTGTCCGCGCGTCTTCCCCGGGGGCTCAGCGCCCCCGGTGGCCCTCGGCGGTAGGCTTGCGCGCATGGGTTGGGACGACGACGAGAAGGACGACTGGCCGGAGCGCGAGACCGATCCGGAGGTGATCGCGAAGAAGCGCGAGAACGCCCGGGTGGTGGCGCTGGGGGCGAACCGCGCGGTGCGGCTCGTCTACGCGACCCTGGCGATCCTGCTGATCATCGTGATCGTCCTCGCCATTGTCCTCACGTAGCACCGCGGCGGTCGGGCTGGTGTCCGACCTCTGGCGATACCCCGTGGCGTCGATGGGCGGCGAGCGGCTGCGGCGCGCCTTCCTGGGTCCGCTCGGCGTGCTCGGCGACCGGCGGGTGATGGTGGCCGACCCGGGCGATGACAGCGCGGTGATCGCCCTGCGCAATCCGCCACTGCTCGCCTACCGGGCGTGGTGCGAGGACGCCGACGGCGGGGACGACGTGATGGTGGAGACGCCCGAGGGGGACGTGATGGCGTGGGATGACCCGCTGCTCGCCGAGGCGGTCCGCGCCGCGATCGAGCGCGAGGAGCGCGAGCCGGTGGAGCTCCGCCGATCGCCGGCGGGCGCGCATGCCGACCGGCCCGTGGCGCTGCTGGCGGAGGCCACCATCAGGCAGGTGTCGGACTGGGCGGGCGACGATGTCGACCGGCGGCGGTTCCGACCCAACCTGATCGTGGAGGCCGAGGACGACCCGTTCCCCGAGGACGCCTGGATGGGCAGGCGCCTCGTCATCGGCGACAGCGCCGAGATCGAGGTGATGGCCCCCACGCGGCGATCCGGGGTTCTGAGCCGCGATCCCGACACCGCCGAACGCGACACCCGGGCACACGCCGCGCTGGCGCGTGAGCGCCGCAACTACGCGGGCGCATGCTGCCGGGTGGCGCGGCCGGGCTGGGTCGCCGTGGGCGACGCCGTTCGGCTGGTCGGCTGACACGACCCGACAGCCGCTGGGAGGGCAGCCGGGCCACGGGCGCCGGTCAGGCGAGGTGGGCCATCACGTTGGGCATCAGGAACCCGCGCTCCAGATGGCCCCACGACATGTCGCTCACCTGGTCGCCGATGCTTGCGATGATGCGGTAGCCCTTGTTCTCGAGCGCCATGCG
Source organism: Miltoncostaeales bacterium (assembly GCA_030833665.1). Lineage (GTDB taxonomy): Bacteria > Actinomycetota > Thermoleophilia > Miltoncostaeales > Miltoncostaeaceae > SYFI01. The sequence goes on from JAURGT010000003.1 coordinate 49,206, forward strand.
CACGCGCACCTTGAACTGCGCGGCCGTGAGGGCCGCCGCCGACGTCGGGCGGAACGTCGCCTGGTCCCAGCCCTTCACGCCGTTCCGGCGCAGGCACGAACGCGAATATGGCGAGTTCGCCACGGATCCCCCGCTGATGATGGCCACGTATACGCCCTGGCGCCGCAGGTCATTGAGCAGGTCGATCGACGGCCGGATCGGCTCGTATCCGCAGGCCTGCACGAATGCGTTCCACGTAGCCGTGTTGAACGACAGCGGCGGGTCCTGCGCCTTCTCATAGGGCCACGTGCTCATGAGCGTGTCATCGAGGTCGAACACCACCGCCACGCGGCAGCGCCGCAGGTTGGCAGGCGACGAGCCCGCACATGTGGCGCGCACCCGGCGCTGCACCCACGACCGCGCCGCGGCGACCACCTGCGACTGGTCGCGGGGCAGGGCGTCGGATTCGTAGTACCAGGAGACCTGCGGGAACGCCGACGCGCCCTGGTTCCACGTGGTGCCGACGATCGGCGGCAGGTTCTGGCCGCTGCCGACGATGGGCCTCCCCTCCACGACGGCCCCGGGGTTCACGGGGAAGGCCCCGCCAAGCGCCGTGGCCGCGAAGGCAAGGGCTGTGGCGGCGCCCGCGGCGAGTGCGGGAAGGGGTCGCATGGAGCCCATCCTCGCACGCGCCCCTATCGCGTGGCCAGCCCGATCTCGGAGATGCGCCTCTCCTCCGGCGCGAGATCACCCGGGGACGCCGCCGGGCGGTAGTCCTCGTTGATGAGCGGGCTGGTGAGCAGGAAGTCCGCCGTCGCGCGGTTGCACGCGATGGGGCAGTTGTGCACCACGGCGATGCGGAGGAGGGCCTTTACATCCACATCGTGGGGCTGCGGCTCGAGCGGGTCCCAGAAGAAGATCACCACGTCGAGCCGGCCCTCGGCCAGCCACGCGCCTACCTGCTGGTCACCACCGAGCGGGCCCGACAGGAACCGGTGCACGTCGAGCCCCAGGTCATCAGCGATGATGCCGCCCGTGGTGCCCGTGGCGTGGAGCTCGTGGTGGCGCAGCACCTCGTAGTTCGCGCGCGCCCACTCGAGCATGTCGAGCTTCCGGTTGTCGTGCGCGATCATCACGATCCGCTTGCGCTGGTTCATCATCCCCCGGACCCCCTCCCGTTGCTCCCTTTTCCAGGTTCGCCCTCACCATAGGTCGGCCCCCGCCGCTGTCCGGCGATGCGGGCTGGGTGCTACATTCCTGACACGCCGCGGGGTGGAGCAGTCTGGTAGCTCGTCGGGCTCATAACCCGAAGGTCGCAGGTTCGAATCCTGCCCCCGCTATCCACGAGGGCCCCGATCGGGGCCCTCAATCGTTCCGGAGGATCCCATGGCCCCGCCCGCGCCCGACAGCCGTCGCCCTGTCCTCGCCGCCGTGGCGATCGTGCTCATCGTCGGGCTGGTGATCCTCTTCATCGTCGCGATGTAGGCAGGCGCGCCCGCTGTCCGCCCCGGCCTGCCCCGGGCCACGCCGGGACCCCCATGAGGACCCCGTGCACGGGGCTCCGGTACCGTCGAAAGCGGATCCCCTCTCCAGAAGCACAGTTCACCGCATGACACCGCGCCTCCGTCGTATCCTCGCCATCGCGGCCCCGGTGAACTACGCCGGCAAGCCCAACGCGGTCGTTCCGCAGATCCCGCTGCTCGACGAGGACGGGGCGTTGTACATCCACGCCAAGGCGATCGTGGCGGACGGCGTGGACGGCTGGTTCGGGTCGATCAACGCGAGCACCCCGTGGATGAACGACAACCGCGAACTCGGACTTGGCGTGACCAACCGCCCGAGCGGCGGCACGCCGATGATTCCGGCGACGTACAGCCCGCAGATGGTCGCTGCCGTCACCACGGCAGCCGCATCGGACGCGGCGCAGGGCACCTCGTGGACCAAGGCGCAGCCGCAGATGAGCAGCGGCTCCTCGGGCTACATGAGCGCCGCGCAGTTCCCCTGCATCAACATGCAGCAGAACGCCACGAGCGGCCTGCCGGCACGTGACCCCGCCAACCCGGCGGCGCCGCCCCAGGCGTCGGTCACCGCCACGCAACTCGCCACGAAGCCCTGACCGACGGCGGGTCCTGCCCGCATCTCGGGCACCGGTGCTCCCGCCGGCGCCCTAGAGGGTCAGGACCCCGAGCACGATCAGGTAGGCCCCGACCAGCAGCAGTACCGTCACGACGATTGCGATGCGGTGCCGGCCGGCGGCCATCCGGAGCGCCGTGAGCCTCCGCAGCGCGGCCTGGCGGTCAGCCATGAACCACAGGATCGGGATCCAGCCCCACGAGTAGGAGATGAGGCTGAAGACCACGATGGTGGCGAGTGTGAACCAGGGGCCGTGGCCGGTGGTCTCCACGAGTGCCAGGGCGTACCACACGCCGGGGAGCCCGAAGAGCAGGCCGACGGCGAATGACACCCTTGACGACTCCACCATGCGGTCGAGGCGGGCATCCTCGCGCGCGCGGTCATGCTTGCGCGGCCGGGTGCGCGCGTGCACGTGCCGCCAGAGGATGTATCCGGCGAACGCGACGAGTAGCGCACCCGCCACCATGTAGACGACAGGGAAGTGCCGACCGTCGCCAAGGCCGGTGGGGCGGATGCCCAGGTCGACGATGCCATAGGCCACCAGCGCGCCGCTGACGAGCGATGTGAGGAGGGTGCCCGTGACGAACAGCCACGCGTGCCTGAGGCCGCGCGTGCCCCCGAGCAGGTAGAGCACCACCGCGAGCGTCTGCGGCGAGACGGATGAGATGAGGGCGAGCTCGAAGAAGCTCACGCGGGCTCAGTCGAGGATGCTGATGGCGCGGGCGGCGATGATGAGGATCACCATGAGCGACAGCAGCGACTCCACCGCCATGAGCAGCTTCATGCGGTGGCGCAGTGGAAGGGCGTCGGCTGGCGCGAACGACACCGAGTTGGTGAACGACAGGTAGAGGTAGTCCCAGAAGGACGGACGCCAGGTCCAGGGCTCGGGCAGCGTGTACTGGGCGAAGAGCTGCTCATGTGGACCGGGCGGCGCGAGTGCCCGGTGACGCGGCCCGCCGCCGTCGATCTCCCAGAACCAGACCGCGAAGACGATGACATTGGTGAACCACACCTGCAGGGCCGCGACGGTGAGGTACTTCCCCTCGAAGCCGGCCTCGCCCACGATGCCGTAGACGAGCTCCCCGATGGCCACCGCGTTGGCCAGGGTGACGAGCGCAGCGAGGGTGATGCCGAGCCGCCGGCGGCGATCGGTCTCCTCCACGGGCGATGCTGCTGCCACGCAGATGAGGACGACCACCAGGGCCGGGATGATCCAGCGCAGCCAGCCACCGCCGAGGATGAGATCACCGGGGAGGCTCACCTCGAGCAGGGCTGCCACGAGGAGGGCGCCCAGCGGGGGCCATCGCGACTCACGCCAGGGATTCGCGTCTTCACCGGTGGGGGCCACGGCGGGATGTTGCCAGCCCGGCCCGGGGCATTGGGCTAGTGTGCGCCGCCGTGCCTACCCGGGAAGATCTCAGGAACGTGGCGATCGTGGCCCATGTGGACCACGGCAAGACCACCCTCGTCGACGCCATGCTCTGGCAGAGCGGCGCGTTCCGCGACAACCAGGACGTGCAGACCCGCGTGATGGACTCGGGCGACCTCGAGCGCGAGAAGGGCATCACGATCCTCGCCAAGAACACCGCCGTGCGTCGCGGTGACCTGACGATCAACATCATCGACACGCCGGGGCACGCCGATTTCGGCGGCGAGGTGGAGCGCGGGCTCTACATGGTGGATGGCGTCCTGCTGCTCGTGGATGCCTCCGAGGGGCCCCTGCCCCAGACCCGCTTCGTCCTGCGCAAGGCGCTCGAGGCCAGGCTGCCCGTGGTGCTGGTGGTCAACAAGATCGACCGGCCCGACGCCCGTGCTGCCGAGGTGGTGGACGAGGTCTACGAGCTGTTCCTCGACCTGGGCGCCGACGAGGCGCAGATCGACTTCCCCATCGTCTACGCCAACGCGAAGGCGGGCACGGCCTCGCTCTCGGCAGTCCAGCAGGACGACGACCTCTCGGCGCTCTTCGACGTGCTGCGCGACACCGTGCCCGCCCCGGAGTACACCGAGGGCGCCCCGCTGCAGGCACTGGTCACCAACCTCGCTGCCGACAGCTACCTGGGGCGCCTGGCGATCTGCCGCGTGCACGAGGGCACCATCCGCCGCGGGGAGCAGGTCGCCTGGTGCCGGGCGGATGGCTCGGTGCAGGTGGTGAAGGTGGCCGAGCTCTTCCTCACCAGGGAGCTCGACCGCGTGCCAGTGGACGAGGCCGGGCCCGGCGACATCATCGCGGTCGCCGGCATCGAGGACATCACCATCGGAGAGACGCTCGCCGACATCGAGCACCCGAACGCCCTGCCGGTGATCACCGTGGACGAGCCCAGCCTCGGGCTCACGATCGGGATCAACACATCCGCGCTCGCGGGGCGCGAGGGCACCAAGCTCACCGCCCGAATGCTGAAGGACCGCCTCGACCAGGAGCTCATCGGCAACGTGTCGCTGCGCGTGCAGTCGACCGACCGCCCCGACGCCTGGGAGGTTCAGGGGCGCGGGGAGCTGCAGCTGGCCGTGCTGGTGGAGACCATGCGCCGCGAGGGCTTCGAGCTGACGGTGGGCAAGCCCGAAGTGCTGATCCGCGAGATCGACGGCGTGCGCCACGAGCCCATGGAACGGGTCACCGTGGACGTCCCCGAGGACATGATGGGCGTGGTCACCCAGCTGCTGGCCCTCCGCAAGGGGCGCATGGAGCAGGTGGTGAACCACGGCACCGGCTGGACCCGCCTCGACTACCTGGTTCCCGCGCGCGGCCTCGTGGGCTTCCGCACGGAGTTCCTCACCGAGACCCGCGGCACCGGCCTGCTGCACTCGGTGTTCGACTCCTGGCAGCCGTGGCAGGGGGAGATCCGCACGCGCACGCGCGGCAGCCTGGTGGCCGACCGCACCGGCGTGGTCACCACCTTCGCGATGTTCGGCCTGCAGGAGCGCGGGGTGCTCTTCGTGGAGCCCGGCGATGCGGTGTACGAGGGAATGATCGTGGGCGAGAACTCCCGCGGCGATGACCTCGACGTGAACATCTGCAAGGAGAAGAAGCTCACCAACATGCGCTCGAGCACGGCCGACGAGCTCGAGCGCCTGGTGCCGCCGCGCACGCTCTCGCTCGAGCAGGCGCTCGAGTGGGTGCGCGATGACGAGTGCGTCGAGGTGACGCCCGACGACGTGCGCATGCGCAAGACCGTCCTCGACGCCACGAAGCGGGCGAAGGCCGCCAAGAGCCGCAAGGTCGCGGCCGAGGCCTGACCACCCGCAGTCCGTAGCATCGGAACATGCCGGACGTGCGCATCGACGAGAGCGTCTCCCCCGCCGCCCACCGGGCCGGCATGCTCGCCGCGCTCGAGGCCGGCCGGGTGGACAACCGCTTCCACTACGTGGGCGAGCGCTCGGCCTCGATGTGGCGCGCGCTGGCATCGGCGCACTCGCCCGCCCAGGCCGAGGACGGCCTTGCCGCCTATGACGCCGCCGCGCGCGCTGCCATAGCCGCGGTGCCCGCGGGCCCGGTGCACGTGATCGGGGTCGCCTGCGGGGACGGCGTGAAGGAGCGACGGCTGCTCGGCGCACTCGTGTCGGCGGGCCATGCGGACGTGCGGGCGACTGCCGTGGACGTGAGCGTGCCGCTGGTCACCGCCGCCGCGGAGGCCATGGGCGCCGTGCCAGGGGTCGAGGGTGCCGATGCCGTGGCCGTGGACATCACCGCCGTCGGCGACCTCTCCCCCATCCTCGGCGACCGGCGACCGGGATCCCGCGTGGTGACCCTTTTCGGGGTGGTGTCCACGCTCGGGCCTGGCTCACTGGGTCCGGCCCTCTCCCTGCTCGCCCCGGGCGACGTGCTCATGGTGAGCGCCAACCTCCTGCCGGAACGCCCGGGCGCGCGCGATGACGTGATGGCCCAGTACGACAACCCGCCCACCCGGGCGTGGCTCATGGCGGTGCTCGAGGACATCGGTCTCGGCCGCGCCGGGAATATCGCCATGCGCTGGGACGACGCCCCCGATGCCCTTGCCATCGTCGGGGAGGTCACGCCGCGCGATCCGCTGGTCGCCGACGTCGAGGGGCTCACCGTGACGATGCCGGCCGGCATGCCGATCCGCGTGCTCGAGTCGTTCCGGCACGATGCATCGGGCCTCGACCAGCTGCTGCGCGGCGCCGGGCTCGCGCAGGTGGTCGCGTGCATCTCGCCGAGCGGCGAGGAGGGCGTGGCGGTGGCGGTGGCTCCCTAGTCGGCAGGGGCGCCGTTCAGGCGCCGGCCGAACATCACGAGCACCGCGGCGATGATGCCGGTGAGGGCCATGATTCCCATGCCCCACGCGAACGACAGCGAAGCGGCGGGAAGCACGACGTACGGCGCGATCGCGCCGCCGATGTGGCCGGTGCCATCGGAGATCGAGACCGCGCGCGCTGGGCCGACTCGAAGTGCTCGCCCGTGCAGACGTACAAGATCGGTACCGCGAAGCCGATGCCGGTCACCGAGGGGAACGCGATGCTGGTGGTGAGCGAGAAGCCCTTGTCGGCGAGCAGGGTGGGGGCGAGGGTGAGCCACCCGTAGTTACCGATGCACTACGCGAACCACACGCCCACGGCCACGAGCAACTGCGGGCGGTACGGCCAGGTGATGAGCGCGTCGAGGCGCGCCAGCACCTGCTCCCCCGGCAACTCCGACCTCATGGACCGGTGAAGACTCCCCCCTCGATCACCTGCATGGTGTCGAGCACCGCGCGCACGCGCGGCACCTCGTGGGTGCGGAACAGCCCGGTGCGACCCATCGCCGCGAGTACTGCGAAGAACGACTCGGCAGTGCGGACCTCTTCGCGGAAGAAGTCGAACGCGTGCGGCAGGGCATGGCACACGGGCCACCCGAGCACGCGCAGGCGAAACGTGTTGAGGAACACCTTCGCCTGATGCCGCACGCGCGCCTCGCCGTCCAGCAGGTTCCCGTAGTAGAAGCCCAGGCCCGGATCCACGAACAGCCGCTCCACGCCGAGCTCCTGCGCGCGGTCGAGGCGCGGCCCGAAGTGATCAATGAGCGCGGGGATCGGATCGTCGCCCAGCACGAGGTTCTGCACCTCGCGCACGTTCGCACCCTGCACGAAGCACATGATCACGGCGGCGTCGTGCTCGGCGGCTGCCGCGTACATGTCGTCCTCGCGCTCGACGCCAGTGAGGTTCAGCACGCCCGCGCCCGCGGCAAGCGCCACGCGCGCGACATCGGGCGAGTACGTCTCCACGGAGCTCACGATGCCGTCGTCACGGAGCGCCGTGATGACCGGCAGCACGCCGGCCAGCTGCTGCTCGGGAGAAACGCGCTCGGCCCCGGGGATCGTCGACTCGGCGCCGATGTCGATGATCGTCGCCCCCTGTGCGGCGAGCACCCGGCCGCGCTCGATAGCCGCCTCCGGCGACGGCGACACCGACTCGCGATACCAGGAGTCGCGCGAGAGGTTGACCACCCCCATGATCGCCGGGCGGGTGTCGGCATCGAAGGGCACGCCGCCGATATCGAATGCGCGCACCGGTGCGCGCAGGGCATCGGGATACGCGTTCGCGAGCGCGGCCATCTCGGCCAGGAGGGGCGTGGGGACGGTCATCGGCGCGAACCGTACCGACTGTGGTCGCCTAGGCGGGCATCGGCCCCACCGAGGGGATGATCACCGCCGGGTCGAGGGCAAGCAGGGGCGAGGGGTCAACGGCGGGCGCGGCCACGAGGGCGCCGCCATCCATCGCGAGCGCCCGGCCCGGCATGAGCGCGCGATGCACAACCGACCAGAGCGCGACGTCAGCGCCGTCGCCCACCGGGATCGCCCCGATGCCCGGCGGCGGGTCCTCGCCCGCCGTCCACCGCCTGCCACCGGTCATCGCCACGAGCCCATCGGCATCACGCGGATCATGAGTGCGCGTATTCAGGACCCACGCGGGCCCGCCGAGGCGCTCGAGGTCGCGGGCGATGGCCCGCTCGAAGCGCGAGAGGTCATCCCCCGGCGGGGGGAGGACCGGATCGACGAGCAGCATCATCTCTCCGTGCTCCAGGTACGCGGAGGCCAGCTCGATGCCATCCCGCCGCACCGACCATCGCCAGAGACCGTCATGAATGCGCGTCACCTCCACCTCGCGAACGCTAGACGCACGGGGGAGCAGGTCAGGCCGTGGCGTGCGCGAACATCTGCCCATGGGTCGAATGGCGCGCTGGCTGGGCATGGAGATGGTCACGTGGCTGATCGCCGGCGGCGTGCTGATGGTGGTGCTGGCGCTCTTCGCCCCCGCCGTTGTTGCCGTGGTGGTGGGCGGGGCGGTCACCCTGGCGCTGGCGATCGGCAGCTGGTCGCGCAGGAGCCGCAACAGCCTCGTACGGCGGCGCGGGCTCGGCGCGGCCGATCAGATGAGCGGCGAGGAGTTCGAGGACTGGCTGGCGATCCTCTTCCGCGCGGCGGGCTGGCGCGTGCGGCATACCCGCGTTACCGGCGACTTCGGCGCCGACCTCGTGCTGGGGCACGGCGCCGTGGACGAGCTGGTGGTGCAGGCCAAGCGCCAGGCACGGCCAGTGGGCGTGGCTGCCGTGCAGCAGGCCACGGCCGCCCGGCTGCACTACGGCACCGAGCAGGCGATGGTGGTGACCAACAGCACCTTCACGCCCGCGGCCGTCGAGCTGGCAGCGAGCACCGGGGTGATCCTCTGGGACCGCGAGGACATCTCGCGCGAGCTCCTCTCCCCCGGCGGCCGGCGATCGTCCGGCGTGGCGGCCTGAGCCGTGGGCCGCATGCGGCGCAAGGGCGACCTGCCGACGAAGACGTGCGCCACCTGCGGCCGCCCGTTTGCGTGGCGCAAGAAGTGGGCCGACCACTGGGATGAGGTGCGCTACTGCTCGGAGCGCTGCCGCCGCAGCCGCCCGCCCGGTGCGGATACCCCCGGCGCGGGGTCCGGCGACACGGATTAGGGGAGGAATAAGTTCGCGTCGGGGTGCGTCCAACCTTGACAGTTCCCCTTGCATCGTTGTCCAGCTTCTGCCTTACTCTCCGGACTGTTTGGGACTACCCCGAGGAGATGTGATGAACGCGATTACCGACGAGACCACGGCACCCGCCACGGCGCTTGACCGCATGCGCCAGCGTGCCGTCTCGGACTACCTCGCGGTATCGCGCGGAGCCGGGGTGTTCTCGAGCATGGACGACTACCTCGCTGCCGAGGAGCGCGCATGGGACCGCCTCCAGGCGGCCATCGGTCGCGCCAGGCGCGTGGAGGAGTCCGCGCTCGTCTAGGCATGGGGATCACGTGGGTCCGGAGAGGCACGGGGGCGGCGATGAGCCGCCCCCGTCGCATTCCGGGGCGCCGGGATCGACCAGAGGCGCTTGCGCGTCCGTCCGTTTGACGTAAAATCAACCGTGAAATGACGTCAGTTCGACGTAAAATCACAGTGCACCACCCCGCCGTGGTCGTGGGATCCGGCTTGGGCGGCCTGGCGGCGGCCCTGCGCATCGCCGCGCACCGTGACGTGATCGTGGTCACCAAGGGCGCGCTCGGCGAGGGCAGCACGAGTTGGGCGCAGGGCGGCATCGCAGCCGCCCTCGGCCCGGGGGACACGGTGCAGGCGCATGCCGCCGACACGCTGCTGGCGGGCGCCGGCCTGGCGGATGCCGCCGCCGCAGATGCCATCTGCGCGGATGCCCCCGGCATCATCGCCGACCTCGCCGCACTCGGCGTCGCGTTCGACCGCGACCGTGGTCAGTTGGCCCTCGCCCGCGAGGGCGCCCACTCCCTCCCCCGGGTGGCGCACGTGGGCGGGGATGCCACGGGGCGCCACGTGATCGACGCCCTCGCGCTGCGGGTGCGCCGTCACGAGCGCATCCGCGTCGTCGAGCATCGCCGGGTGGATGACCTCCTGGTGGATGCCCCCGGCATCCGCGGCGTGCGGCTGGCCGGAGGCGAGGTGCTGCCCGCCGACCGGGTTGTGCTCGCGACAGGCGGCTCGGGTCACCTGTTCGCGCGCACCACGAACCCCGCGGGCGCCACGGCTGACGGCCCCGCCCTCGCCCGTCGCGCGGGCGCGGCGCTGGCTGACATGGAGATGGTGCAGTTCCACCCCACCGCGCTCGCCACCGGCACGAGCCCGCTCTCCCTGGTGAGCGAGGCCGTGCGCGGCGCGGGCGGCATGCTCTACGACTGCCACGGGGATCCCGTCATGGCGGGCGTGCACCCGATGGGAGACCTCGGGCCGCGCGACGTCGTTGCGCGCGCCGTGTTCCGGCGAGCCCGTGAGACCGGCCGCGACGTGGTGATGAGCCTCGCGCACCTCGACCCCGAACGCGTCCACACCAGATTCCCCGAGGTCGCCGCCCTCTGCGCGGCGCACGGGATCGACCTCGCGCGCGACCCCGTGCCGGTCACCCCGGCGGCCCACTACGGAATGGGCGGGGTGCTCACCGACCTGCGCGGGCGCACCACCGTTCCCGGCCTCTGGGCCGTTGGCGAGTGCGCCTGCACGGGCGTGCACGGGGCGAACCGCCTGGCGTCCAACGGCCTCCTCGAGGCCGCCGCCCTCGGTCGCCGCGCGGCCGACGACGTGGCCGCTGGTGGTGGCCCGCCGGCGCCCGGCCCGCGCGCCGAGGCCACCCCGTTCGTCCCGGGCCCAGCGGACGGCGCGGCGGTGCGCGACGCCGTGGGGCGCATCATGTGGCAGGGCTGCGGCCTGGAGCGCGATAGCAGGGGCCTCGCGCAGGCGATCGTCGCGCTTGACGCCCTGCCCCGCCCCGCCGACGCCGAGGCTGCGGGCCTCCTGGACATCGCCCGCCTCACCGCCCTCGCCGCGCAGGCGCGCGAGGAGAGCCGCGGCGCCCACTTCCGCACCGACTTCCCGGAGCCGGACCCCTCGCAGGCGCACCGCACATGCTGGGCCGGAGACACCCCGACGGCCATGCCGTCAATCGACCTCACGGAGGTAGCGTGACCACGATCGCCCCCAGCTGCGCCATCCCGGCGCCCGAGGAGACGGTCCCCGAAGCGGATCTCATCGCACGCGCGACAGCGGCCAGAGAGGCCCTGGGCGACCGCCTGGTGATCCTGGGCCACCACTACCAGAAGCACGAGGTCATCCGGTTCGCCGACATCACAGGCGACTCGTTCCTGCTCGCGCGCCGCGGGGCCGAGGCCACGCAGGCCGACCTGGTGGTGTTCCTCGGCGTCTACTTCATGGCCGAGGCCGCGGACATCCTCGCCCAGCCACACCAGCGCGTGGTGCTGCCCGACCTCGGCGCCGGCTGCCACCTGGCCGAGTGCGCGGACATCTTCACGGTGAACGACGCCTGGGAGCAGATCACGGCGCAGTTCCCCGATCGCACGATCGTGCCGCTCACCTACATGAACTCCGGCGCCGACCTGAAGGCCTTCGTGGGCCGAAACGGCGGCGCGGTATGCACCTCGGGCAACGCCGAGCGCGCCTTCCGCTGGGCCCGTGAGCAGGGCGACATGGTCTTCTTCTTCCCCGATGAGCACCTGGGACGCAACACGGCGTGCCTGCTGGGGATGGACCCATCCGACCCGGTGGTGTGGGATCCCCGCCAGGCCGAGCTCGGGGGCATCGCCCCCGACGCCCTGGCGGCGTCGGAGATCGTGCTCTGGAAGGGCTTCTGCAACGTGCACACCGGATTCACGGTGCGGCAGATCGACGAGGCCCGGGCCACCCACCCCGGCGTGACGGTAATCGTGCACCCCGAGTGCCCGCGCCCGGTGGTGGAGGCCGCCGACGAGGACGGCAGCACCGAGTACATCATCCGGCGCCTCGACGAACTCCCCGCGGGCTCGACCGTGGCCATCGGCACCGACTGGAACCTGGTTGACCGCCTGCGCATCAACCACCCCGACAAGACGGTGTTCTGCCTGAAGGAGGACCTCTGCCCGTGCGTCACCATGAACCGCATCACGCTTCCGAAGCTCACGTGGACGCTCGAGAACCTGGCGGCCGGTGAGGTGATGAACGTGGTGAGCGTGGACGAGGAGATGGCGGCCGAGGCGCGCCTGGCCCTCGACCGCATGCTGGCCCTCTGATGGACCTGGCCGACCTCGTGGCCGCCGCGCTGGCCGAGGACCTCGGCGAGCGCGGCGACGTGACCTCGCTCGTCACGATTCCCGACGACGCCCGGGCCCGAGGTCGCGTGGTGGCCCGCTCGGGTGGGGTGCTGGCCGGGCGCGCGTTCGGCGAGGAGGTGCTGCGCCAGATGGGCGTCACCGGCACCTGGCAGGCCACCGACGGCGCGGTGCTGTCACCCGGCGAGAGCGTGCTGGGTGTCGATGGGCCCGCCCGTGCGGTGCTGTCCGCCGAGCGCACGCTGCTCAACGGCATGTCGCACCTCTCGGGCATCGCCACGCTCACCGCGCGCTACGTCGAGGCCGCGCGCCCGGCGAAGGTTCTCGACACCCGCAAGACCACCCCGGGGTGGCGCCTCCTCGAGAAGCAGGCGGTGGCGGCCGGCGGCGGCGTGAACCACCGCATGGGCCTGCACGACATGGTGCTGGTCAAGGACAACCACCTGGCGATCGGCGGCGTCGACCTCGCGGCGGCGCTCGGGCGCGCCCGCAGGGAGTTGCCCGGGGTGCCCGTGGAGGTGGAGGCCGACGACCTCCCGGGCGTGGAGCTGGCGCTCGAGGCGGGAGCCGATCGCGTGCTGCTTGACAACATGGATGAGGCCACGATGCGGCAGGCCGTGGAACTCTGCCGTGGCAGGGCGGTCACCGAGGCCTCCGGCGGAATGGATCTGGAGGGGGTCGCGCGCGCTGGCGGATGCGGCGTGGACTACGTGAGCGTGGGTGCGCTCACGCACTCCTCTCCCGCCCTCGACCTCGCCCTCGACCTGGACTAGCCCTTCGTGGCCCCGGCCATCGTGTCGGCGGTGGCCGCACCCCGGCAGGCGACGTATCGCCGGGACCGCGTGTACGGTCACGAAATGAGCGAACCAATGAATTCCCCAGATCAGCCCAGCGGCCTCTCGCGCAGGCGCTTTCTGCAAACAGGCGCGGCCGCCGCTGGGTCCCTCTACCTCGGCGGGCTGGCCACGGGCCAGGCATCCGCTGCAGCGCGCGAGTCGGCAGCCGCGGGCGTGGACTTCGGCGAGATGAACGTCGTGATCTTCATGACCGATCAGGAGACCTACCACGACACCATCTTCCCCAAGGGCTGGCTCGAGAAGAACCTTCCGGGCTACGCGCAGCTCAAGCGGCACGGAATGACCTTCGAGAACGCGTACACGAACACGTGCGCGTGCTCACCGGCGCGCACCACGATCATGACCGGCCAGTACCCGGCCCAGCACGGCGTGAAGTACGTGCTGGAGCACGACCTGTGGGGCCCCAACTACCCGCAGGTGGACATGCTGCCCGCGAACAAGATGCCGAACATCGCCAGCGTGATGGCGGCTGCCGGGTACTACACCGTCTACAAGGGCAAGTGGCACTGCAGCAAGTACCCACCCGCCACCGCGCCGACCCTTCCCCAGCCGTCGGACCAGCAGAACGACCCCGCCTACCCGCCGGAGGTAAACCGCGCGGATTACCCGCCGAGCCCCATCACGGGCTCCGACCCCGTGGACATGCTCGTGCCGTACGGGTGGAACCGCTGGAATGCCCCGGACGCCGGCGCCAACCAGGCCATCGAGCAGATGGGCGGCGGAATCGCCAACCATGACGGCCGCATCATGGCGTCGCGTGGACCGGTGGAGATGGGCGACGAGGGCGTGCTCGAATTCATCAGGAACTGGCCCGAGATCCAGAAGACCCTCCCGCCGGGTCAGCGCAAGTTCTGCCTGGTCGTCTCACTCGTGAACCCGCACGACGTGCTCGCCTACCCCCGCCGCTACGTGGCGGGGGGCTACAGCCAGGCATGGCTGCAGGGCGACATGGAGCTCCCTGACACGGTGGCGGAACGACTTGTGACAAAGCCCCGGGCCCAGGGCATCTTCAAGGCCCTGGTTGCTGCAGGCACCGGCCCGCTGCGAGGCGACAAGGCGAAGCTCAACTACCTCAACTTCTACGCCAACCTCATGAAGGCATCGGACAACTTCCTCACGAACATCCTCGCCGCCATGCGGGCCGTGGGGTACGACGCCGACGTTCCCGCCAACTCCCAGTTCGGCCTGCTGGGCCAGACCCTGGTCATCCGCACGGCGGACCATGGGGAGATGGGACTCACGAATGGCGGGCAGCGCCAGAAGTGGTTCAACATGTACGAGCCGACCATCAACATCCCGTTGATCTTCTCGAACCCCATCGCGTGGCCGAAGCCCGTGTCGAGCAAGGCCCTCGTCTCGCACGTCGACCTGCTGCCGACGCTCGCCAGCCTCGTGGGTGCGCCCACGCCCGCGCGAGCCCCGTGGCCGGGCAAGGACTACTCGTCGTTGCTCAGAAACCCCAAGGCCCCTCCGGTGCAGGACTACATCGTCTTCACCAACGACGACTTCCAGGCGGCAGCGGCCAACTACTTCGTCCCACCGCCGAATCACATCCTCGGGATCCGTGAGAAGCGGTGGAAGCTTGCCAAGTACTACGACCTCAACAACCAGGTCGCGCCGGAGTACGAGATGTACGACCTGCTCAGGGACCCGCAGGAAACGACGAACCTGGCGTACAAGCGCTATCGGCGCAATGCGATCCAGGAAAAGAACTTCCGGCGACTGAAGGCGAAGCTTGACGCACTTCAGGGGACGCTGCTTCAGCCGCTGCCCAACACACCGCAACCGGTGGGGATGCCGCCGCCGGGGTGGGGCGACATCAAGAAGCTCAGCCAGGTCGGCAGGGGCTGGACCGGCGGGTGATGCCGACCCGCGCGTGCCCCGGATAAGTCCGGTGGCACGCGCGGGTGGTGTGTCCTACCTCCCGTCGCGCACCCGCACCAGGCCCGGGAGCACGCCGACGAAGCCGTCGCCATTCGGCGCCACGTAGAGCGACGCGTAGCTGTTGTTGAAGCGCGGCCCCTTCCCGACGAGCCGGCTGTAGACCTCCTTGCCGGTGCGGAAGTCGATGGCCGTCCAGTACCACGCCGCGGTGTTCTTCCGGTGCGAGTAGGTGTAGACGAGGCCGGTCCTCGAGGAGGCCTTCGACACCACGCTCGGCACGACCACCTTGGTGTTGGTCCACTTCGTGGTGCAGGTGCCGTCGGACGCCACATCGACGCGCGTCATTCCCGGCACCACCTTGTTGGCGTCAGTTGCCGGGTTGGCGAACCCGTAGTTGTTCTCGGCGATGAGTGAGTTGCCCACCGAGATGAGCGAGTTCTCCGTGGCGCTGGCGCCCTTGGCGAAGACCGGCACCTTGCACACGACGGCGCCCGTGGCATTGTCGTACACCACGACGTTCTCGGGGTCGGCGTTGTCGGCGATGGCCACGCGCTTGCCCGGCATCACCGTGGGGGTGGTGCCAGACCCGGGCGTCTTCTGACCGGGCTTCACCGTGTTTGTGTTGTCGTAGGCCGTGCGCCACGTGGCCGTGGGCGCCCCGCCCACCGACTGGAAGCGGTACATCGCCTGCGTGCTGACGACGTAGACGCCGCCGGAGGAATCCATCGCGAACGAGTTGCCGATGGCCTCGTTCAGCACGGCCGGCTGGCCGCTCTGCCCGGCAAGCGGATTGGGCACCGTGCCGGTGAGCTTCGTCACCTGCACGAGGGGCTGGCCCGCCGCGGGGTTCTTGTTGACCACGCCCACGACGCCCAACTTGGTGGCGAACCAGATGTTGCCGCGGGAGTCCGGAAGCGCGGACTGGATGACGTCGGCGTTCGACCCGATGAAGCTGCTGAGGTCGATGTCGTACATGATCTTGAAGAATGTGATGCCGCGCCTGGTTACCGGCCGGTAGGTGATGAGGTGCTGGGTGGCCGTTGACACCACGGCCTGCCCCTGGTTGTCGAGGTAGAAGTACCCGCCGGCCAGGTCGGTATAGCCGCCGCCGGAACTCGTGCCCGAAGGCGGAGGGTAGTCGGCAGGTGCCGGCAGTTCGGCCTGGGTGATGATCCTGAGGGTGTTCGGATCCATGAGCGTGAGGAACGCGCTGGTGAACGGCAGCACGCAGATCGCCACGATCTGCCCCCTGCGGTTGAACGTGATGCTCGCGCACTCACCGCCGGCGGCCTTCGAGGCAACGCTCATGTTCCGCCCGAGGGGACCGCCCCAGCGGTAGAGGTCGCTCATGAAGGTGTCGTTGTGGATGTTCGACCTGCCCGCAGGCGCCATGAACGGGTTCGCCGGCGGGGCGGGCACCACCACCGGCTTGGGCACTGCCGCACGACCGATGAAAGTGGGCGTGGATGCCACTGCGGACATGGGGACGGCGGCGCAGGCCGCAGCGGTGGTGGCGGCAATTGCGCAGCGGGAAAGGCGGGGCATGTGGTCTCCTGGTCAGGGGGCGCCGCGACGGGGATCCGCGCGGGGCTTCGGGGATGCAAGGCCAGCATAGTGGTGCTCGGCAGGCGGCACGAAAGCCGGTAGCGTTGACCCCGTGACACGGACCGCCTCCGCTGCGGCCTCGCGCCCCCAGCGCTCTCCCCTCTTCATCGCGGTGGCCCTGGCCGTGGCGACGGGAGCCATCGCCCTCGCGACATTCGACTACGCCGTGGTGGCCATGCAGGCCGACCTGCGGTTCTCGGCCGAGGACGGCAACGCCGCGATGCTCGTGCCCGCCACGGCCTCGCTGGTCGTGGTGTTCGTCGCTGGCGTCGTCGGCGACCGGCTGGGGCGGCGGCGCGTGATGCTCGCCAGCGGCGCGGTGTTCGCGCTCGGCGCCGCCATCGTCGCTGTGGCGCCCTCGCTGCCCGTGGTTATGGCGGGCCAGGTGCTGGAGGGCGCCGGCGGCGCGGCGATGGCGATCACCGCCCTGGCGGTGCTGTCGACGGCCTTCCCGGGCGGCCGTGCGCGCGCGGTGGCCTTCGGCGCCTTCGCCGCCATCATGCCGGCCGTGTTCATCGCCGGGCCGGTGGTTGGCGCGGCGCTCGAGGAGGCCACCAGCTGGCGGGCGATTCCCCTGCTGTCGTTGTCCATCGGCGTGCTCGCGATCCTCGCGGCGGCCCTCCTGCTGCCCGCGGATCGCCCCCGGGGATCGGGCGAGGTGATCACGCCGATCCTGGCCGGGGTGGCCCTCTGCGGGATCGCGGGCACTGCCGGTGCGGTGATCGTGGCACCGGGTCGCACCGCGGTGGTGCTGGCCGTCATCGGACTTGGCGCCATCATCGGCCTCGTGGTGGCCATGCGCCGGGTGTCGACCCCCTCACTCGACCTCGGCCTGCTGCGCGCGCCGGGCGGATCGACCGCGCTCCTCGCGCTGGCACTCGCCAACGCCGTGAACCTCCTCTTCTTCACCACCCTGCTCCTGCAGTACCTGCTGCGGCTCGACCCCTTCGAGGCCGCGCTCGCGATGATCCCGGTGCAGGTGGCCGCGACCGCGGGCGGGTTCGCCGGCGGGTGGGTGATCGCCCGGATCGGCGTGGTGGGTGCCGCCGTGGCGACCCTGTCCGCCACCGCCGCTGCTGCGCTGGCGGTGGTGATGGCGGGTCCCGACTCGCCTCTGTGGGTGATCCTCCTCCTCGCAGCCATCTATGCCTTCACGGGCCTGGCGAGCGCGGCGCCCCTCAGCCAGCGCGTGATGGACCTCGCGCCCGAAGACCGCGAGGGCGTTGCCTCCGCGTACCGCACCGCGGCTGCGGCCCTCGGCGCGGCCGTCGGGGGCGTCGCAGCCGCGGCGATTGCCTTCTCGACATTCCAGGTCGCATTCTCGCGGGGCCTTGAGGAGAGCGGCTTCTCCGCCGCCCGGGCGGATGCGATCGCCACGTCCGTGCGGGAGTCGGCGTCGCTGAGCGGGCTGCACCGGAAGGCGCTCGGAGTGCCCCTGCGCGAGGTGCCGGAGGTCGAGCGCCGGGAGGCGCCCCGACTGGACTCCGCCGAGATCAGCGCGTATCGCGCAGTCGCGATCGCGGCCGCCGTGGCGAACGGTCTCGCGGTGCTGGTGATGCTTCCGTCCCTGCGGCTGCGCCGGCGTCGTGCGCCCGACGCCGGGTAGCACGCCGCGCCGCGCGGGCGCGCGGCGCCCGTTGCGGACCGGTGTTGCGAGGTGTCCGAGCAACGGGCCAACGCCCGCCAGCAGGCGTATCCTCGGCCCTCGAGCGTGACTCCCGCCGACACAACGATCCAGATCCTTCTTCCGGTACTCGGCGAGTCCGTGACCGAGGGCACCGTGATCGAGTGGAAGAAGGCAGTCGGTGACCCTGTGGAGGAGGGCGAGACCCTCCTCGAGGTGACCACCGACAAGGTGGACGTGGAGATCCCCTCCCCCGCCGGCGGGGTGCTCGCCGCCATCGCCGCCGACGCCGGCGCGGCGGTCGAGGTGGGCCAACTGCTGGGCGAGATCGCGTCGGGCAACGGCGCCGTGCCTGCCGCTGCCGCGCCCACCGATGGCGCCCGGGTCACTGCCAACGGCGCGTCGGGCAACGGCACGTCCTCCCCGGCGGAGCCCGCCGCGCTGGTGCCCATCCAGCTTCCCGACATGGAGTCGGTGACCGAGGGCACCGTCGTGGAGTGGAAGAAGGCCGTGGGCGACCCCGTGGCGCAGGACGAGATCATCGTTGAGGTGTCCACGGACAAGGTGGACCTCGAGGTGCCCTCCCCCGCCGCGGGCACCCTCGCCGAGATCGCCGTGCCAAACGGCGAGACGTTTGAGGTGGCCAACCCGCTCGGACAGGTCGCAGCAGGCGCCACGCCGACGAGTGGCGCCGCACCGGCCGGCCAGGCCGCCCCGGCCGCCGTCGCGAAGGCTCCGTCCGCCGCACCGCCCGTGCGCGACGTGGCGGCATCGCCCATCGCGCGCCGCGTGGCCTTCGAGCAGGGCGTGGACCTCGCCACGGTGACGGGCACCGGCCCCGGTGGGCTCATCCGCCGTGCCGACGTCGAGAACGCCGGCACGGGCGGCGCCATGGTCGAGCCCCCGCCGCCGCCGGGCGAGGAACTGGTGAAGCTCACGGGCCCCGCCGCGGCCCTGGCGGACTACATGGACGACAGCCGGTCGATCCCCACGGCCACGACGTTCCGCACGATCTCCGTGCAGATGCTCGACGCCGAGCGCAAGCGCCTCAACGAGGCACTTGCCGTCGCCGGCGGCGGCAAGCTTTCGTTCACCCACATCATCGCGTGGGCCATCGTGCGCGCGGTTGAGAAGACGCCCGTGATGAGCACGGCGTTCGCGCGCGTCGACGGCACGCCGCACAAGGTTCCCCGCGACGCCGTGAACCTCGGCATCGCCGTGGACGTCGAGCGCAAGGACGGCAGCCGATCGCTGCTGGTGCCGGTGATCCGCGACTGCGGCGGCCTCGGGTTCCAGGGCTTCCGCGCGGCGTTCGACGACCTCATCCAGCGCTCGCGCGTGGGCAAGATCAGCCCCGATGAGCTCAAGGGCGCCGGGATTACCCTCACCAACCCCGGCGGGTTCGGCACCAATGCATCGGTGCCGCGCCTGATGACCGGCCAGGGCACCATCGTGGCTACCGGCGGCATCACGTGGCCGCCCGGCATGGAGGGCGTGCCCGACGACCTGCTGAAGGTGTGGGGCGTGTCGAAGGTGATGACGGTCACCTCCACGTACGACCACCGGGTCATCCAAGGTGCCGAGAGCGGCGCCTTCCTGCGCGACATCGCCGGGCTGCTTGCCGGTGACGAGGGCTTCTACGACGAGATCCGACAGGCGCTCGGCCTGCCGGCCCAGCCGCCGCTCGACTTCACGCCGCAGGCCGCGGCCCCGGAAGGCGCCGCCCCGGCCGTGGCCGCCAGCGCCGACGAGGACACCCTCAAGGCACTGGCCGGCGCGATGTCGCTGCTGCGCGCGTTCCGCACCTACGGGCACCTCGCCGCGCACCTCGACCCGCTGGGGTCCGAGCCGCCGGGCGACCCGTCGCTCGAGCCCGCGTGGGTGGGCCTCACGCCCGAGCACATGAAGCTGGTGCCGGCATCGCTGCTGGGCGTCGCCGTGCCCGGCGCCACATTCGCCGAGGCCTTCCCGGCCCTCAAGGACACCTACTGCGGCACGCTGGCCTACGAGATCGAGCACATCTCCGACCACGACCAGCGCCAGTGGCTGCGAGAGTTCATCGAGTCGGGGCAGGTGCGCACGCGGCTGCCACGCGACGAGCGACAGGCCCTGCTCGAGCGCCTGGTGTCGGTGGAGGTGTTCGAGCGGTTCCTGCGCCGCACGTACCTGGGCCAGAAGACCTTCTCGCTCGAGGGATGCGACGCCCTCATCCCGATGATGGACGAGGCCATCCAGCGGCTCGCCGAGGCCGGCGTGCCCGAGGTGCACATCGGCATGGCCCACCGAGGACGCCTCGCGAGCATCATGCACACCGTGGGTCGGCCGCCCGAGTCGATCCTGGCCGAGTTCGAAGGCCAGATGGAGCACGAGGACGACGACGAGCACGCCGACGGCGAGCCGTACGCGGCGGCCGGTGACGTGAAGTACCACCTGGGTGCAGAGGGCACCTTCAAGGCGCGGTCGGGTCGGTCGGTGCAGGTGCACCTGGCCGCCAACCCGAGCCACCTCGAGCAGGTGAACGCCGTTGCCGAGGGCGGCGTGCGCGCCAAGCAGACCATCCGGGCGAACCCGATCGCCGAGCACGACCCCAACCGCGCGGTGGCGCTGCTGGTACACGGCGACGCGGCCTTCCCGGGTCAGGGCGTGGTGGCCGAGACACTCAACCTGCAGGGACTGGTGGGGTACTCCACGGGCGGCACGATCCACGTGATCGTCAACAACCAGGTGGGCTTCACCACCGACCCCGAGGACAGCCGCTCCACGCGCTACGCCAGCGACATGGCCAAGGGCTTCGACATGCCCATCGTGCACGTGAACGCCGACGACATGGATGCCTGCATCGCCGCCGTGAACCTGGCCGTGCAGTTCCGCGACCGCTTCGCCCACGACGTGCTCATCGACCTCATCGGCTACCGCCGCCTGGGCCACAACGAGCTCGACGAGCCGGCGTACACCCAGCCGGTGATGGCGCGCACCATCAAGGAGCACCCCACGGTGGCGCGCATCTTCGCCGACCGCCTCATCGAGGACCGCGTCATCACCGAGGATGACTACGCCGCCATGGTCGCGGCTGCAGAGGACCGCATGTCGTCCGCGCACAAGCGCGTGCAGTCGGGCCTGGAGCAGGGGTCCGATCAAGAGAGCTCCCGCGACAAGCGCCGGCGCGCCAAGACGCAGGTGGTGAAGACCCGCGTGAGCGCCTCGACGCTGCGCAGCCTCAACGAGCAGTTGCACCTGCCGCCCGATGGCTTCCCGGTGCACGCCAAGCTCACGCCGCAGCTCGAGCGCCGCCGCGCCGCGCTGGGCGAGGACGGCGGCATCACGTGGTCGCACGCCGAGGCGCTGGCCTTCGCGTCGCTGCTCACCGAGGGCGTGCCGATCCGCCTCACGGGGCAGGACGTCGCGCGTGGCACGTTCACCCAGCGACATCTCGAGCTGCACCACACCGCCGATGAGTCGTCGTACGAGCCCCGCAAGGGCGAGGTGTACGTGCCGATGCAGCACCTCCTGCGCGCGAAGGCGTCATTCGAGCTTCACAACAGCCCGCTGTCCGAGGCCGCCTGCGTGGGCTTCGAGTACGGCTACTCCACCACCGCCCGCGAGGCCCTGGTGCTCTGGGAGGCCCAGTACGGCGACTTCGCCAATGGGGCGCAGATCATGGTCGACCAGTTCCTGGCCGCCGGCGAGGCCAAGTGGGGCGTGCGCTCGCGGCTCACCCTGCTGCTGCCGCACGGCTACGAGGGCCAGGGTCCGGAGCACAGCTCCGCGCGCATGGAGCGCTTCCTGCAGATGGCCGCGCAGGACAACATCCAGTGCGCGAACTGCACCACGCCCGCGCAGATCTTCCACCTGCTGCGCCGCCAGGTGCTGCGGAAGTCGCGCAAGCCCCTGATCGTGTTCACCCCCAAGAGCCTGCTGCGCTCCGCGCAGTCCACGCTGGACGATCTCTGTTCGGGCGGCTTCCAGGAGGTGATCGGGGACG
>JAURGT010000040.1 GCA_030833665.1 Miltoncostaeales bacterium
TCGGGGTTCACCCCACGCAGCTCGGTCATCATGTTCTCCACCGAGCGGGTGCGCAGCTTGCGGCCGAACATCTTGATGACGCTGCAGAACGAGCAGTCGTACGGGCAGCCCCACTTCATCATGATCGGATGCGTGACCATGCGCTCGTGTCCCTCGAGCAGGTCGAGCGCGGGGAACGGCAGGTTGTCGAGGTCCTCGCCCGACGCCATGGGCGCCTCGGGGTTGTCCACCTGCTGGCCGTTCTCGATGAACGACAGGCCCATGATCTCGTGCAGGCCCGCCGGGTCGCGGTCACCGCGGAACCATTCCATGAACTGGGCGAACCCGACGTGGCCCTCGCGGCGGATGACGTAGTCGGCGTGCTGCAGGGCCTCGTGCGACATGAAGGTGACGTGCGAGCCGCCGAAGAGCACCGGGATGCCCGCGGCGCGGCAGCGGTCGGCATAGCGGTAGCCCTCGAGAGTGGTGTTGGTGGTGGTGGAGATGCACACCAGGTCGGCGGTGAGCACGTCGTCCCAGTCCACCTCCACGCCGCGGATGAGCTCGCAGTAGATGTGCTGGTCCACGTCGTCATACGTGTTCCGGGCGATCGCCGCGAGCAGGGGCAGTCCCAACTTGGGGAGGTTCGCGATCTCGTAGATCGTGGCCCCCCGGGGCTTCGGCTCGATGTAACGGATCTTCACGCGTCAGGCCTCCGACGTGGTGTTCACAGCGATCAATGGTCTTCGACGAGTTCGGTGAGTACCCCGCCCGTCGACCGGGGATGCAGGAAGGCCACCATGTGTCCTCCGAGCCCGCGCCGCGGCACGGTGTCAATCAATTCGACGCCCTCATCCGCCAGTTCACGAAGCGTGGACTCCAGATGGGGAACAACGAATGCCACATGATGCATGCCCGGGCCCTTCTTGGCTAGGAATCGGGCCACACCTGTGTCCTCCGTCACCGGGGCGATGAGCTCCACGTACGAGGGTCCCGACCCCAGCATCACGGCCTCGACGCCCTGATCGGGCATCACCTCGCGCACGCCCACCTCCATGCCGAGCACGTCCCGATAGGCCGGGATCTCCGCATCGAGGTCGGCGACCACATAGCCCACGTGGTGGATGAGGCCGACATGCATCCCCCGGCAGGCTACTGGAGTCAGCGGACCGACAGGTCCACGCGGGCAAGCCGCGGGTTGGGCATCTCGGCCCGGCCGACCTTGGCGCACGGGCGGCCATCCACGCGCACCACGTCCGCGGTGAAGTCGTTGCTCCCGAGCAGCAGGCTCGAGCCCACCCCGTAGGCGTCCACGGGCACGCCGGCGCGCTCGAACGCATCGATTTTCTCGGCGTCGAAGCCACCGGAGGCCACGATGCGCACCTTTCCGTGGCCCGCGTGGTCGAGTGCCTCGCGCACCTTCAGCACGAGCTCGGGCACCACGCCGGTGGGGTCGAAGCGGCCCATCTCCTGCCACAGGCTGCGATCCACCATGGTGCTCGAGGTATCGAGGCGCACCCCCCAGAGGTCGTCGCCCAGGGCATCGGCCACCTCCAGCGCGGTGCGCACCGAGTCGTTCTCGAAGTCCACGAGCACGATCACGTTGAGCTCGCCCGCGAACCGCTCGGCGAACTTCCGCGCGGCCAGCACGGTGTCTCCGCCGTATGCCGCGATGAGCCCGTGGGGCACGGTGCCCATGCCGCGGCCGCCCCACCATGATGCCTGCGCGTCGGTGCTCACGCCGATCGCCCCGGCCACGTGGGCGGCCCAGCCGTCGCCGGTCTGCACCTGCCAGTGGTCGAAGCGGGCGGGGAAGTACAGGATCGGCTTGCCGCGGGCGGCCTCCACCACGGCGCGCACGTTTCGGCTGATCAGCGTGCGCCGGCCCAGGGCGCCGAGGATGAGGGTTTCGAGGTGGGCGAACAGCGAGTAGTCGCCCTCGATGGAGAGCACGGTCTCCCAAGGGGCGATCTCATCGCCGTCGTGCAGGGCCAGTGCGGTGACATCGCTGCTGCCGTCCACCCACTCGCCATCCACGCGGCGGCCGGAGCACAGGGCGAGGATCGCCAATGCCTCGTCCACGCCCCCCAGCACGGCCTGCTCCCTCTGGAACACCTGCATCAGCACGCGCGGATGGTGGCCATCGCTCTCCAGCACCTCGCGCGTGAACGTGAAGTAGGCGTCGCTGTAGTAGCCGTCGCGCATGCGGTCCACCGGCAACTGGAAGGTGGACGGCGCAAGGCGGGTGCGCCCGGCGGTGCTGGTCATCGGCCCGGGTCGTCGTCAGGGCCGTCGGGCGGCAGCTCGGCAGGCCGCGATGCCCACACCATGCCCACCCCCACCAGCGCGAGGGCGCCAAGCGCGATTCCGATCATGGCCGCCCATAGCGTTCCGCTGCCACCACCACCGCCACCACCGGCCTCGGCGGGCTCGGCCGAGATCACCACGGCTGCCGCGGGGCCCGGCGTGCCGGGGCCGGTCTCCGGGGCCTCCTGGCCCTCGGCCTCTGGCGCGGCCGTCCACGCCTTCACCGTGCCGTTCGCGAGCCCCTGCTCCGACTTCCACACGCTCGTGCCCTCCTCGAAGGGCGTGCCCAGCACGGTGAAATCGGCGTACTGGTCGGGGGGGATCGCCCCGCCGGTCCACTCCACGCCGCGCAGGCGGCCGTCGGGCCTGCGGAGGATCTGCGTCGTCCAGCCCGGGGCGTCGGCCACGGCGTACACCGTCACCTGCGCCGGGAACGTCACGCGCACCCGGTTGGTGGCCACGCCACCCTCGGTCGGCACGCGGATCGTGAACTCGGTCGACTCCCTCAGCACCGCCGTGCCGGGGCTCACGCCGATGTGCGCCTGCGCCGTGCCGGCGGCCGCGAGGGCCAGCGCCAGGGCGCCGCCGATCGCGGCGGTGCGGCGTGCGCTGCGCGGGATCACGCGGCGGCCTCCACCGACCTCTCGGCGCGGAGGATCTCCTCCATCGCAAGGCGACCCACCGCGAGCTGGTCCTCATCGGGCTCGCGGGTGACGAACCCGGCCTGTATCGCGTGGCCGCTCCAGTGCACCGCGCGCGACACCGGGTGGGCCGGATTGCGCTCGGCGAAGGCGAAGGCCTCGACGGCCGCGCCGATGCCGACGGCCATGGCCACCATGCGGCCCAGCAGCCGTGTGCGCCGCGATGGCAGGCGGCGCGCCAGCATGTTGCCGGCGGCCGTGGCCACCATGAGCGGCAACACGAGGTTGCTGCCGCAGCGGTCGTGCTCCTTGGGCTCCGCCGCGTTGCGGGCGATTCCCGCCTCGCCCGCGCGCTCGTAGGCGGCGATGCTCTTGTGCTCCACGGCGTGCCACGCCGATGCGTCGGACGCCCGCAGCATCAGCAGTGATGGCGCGAGGCCCAGCACCGCGGCCGCGGCCTCCTGGGCGATGCCCGACCGGAGCAGCCGGCGGGATGCCGCGGTGGCGGCCATCGAGCCGGCCATCATCGGCGCCATCGGGGCGTCCTCCATGGCCAGTCGCGCCTCGGGCATGCCGGTGCGCACCGCGGGCAGCACCATGAGCATCTCCGCCATGCGCACCACGCCGCGGGTGAGCGGGATGCGCCCCAGGGGGCCGACGCTGAGGCGTGGCCTCGGGCCCGATGCCACGAGGGTGCGCCCGTCGTCATCCACTACGGCGGCGGCCCACTGGGAGGGCCCGTGCACCATGAGGCCATTGGCGAGCGCCATGCCACCAAGGCGCATCGGTGAGGAATCAGCGGCCATCAGGAATCCACGGTATCAGCGGCCCGCTTGGCCTCCGTGCGCCGCTCCTGGGCCAGCCGCCCGCCCTCGCCGGACATGTCCGTGAACTCCATGAGGCCCGCGATGCCGGGCTGCCCGGCGTGGTCGCGGATGGCCACCAGCATGTCCTGCGCCACGCGCCGGTAGGCGGCATGGCCCTGTGGCTGGCTGCGGAGCTCGATGAGGTGCATGGCCTCGCGGGCGTTCATGCGCATGGCGAAGCGGATACGGTGCGCCATGGTCACGGCATAGGGCGCCTCCTCGGGCACCACGTCGCGCACCTCATGCCACAGGGCCGCCGATGCCTCGTTCACCCGCGCGAATTCGTCGGCCAGGCCGGCGGCCTGCACGTCCGGCGAAGGCTCCCATCCGAGGTCGGCCCCGAGCGGCTGGGCCTCGAGGGTGAGGATGCGGTGGCGCTGCAGGTCGCGGTAGGCCCCGTAGTCGCAGGTCACCTCGAAGAGGTACGAGGTGGCCTCGAGCGCCCGCCCGGGCCGCTCCCGCCGGTCGGCGCGCCCTGCGGCCCACTCGGCCAGCGCGGCGTGCACGGCGGAGTCGTCGAGCGCGTCCACCCGCGTGCGCACCTCGTCGATGGTGCGTCCCGACTCCGGCCACAGCGCATGCGCGAGGACGCGCCGCTCACCGTCCGGGTCGTGTTGCACGAGGGTGACTGTCACCGGGGTTGGCGCCACCTCGACCCCCATGACAGGCACCGTGCCGGTGCCAGTCACGCTCTGCCCACCCCCAGCCAATGCGTCCCACATCTCCGCCGCCCGCTCCTCGGTGGCGCGACGGTAGGCGCCCATGCGCTCGCCGCGGTCGGGGCGGTCCACCCGGGTGAGGAAGTCGGGGATCACCTGGCGCAGCGCCACCAGCACCTGGTCGCCCACCTCTCGGGCCTCGGCCAGCGGATGGGCGCGCAGCCGGATGATCAGCTGCTCCCACGCCTGGCCCGATGCGTACACGCCAAGGTTGGCGGTGGTGGCCGCGGGCAGCAGCCCGCGCACGGCGTCGAGGGCGCGGGCGCGCAGCGCCCGGCGCACCGCTGCGTCGTCATCGCCCGATTCGTCCCCGGCTACCAGGTGCTCAAGAACGGCCTCGAACAGGCGGGAGTAGGTGGCGAAGGCGTCGTCGAGCACCGCCTCGTAGCGGGCCAGGAGTTCGGGGTGGGCCGAGATTCCCGGCGGACGCACGTACTTCCAGCGGCCGTCCACCATGTCGGTGTAGGGCACGTAGCGGGTGGACTGCTCGAGGTACGACGCCAGGCGCCCCCACTCGACCACCTTGGTGAGCACGTTGCTCACGCCCTCCATGGCCACGTGCGCCCCGCCCAGTTGCGCCACGGAGTCGTCCCCGTAGTCGGCGAGCACGCGCTGGAAGAACTCCCGCGCGCGGTCGGTGCCAACCCCCGTGACAGGCACCGTTCCGGTGCCAGTCACGTGCCCTGCGTTTCCGGTGCCTGTCACGCTCTCCGCGGCCACGAATTCGTCGAGGAGGATCCTCCGCACCGAGTTCGCGCTTCTCGAGTACCGGGCGAACAGGGCGCCCTTCACCGCCTCGGGCAGGCCGCGCAGCGCGAACACCGGGCCCTCCGGGTCAGTGACGTACGGCGCGACGCGCGCGCGCTCTTCCGCGCTCAGGTCGCCGCCCGCGCCCATCGGGCTATCCGAGCTCGTCCGGCTCGGTGGGCACCGCCAGCTCGCGCCGGCCGGCGAAGAGATCGTTCAGGCGGTCGCGCAATTCGAGGTCGCCGTGGTAGCGGGCCACCAGCGCCCACTCGTCGCCGAGCAGCAGCGGCACGCCACCCACCTCGCGGTCGTCATCCGGGATGTCCTCGTCCACGTCGAGCGGGATCTCCGTGATGTGGTGGCCCGTGGCATCGACGAAGAAGTAGTCGTTGAGCCGGTCGCGGATGTCGGCGTCGGGGCAGGTGACGGCCATCTCGGCCCAGGCCGCGGCGAGCAGGGCCACGTCGCCGCGGCGCGTGCGCACCACGGCGCGCTCGTGGTCGTGGTCGCCGTGGGTGTGCCACGACACCTCCTCGGTGAGCCCGGCGTCCAGCTGCTGCTCGAGCCGGTGGGACACGCCCTCGCGGATGAGCGACGCGCGAAGCGCGAAGACCTCCTCGTCGGCGTCGTCGGGAAGCGACACGCGGAATACCTCATCGCCCAGCGCCGTGCCGCCGTTACGGACGATGATCTCGGCCACCGTGCGCATGGGATCCTCGGCCTTGCCCTGGGCGCGCTCGCCCGACGACTCGGCCTCCGCGTAGCGGAACAGGCGACGGAACTCACCTGCCGACATGGGACCCACCTGCACCTCGATGCTCACCCGTCATCCTCCGGTTCCGCTGACGGCGGCATCGTGTCAGACCCTGCGGCGCGCTGTGCCCGCGCACGGAGAGCCGCAAGGCGCGCCGCGAGCTCACCCTCGGGGCCCACCCCGCCGGGTTCGTAGAGGCGCAGGTGCTCGAGCCCCTCGGGCATGCAGGAGTCGCTGGTCACGCGCCCCGGGGCGCCGTGCGGGTTCACGTAGCCCTCGCCGTGGCCGAGGTTGCGCCGGTTCGTGGAGCTGGCGTCGCGCAGCGCGATGGGTGGCACCCGCGCGCCCTCGCCCTGCACCTGCGCGATGGCGGCGTCGATGCCCCGGTATGCGGCGTCGCTCTTCGGCGCCAGCGCCAGGTAGGCGGCGGCCTGTGCCAGGTTGATGCGCGCCTCCGGCAGTCCCACGAACTCCAGTGCCCGGGCGGCGGCCACCGCCACCTCGAGGGCCCGCGGGTCGGC
This sequence comes from Miltoncostaeales bacterium, assembly GCA_030833665.1. Classification (GTDB taxonomy): domain Bacteria; phylum Actinomycetota; class Thermoleophilia; order Miltoncostaeales; family Miltoncostaeaceae; genus SYFI01. The sequence goes on from JAURGT010000040.1 coordinate 6,535, forward strand.
GTTGCCGATGTCCTCGCTGGCCGCGACGATCATGCGCCGCGCGATGAACTTCGGGTCCTCGCCGCCCTCGAGCATCACGGCCATCCAGTAGAGCGCGGCATCCGGGTCGCTGCCGCGCAGCGACTTGATGAACGCCGAGATCACGTTGTAGTGCTGGTCGCCGTCCTTGTCGTACACCACCGCCCGCCCGCCGGCGGCACGCTCGACCACCGCAGGCGTCACGGGCCCGTCGCCCGCAAGGCCCGCCGAGGCCTCGAGCAGGTTCAGCGCGTAGCGGGCGTCACCGCCGGCCATGCGCACGATCACCTCCCGGGCCTCCGGATCCACTGTCACCATGCCGCCAAGCCCGCGCTCATCGGACATCGCGCGCTCCACCAGCCCGAGGATGTCCTCGGGCGCCAGCGACTCCAGCTGCAGCACCCGCATGCGCGACACCAGTGCCGCGTTCACCTCGTAGTACGGGTTCTCGGTGGTGGCGCCGATCAGCACCACCAGGCCATCCTCCACGGCCGGCAGCAGGGCGTCCTGCTGGCTCTTGGTGAAGCGGTGGATCTCGTCGATGAACAGCACCGTGCGCGTGCCGGCGGCCAGGCGATCACGCGCCCGCTGCATCACGGCACGCACGTCTGCAAGCCCCGCCGACACCGCCGAGAGCTCCTCGAACTCCGCCCGTGTGCTGGTGGCCACCACGCGGGCGAGCGTGGTCTTGCCGGTGCCGGGAGGCCCGTGGAGGATGAGAGACGGCACGTCGTCGTCGGCGATCGCCCGGCGCAGGAAGCCCTCGGGGCCGAGGTGCTCGGCGTGGCCCGCGACCTCGTCGAGCGATGCCGGCCGCATGCGCGCCGCGAGGGGCCGGGTGCCGCGGAGCGTCTGCTCCACGGCGTCTCCGAACAGGTCGGGTGCGTTGGTCAGGGCCTGCCCCTGCCCGTGTCGCCGGAGTCATCTGCCGCGTCATCCCCGACGACGTCCTCGGGGCGCACCTCGTCGGGCAGCGGCGCGCCGGGGTTTGCGCGCATCCACGACACCCGCAGGAAGAGCTCACGGTCGGTGATGTCCGGGTCGAGGTCGAATCCCGTCATGCACAGGGGGCAGAGCGTGGCGTTCGCGAACTCGGGGATGCCGTCCTGGTCGGTGTTGCCGGTGGGGAAGAGCACGAGGTCGCCCAAGCACTCGGGCGTAAGGCACCGCACCCGCGCGTCGGGGTTCACGAATGTGCTCTTCGGGATGGTCTCTGGCATGCCGTTCGCCCCTCCATGAGGGCATTCGCCCGGTAGGGTCGTCGACCCGCCGGGGTTCCGAGGTTACGCCTCCGGCGGCCGTCGCGGGCTAATTGCTACTATTGCCCCGGGTTTTTCAGGGAAACGAGCAACGAGGCGAGTAACCGCATGTCCCCGAGCTACCAGGACCTCCTCGCGACGGCACGCGAGGTCATCCCCGAGGTGGAGCCCTCCGAAGTGGCCCCGAGGGTCGCGGCCGGAGACGGCCCGCTCATCATCGATGTCCGCGAGACCGCGGAGTGGGACCAGGGCCACCTTCCCGGCGCCGTGCACATTCCGCGCGGGTTCCTCGAGAGCCGCGTCGCGGCTGCCACCAGCGGCACCGACCAGGAGCTGCTCATCTCGTGCGCCAGCGGCCAGCGGTCGCTGCTCGCGGCGAAGACGCTCGCCGACATGGGCTACAGCAACGGCACCAGCCTGGCCGGCGGCTTCGCCCGTTGGACGCAGAACAACTACCCCGTCGAGCTGCCGCGCATCCTCAGCCCGGCCCAGCGCTCCCGCTACTCGCGCCACGTGCTGATCCCCGAGGTAGGGGAGGAGGGCCAGCTCAAGCTGCTCGACAGCAAGGCCCTGCTCATCGGCGCCGGCGGACTCGGCTCGCCCGCCGCCTACTACCTCGCCGCGGCCGGCGTCGGCCGCATCGGCATCGTGGACTTCGACATCGTGGACGAGAGCAACCTGCAGCGGCAGATCATCCACACCACCGATCGGGTTGGCATGAACAAGGGCGAGAGCGCGAAGGAGGCCATCCGCGCGCTCAACCCCGAGGTGCAGGTGAACGTCCACCCATTCCGAGTGAACCGCGACAACGTGCTCGACCTGCTCGAGGAGTACGACGTGGTGGTGGACGGCGCCGACAACTTCCCCACGCGCTACCTGCTGGCCGACGCATCGCTCATGACGCGCACTCCGTTGGTGCATGCGAGCATCCTGCGCTTCGAGGGCCATGCATCGGTGTTCAACCCGTACGACGGGCCCTGCTACCGCTGCCTCTTCCCTGAGCCGCCGCCGCCCGACCTCGCGCCCTCGTGCGGTGAGGCCGGCGTGCTGGGCGTGCTCTGCGGCGTGATGGGCAACATCCAGGCCACCGAGGCCATCAAGGTGCTGCTGGGCATCGGCGACACCCTCTCGGGCCGCCTGCTCATCTACGACGCCCTGGGGATGACCTTCACCGAGCTCAAGGTGCGGCGCGACCCCGACTGCCCGTCGTGCGGTCCCAATGCCGACCTGCAACTGCGCGATTACGAAGCCTGGTGCGCCGGCGTCGGTAGCCACGACCATGTGGGTGCCACGGCGTGAGCACCGTGAAGATCCCCCCGGTGCTCCGCCAGGCCGTGGGCGGCGAGCGCGCGGTGGACGTCGCGGGCGAGACGGTGGGGGAGGTGCTCACCGCACTCTGCGATCAGCACCCCGCCGTGGGGGCGCAGATCCTCACGCCCGACGGGGAGCTCCACAAGTACGTCAACGTCTACGTCAATGGTGAGGACGCCCGGCTGCTGCAGTGGACCGACACCCCGGTGGGTGACGGCGATACCGTCATGATCCTCCCGGCCATGGCCGGAGGGGCGCGATGAGCCGCACCGGCCTGGAGGCACCGCCGCAGGAGGTTTCGGAGGACATCGTGGCCTCCATCGGCGAGACGCCGCTCATCGATGTCTCGGGCCTGTCGCCCAACCCCGACGTGCGCATCCTCGCGAAGATGGAGAGCCACAACCCCACGGGCTCCATCAAGGACCGCACCGCCAAGAGCCTCATCGACGACGCCGAGGAGCGCGGGATCATCCGCCCCGGCGACACCATCATGGAGCCGACCTCCGGCAACACCGGCATCTCGCTGGCCATGATCTCCCGGGTGCGCGGCTACAAGCTCGTGGCGGTGATGCCCGACAACGTCACCGAAGAGCGTCGGCGCCTGTTGCAGATCTACGGAGCGGAGATCATCGAGAGCCCGGGCGAGACCGGCTCCAACGGTTCGGTGGAGATGGCCAAGCGGCTGTCGGAGCAGGAGGGCATCCCGATGCTCTACCAGTACGGCAACCCGGCCAACCCGCGCGCCCACTACGAGGGCACGGCCGCCGAGATCGTGCGCGACTGCCCGGAGATCGACGCCTTCGTGGCGGGCCTCGGCACCGGAGGCACCCTCATGGGCTCGTCGCGCCGGCTGAAGGAGCACCGCCCGGACATCCAGATCATCGCCTGCGAGCCCATGCAGGGTGACCCCGTGAGCGGCCTGCGCAGCCTCGACGACGGCTTCATTCCGCCGATCCTCGACATCTCGCGCCTTGACCGCAAGCTGCTGGTCGAGAACATGGACGCCATCGTCATGACCCGCCGGCTCGCGGATGAGCACGGCATCTTCGCCGGGGTCTCGAGCGGCGCGGTCTTCGACACCTGCGCGCGCGTGGCCAAGGGGATGGACGAGGGCACGGTCGTCGGCATCGTGTGCGACGGGGGGTGGAAGTACCTCTCGGCGGGCATCTGGACCGACGAGATCGAGGCCGTCGAGGAGACCCTCGACAACGGCGTCTTCTGGTAGCCGCACCGCTGCCGTGAAGCTCCCCGAGTCGCTGGCCGAGCAGGTGATCGCGCACGCCCGCGCGGAGTTCCCCAACGAGTGCTGCGGGCTCATCGCCGGGCACGGCGACGTGGCCACCCGCGTGCTGCCCACCACCAACGCCGAGGGCACGCCGTTCATGTACGTCATGGACCCGCGCGAGCAGATGGAACTCATGGACGCCATCGACGACGCCGGCGAGGACCTCGTGGCCATCTACCACTCGCACACGCGCTCGGCGGCCTACCCCTCGAAGACCGACGTGGAGCTGGCCTTCTTCGACCAGCCGCTCTACGTGATCGTGTCCCTGCAGCACCCTGACGAGCCGGTCCTCCGCGCTTTCCGCCTGGCGCGCTCGGCCCCGGACGGCGAGCAGATCGCCGAGGAGCCGGTAGAGATCGACTGATCGGCGGCGGCCGCCGGGCTAGTCCAGCGTGCCTGCCCGCCAGCCGGATGCCGCCTCGCGGTGATCGTCCCGGCCCTCGTTGAGCTTCACCTCGCGGAGGTGGCCTGTCTCGACCTCGTACACGAATCCGCGCAGGTGCTCCTTGTGGGGAATGAAGGGGCTCCGGATGATGCGCCGCATCGACATCCGGAGGTCCTCGTCGAGGTCCTTGAAGGTCTCGACCGCCCACGCCGGGCGCACGCCCGTCTCGCGGTGGAGGTCGCCCAGCAGCTCATCGTCGGTGAAGCGCAGCATCCCGCAGTCGGTGTGGTGGATCAGCACGATCTCGCGGGTGCCGAGGAAGCGCTGGGAGATGCATAGCGAGCGGATCATGTCGTCGGTAACGGTGCCGCCCGCGTTGCGCATGTAGTGCGCCTCGCCGGGGCCGAGCCCGAGAAGACTCTGTGGATCGAGGCGGGAGTCCTGGCAGGCCACCACTGCGAGGTGCAGAGAGGGCTGCACCGCCAGCTCGCCGGCGTTGAAGCCATCAGCCCACTGCTCGGCGTTGCCGATCAGGCGGTCGATCAGGTCCACGT
>JAURGT010000041.1 GCA_030833665.1 Miltoncostaeales bacterium
GAGGTCGCCACGCGCGGCGGGTCGTTCGTGATCCAGGCACGCCGACGGTCGGCGAACGGCTCGTGGGGTCCGATCCAGGGACTCTCGCGGCAGGGCTTCCAGTCGAACGACGTCAGGTTGGCGGCCTCCGCGACCGGCGAGGTGGTGGCGATCTGGGCGCGCGAGCGCGACGCCTCGAACCCCAACTCGAGCGGTGGCTTCGGGCAGATCCAGGTCCGCATCCAGCCGGCGGGAAGCACGACGTGGGGACCCATCACCAACCTCTCGCGGGCCGGCACGCACGCCAGCGACCCGCAGCTGGGCATCGCGACCGACGGCACCATCACCGCGGTGTGGGAGTGGGCGTCTGACGCGCTGGCCGCGCGGAAGCAGGCGCAGTCGCGCACGCGCGTGTCCGGAGGCGCCTGGGGCCCGCTGCAGGTGCTGTCGCAGCGCGGCACGGACGTTGACGACCCCGTCGTGGTGGTCGCGACCGACGGCACGGCCACCGCGGCGTGGAAGCGCTCGTACGGTCGCACCGGCGTGCGCGTGCAGGCCCGCACGCGCCCGGCGGGCGCGACGGCATGGAACCGCGGCGTGTGGCTCTCGGGCGCCCGGGGCGAGGCCGACGAGCCCCGGCTCACGGTGGCGCCCAACGGCGTGGTGACAGCCGTGTGGAAGCTCTCGAGCCCGCTGCGCGTGGTTCGCGACCAGAACTTCTACCTGCAGACCCGGTCCACCCGGTTCCCGGGGTAGCCCCCAGGCCGACCCCTAGGCCCGCAGCGCCCTCAGGGCATTGAGGATCACGATGACGTCGATGCCCTCCTGGAGGAGGGCGCCGGCCACGGGCGGCAGGTAGCCGAACGCTGCGAAGCCCATCGCCACGAAGCTCATGAGCATCCCGGCCACCACGCTCTGGCGCGCGATGGCGGATGCGCGGCGGCTGGTGATGATGGCGTCGGCCACGCCGTCGACGCGGTCCACCATCACCACCGCGTCCGCGGTCTCCGATGCGATGGTGGCGCCCGGGGCGCTCATCGCCACGCCCACGTCGGCGATGGCGAGCGCCGGGGCATCGTTGATGCCATCCCCCACCATGGCCACGCGGTGGCGGCCCTCGCCCGCCCGCATGGCGGTGACCACGGCCACCTTGTCCTCGGGGCTGCACTCGGCGTGCACGACGTCGATGCCGAGGTCGGCGGCCACCGCCTCTGCCACGTCGCGCCTGTCGCCGGTGGCCATCGCCACCTCGGTCACGCCGGCCTCGTGCAGCCGACGCACCATCTCGCGGGCGTCCGGACGAATCGGGTCAGCAAGCACGATGAGGCCTGCCGGCCGGTGGTCGATCCCCACCAGCACCACGCCACGCCCCTCCTCGTCGGCCCGGTCCCGGTGGTCGAGCAGCGAGTCGGGATCAATGCCGCACGAGCGCAGCCAGTCGGCGGATCCCACGCTCACCACGTGGCCATCGATGGTGCCCTCGATGCCCTGCCCATGCAGCTGGTGAACCTCGGTGGGCACGGTGAGGGTGAGGTCGTCGCGGTGGGCGGCCTGCACGAGGGCCCCAGCCACCACGTGGGCCGAGTGCTGCTCGAGCGACGCGGCGAGGCGCAGCACATCTGCCCCGCGAGTGTCGCCGGTCGTGGCGATGCGGTGGATCTCGGGCTGCCCCACGGTGAGCGTGCCGGTCTTGTCGAGCAGCACGGCGGTGGTGCGGGCGAGCTGCTCCACCACCACGCCCCCCTTGAGCACCACGCCCTTTCGGGCCGCGCGTGACACCCCCGACACCAGCGCGATGGGGGCGGCAAGGATGAGCGGGCAGGGCGTGGCCACCACCAGCACGGCCAGGGCCCGCACGGGATCGCCGCTGAGCGCCCAGGCGAGTCCGGCGGCGACGAGGGTGACCGGCAGCAGCAGCATCGCGTAGCGGTCTGCCATGCGTTCGAATGGCGCGCGCTGGCTCTCGGCCTCCTCCACGAGCCGCACGATCGCCGCGTATGCGCTCTCCGATGCGGGCCGGGTGGCGACGAGCTCGAAGGCCTCGGCTGCGTTGGCCACGCCGCTTCGCACGGCGTCGCCCGGCATGTGCTCCACCGGCAGGGGCTCTCCCGTGAGGGCCGACTCGTCGAGCAGTGCGGGCACGTCGACGATGCGGCCGTCCACGGGCACGATCTCCCCGGCGCGCACGAGCAGGACGTCGCCGGGCACCACCGCCTCGGCCGGTATGCGCTCGAGCTCGCCCCCGGGCGCGCGGCGCATGGCCCACTTGGGCACGCGGGCCACGAGCGCTTCGAGGTCGTGCCGCGCCCGCCGCCCTGCCGCCGCCTCGAGCGCGTTGCCGCCGGCGAGCATCAGTGCCACCACGGCTCCGGCGAGGAACTCCTGGAGGGCCAGGGCGCCGGCCATGGCGACGAGCGCGATGGCATCCACGCCGACGTCCCGGCCAAGCAGCGTTCGGATGACCGACCATGTGAGGGGGATCAGCAGCGACCCTGTCACCACCGCCCACACCACGTTGGCAGCGGTGCCCTGCCCGCTGGCGGCGAGCACCAGGCCGGCCATGACCCCGAGCAGGGCGGCGAAGGCCACGAGCACGTCGGGCTCGCGCACCCACTGGAACCTGCGGGAGATCGCCGTGATCCGCACCCCCCAAGCGTAGGCGGCGTGGCGCTACCACCTGCCCAGCCCGATTACGTACGCTGCGCCGGACCCCGGGGAGGGTGCCCGCTGTTCGTCGACCTCATCGTCATCGGCCTCGCGATCGCATTCGATCCGCTGCCGCTCATCCCGTTCATCCTCATCCTCACCTCACGGCGTGGCACCGCGAAGGGCGCCGCGTTCATCCTCGGGTGGTTCCTCTGCCTGTCGATCATCACGGCAGCCACGCTGCTGCTCACGGGCGGGGACCCGCCGTCGAGCGGTTCCGTCCCCTCAGATGGCGCGCTGGCCGTGCGCGTCGCGATCGGCGTGGGGCTCATCGGCTTCGGCCTCTACTGGCGCGCTCGCCAGGGGCGTCCCCGCAAGGAGAAGAAGCCGCCCAAGTGGGAGGCGAGCGTCGACAACATGTCGCTCTGGTTCGCCGTGCTCCTGGCGCCGGCGCTCCAGCCGTGGGGCCTCATGGCTGCCGGCGTCACCTCGGTGATGCAGGCCGACCTCGCCTCGGGCGCCAGCGTCGTGGCGCTCATCCTGTTCGTGCTGCTCGCCACCTCCACGTACCTCGCGCTCGAGATCTTCAGCATCGTGCGCAAGGAGCGCGCACACGCCTTGGCACTGTCGCTGCGGGCGTGGATCCAGGCGCACACGCAGCAGGCGATCATCTGGGGCTCCGTGGTGATCGGCCTGTTCCTCATCGGCTCGGGCACCTACCAGCTCATCACCTAAGGGTGGCCACCCGCCGTGGGCGATACCGGCGGACGGGTTGGGGAATCCACACGCCCGACCGCGCTCCGAGTGCCTAGAGTGATCGGGCCAGCCCATTCCAAGGAGTCCCCATGGCAGATGAACTCGATCTCGGACCCGTCGACTACTTCCTGGTCGGCTTCCCGCCCGGCGCGCCCCTCGACGGCGGTGCGCTCGCACAGATGGCCGCCCTGGTGGATGCCGGCGTCATCGAGGTGCTCGACGCACTGGTGATCCGCAAGGACGCCGACGGCACGATCTCGGGCATCAACCTGGCCGAGATGGGTCCGGTGGCCGACGTGGTGGCCTTCGAGGGCGTGCGGCCGGGGCTGCTCGGTGATGACGACATGGCCCTTGCGGCTGAGGAGATGCCGCCGGGCTCGGTGGCGGCCTTCGTGCTGTACGAGAACACCTGGGCCCGCGGGTTCGTGACCGCCGTGCACGAGCGCGGCGGCGTGTTCCTAGGGAGCGGGCGCATCGGGATGGACGACCTTCTCGCGGCCATCGAGGCCGCGGGCGACTAGACGAGGAGCAGCAGATGCCAGGACTTATCAGGGCAGTGGGCCGCACGGCGGTCGTGGCCGGCACGGCCACCGCGGTGAGCGGCAACGTGCGCCGTCGCCAGGAGCAGAAGTACGCCGACCAGGACGCCGGTCAGCAGGCCCCGCCGCAGCAGGCGGCTCCGCCCGCGGGCGGCGACGTGGTGGGCAAGCTCACGCAGCTGGCCGAGATGAATGCCTCGGGCACGCTCACCGACGAGCAGTTCGCCGCGGCGGCCCGCAAGGAGCTGCTGGGCCAGTAGTGGCCGAGGGCGGCGCGCCGCTGCGGCGGCGCGCCGTCAGGCGGGGGGTGCCGGGGGCAGGCTCAGCTGGGCCCCCGGCACCAGCCGCGTAACGCTCACCCCGAGCAGGCGCACGGGCGGCGGCCGGTCGGCGAGCGCCCGCCCGAGTGCCACCTGCGCGAGCCGGATGATCTCGGCCTCGTCGTCGGTGGCCATCTCGGCCGACGCGGCGCGCGACTGGATCTGGAAGTCCGGGTAGCGCAGCTTCACCGTCACGGTCCCCGCGCCGCGCCCGTCGCGCCGAAGGCGCTCGGTCACCAGCGAGGCCAGCCGCTCGGCGTGGCCCGCCAGCACCTCCGGGTCGTCGATGTCGTCGGGGAAGGTGCGTTCGTGGCCGATGGTCACCGCCGGGCTCGATGACGGGTCGACCTCGCGCCCGTCGAGGCCGCGCGCGCGGTCGCGCAGGTCCACCGCGTGAGAGGTCGGAAGGAGAGCGCGCAGCCGGTCGTCATCGAGGGTCGCGAGGTCGCCGATGCTCTCGAGCCCGGCCTTGGCGAGGCGCTGCTCGGTGACCGGCCCGATTCCGGGCAGCGCGCGCAGTGGCCGGGGCGCGAGGAACGCGGCCTCCTGCCCGGCGGGCACCACCACCACGCCGCGGGGCTTGTCGGCATCGGATGCGATCTTCGCCACGGTCTTTCCCGACCCGCATCCGAACGATGCGTCGAGCCCGGTCTCGCGCCGCACGGTCTGCTGCAGCCGCTCGAGGAACCGACGCGCGCCACCGGAGGTCCACACGGCGCGGTAGAGGTCGATGTATCCCTCGTCGATGCCCACCTGCTCGAGGGCCGGCACCTCGGCGCGCACCAGGTCCCAGACCTCTCGCGACCTCTCGCGGTAGCGCGGCATGTCGGGGCGCACGAAGACGGCGTCGGGGCACCGCCGGCGTGCCTCGGCCGCCGGCATGGCCGAGCGTATGCCGAAGCGCCGCGCCTCGTACGACGCCGTGGACACCACTCCGCGCCCGTCGGGGTCGCCGCCCACCACCAGCGGGCGCCCCGCCAGCGACGGATCATCCAGCACCTCCACCGCGGCGAAGAAGGCGTCGAGGTCCATGTGCGCGACCACCCGTGGCACGGGGCGACGCTATCGCCCCCATCGGCTATCAATGGGTCCGTGACCGCCCCAGCCCCCACCGGCCTGCCGCCCAGGCACTCCCCGGCCCTGCCCCCGTTCGTCGACGCTGCGTGGCTGCGCGCCAACCTGGCCGACGTGGTGGTGGCCGACGTGCGCTGGCAGTTGCAGGGCCCCTCGGGTCGCGACGCGTACGAGGCCGGGCACATCCCCGGGGCGGTGTTCGTGGACCTCGACGTGGACCTCGCCGATATCACCACGCCCGATCGCGGGCGCCACCCCCTGCCCTCGCCCGATGCATTTGCAGCGGCGATGGGCGCCCTGGGCATCGGCGACGCCGCTGCGGTGGTGGCCTATGACGCCGCGGGCGGAATCTTCGCGGCCCGCCTGGCCTGGATGCTGCGGGCCATCGGCCGTGACGCCGCCCTGCTCGACGGCGGCCTCGCCGCCTGGGGAGCGCCGCTCCAGCCCGGCCAGGGGCGAGCCCGGCCCGCCGCGGCCTTCACCCCGGTGCCCTGGCCCGCGGCCGCCCTTGCGTCGATTGATGAGGTCGCATCGGTTTCCGCAGCTGCGTCAGGAGCCGCAGTCGCAGCCGCGGTGGCCTCCGGCGCAGCGGATCCCGCGGCCGGCTCCGTGCTGATCGATGCCCGGGCCCCGGAGCGCTACCGCGGGGACGCCGAGCCCGTGGACCCGCGGGCCGGCCACATCCCAGGTGCCGTGAACGCCCCGTGCATGGCGCATCTCGACCCAACGGGCGCGCTGCTCCCGCCCGACGCGCTACGCGACCAGTTCGCCGTCGCGGGAGTGAGCAGTGCCGATGGATCGATCGCCTACTGCGGATCAGGCGTGAACGCCTGCCACGCGCTGCTGGTGATGGAGCATGCCGGGCTCGGCCGGGGCCGCCTGTTCCCGGGGTCGTGGTCGGCCTGGAGCAATCAGCCCGATCGCCCGGTGTCGTCCCCGAACCAGACCTCCCACGACACCGCGTTGAGCTCGCACGACCACACGGTCACGCGACCGATCACGTAGAGCACGAACAGCAGCGTGGCCGCCAGCCCCAGCACGCCGTAGAGCCGCTCTGCGCTGGCCAGCTGCTCGGCCACGAAGAACTCGCCCGCCATGCCGAGCAGCTGGATGCCCACGGCCAGCACGATGGCGCCCGGCAGGTGCGCGCGCAGGGGCGCTGGCTTCGACGGCAGCCAGCCGAATCCCAGCGTGATGAGCCCCGTGAAGAGCGCCACTCCCACGAGCGCCGCCGCGGCGCCACTCAGCGGCCCGAATATGGTCGAGATCCATCCGGTGAGTGCGCTCACGAGGATGAATACCAGCGGCACGCTGATGATGGTCAGCACGTTCGCCGGCCGCGGAAGACGCCCCGCGCTGTGCACCTGCCACGCGCTCGCGGTGACCAGGCGCAGGGCACGCAGGAGCATCCATGCGAACCACATCACGAGCACGATGCCGGTTACCAGCAGCCACCAGCGTCCGGCCTGCGCCTGCTGCGCCGAGGTGGCCATCACCGCCGCGACGCTCGCGCCGAGCGATGTCTCCTGTGCGGTGGAGTCCACCTGCTCGGGCGGCGCGAAGCCCAGCGCCCCGAAGGCCAGCACCGCGAGCGCGAGGGTCCAGAAGAAGAGGCGGTAGGCGAGCCCTCCACCCAGCACGCCCCCGGCGATGTGGCGGTCGCGCTCCAGCATGCGGAAGCCGGTCTCGATGATGCGGCTGCGCGGGCGCATGCCCTCCACCCGCTTGTGCCATCTGGCGATGAGATTCCGCACGGGGCGATCCTATTGCGCGCCATGGAGGTTGCTCCATGCGAGCCGCGCCGCGGCACGCCCGGCACGCCCATGGGCCTGCTCGACATCGGCGCCGTGCTGCTGCCTGGGCGCGTGGTGCAGCCGGAGGTGCTTCCCGAGGTGGGCTGCATCTCGGCCGTCACCATCGCGGAGCTCCCGGCTGGGCCACTGCTCGCCGATCATCCCGACGGGCGCGCCCGTCGCGAGGCCCACCTGCAGCAGGCCGAGAGCGACTTCGATGCCATCCCGCTCGACTCTGCGGCCGCTCGCGCCTACGCCCGGGTGGCCCGGGCCATGCGTGATCGCGGGCGTCCTGTGCGACCCCACGCCCCCGACGCCTTCATCGCCGCGGTGGTCCTGGCAAACGGCATGCCCGTGCACACGGCGAACCCCGGCGACTTCGCAGGAATCCCCGGCCTCGAGGTGGTGGACATCCGCCCGGGCCTCGGGCCACCGACCTGACGCCCGTGGGCGGTGGGCATCGCCCCTCGTTGACCTGGTGCATGCCAACGCCGGCGGCTCCACGCCGCCCCGCCGGCCGCCTGTAGGCTGTTCAGCCGTGAGCATGCGCCCCCTCGCGATTGCCGTGGCCGTCGTCATCCCGCTTCTCGTGGCGGGTTGCAGCCGCACCTACAGCAGCGGCCAGGAGTTCCGGAACCAGGCGGCATTCGCTGCCCTCAAGTCGGACGGCTCGGTGGTGGCGTGGGGCAGCCCCACGCGCGGCGGTGACCCCGCATGCACCATCAACCCGGGCAACTGCGCCCCCGCTCCCGCAGGCAGCCTGTCATCGGGCGTGGTGAACATCTTCTCCAACTACGGCGCCTTCGCCGCGCTGAAGGCCGGGGGCTCGCTCGCGGTGTGGGGCGGGCTTGCGTACGGCGGGTCGATTGCATGCACGGGGGGCGACTCCGACTGCCATCCGATCGCGGAATCCGGCCTGGCATCAGGCGTGGCCGACGTGTCCTCGACCTATCAGGCCTTTGCCGCGCGGAAGTCGGATGGCTCCGTGGTCGCCTGGGGCCAGAGCAACTTCGGCGGCGACACGTCCTGCGCTCCCACCCCCGGCGTGTGCGCCCCGGCGCCCGCAGGCAGCCTGTCATCGGGCGTCACGAAGGTGTGGGGCTCCTACGACGCCTTCGCCGCGCTGAAGTCGGATGGCACGGTGGTGGCCTGGGGTGACCCCAGCTCCGGTGGCGATGCGTCGTCGCCGGTGGGAGGAGCCCTGACGGGCATCGCCGACGTGGTGCCGAACGGATACGCCTTCGCGGCGATAACGGGTGCTGGCGGGGTGGTGGTGTGGGGCGACCCCGGCGCAGGTGGGGACCCCACCTGCGCGAGCGTCAGCCCCTGCGCGGCTGCCCCCGCGGGCAGCCTGGCCTCAGGCGTGGTGGACATGAACAGCACCAATGAGGCGTTCGCGGCACGCAAGGCAGATGGCTCGGTGGTCACCTGGGGTGTCCCGACCTCCGGTGGCAACTCCTCGGCGCCCATCGGGGGATCCCTCACCGGCGTGCGGTCCATCGCCGCCACCGACAAGGCATTCGCGGCCGTGAAGACCGACGGCTCGGTGGTCGTGTGGGGCGATGGCGACTTCGGGGGCAACCCCACGTGCACTCCCACCGTCTTCTGCTCCCCGGCACCCCCGGGATCGCTGGCGGGCGGGGTGGTGTCCATCGTCGCCACCAATCAGGCCTTCGCTGCGCTCAAGTCCGACGGATCGGTGGTGGCGTGGGGGGCGGAGGGCTACGGCGGAAACGCGTCGTGCACGCCGGGGTCCTGCACGCCGGCCCCGGCCGGCGCGCTATCCGGGGGCGTCACCGACATCATGTGGGCCCAGGAGTCCTTCTTCGCCCGCACGCGGGACGGCTCGGTGGTCACCTGGGGCGCCACGCCGCGCGGTGGTGACTCCTCGAGCCCGATTGGCGGGCCACTCGAGCGTGTTGCGAGCACGTTCGCCACGAACGGTGCGGGCGCGGCCATCACCGCATCGGGAGCGGTGGTCACGTGGGGCGACCCCGACGTCGGAGGCGACCCCACGTGCACGCCGGTGCCCAGCGGCACCTGCAGCCCCGCACCAGCGGGCAGCCTGGCGTCCGGGGTGGTGTACATCGCCTCGCCGTTCGTGGACCTTCCCGCGCCGCCCGCCGCACCCGCCGCCCCCACGGCATCGCCCACATCGTCGTCATCGGGAGGGGCACCGGCCACCACCCGAATCGCCAAGCTTCCCGGCCGCACCACCTGCACGCCCCGTCGCTGCGTCACGAGGGGCCGGCTCCCCGCCGGTGCGACGTCAGTCACCCAGGCGGCGACATCCACCCGCGTGGTCTCGCGCAGCGCCCGGTCGCACGCACGGAAGACCCTGCGCACGCGCGGCCGCTGCACCACGGCAAAGGGCGGCTATACCTGCACCATCCGCCTCGCCGCCGGCCGCTGGACCATCACCACGCGCGCCCTGGCGGGGCGCACCGTGGTGGCGTCGTCTGCCAAGCGGGTGCGGATCCCGCGCACCAGCTCGCGCACCGCGGTCACCGGATAGCGGCACCCTCGTCCCCCGTTGCCGATGACCCGAACACGCCGGACCGCCTGCCGCCACCACGTCCGCGCAGAACACCACCACGCGCTCGACGGGGTCCCTGAGATGCCTCACCAATGAGGCTACGTCGACCCCGTGTGTGCCAGCTTCCGCTGCCAGCGGCTAATGACGTTATGTAAGATGACGCAATGAAGCGCTACCTTCGACCCATTGCCGCGCTGGTCGCCACCACCGCGGTCGCCCTGCCCGCTGGCGCGTCCGCCGCCATCTGGTCGCCCGTGGGTGCCGGCATGAACGGCCCGGTCAACGACATCACCACCGACGCCGCATCCAACGTCCTGGCGGGTGGCCAGTTCACCACCGCGGGCGGTGCCCCCGCCAGCAACATCGCGGAGTGGACGGGCTCGTCGTGGTCGGGTCTCTCCGTGGGGATGAACGGCCCCGTGTATGCCGTCACGGTCTCACCCGGGGGCCAGCGCTACGTGGGTGGCAGCTTCGCCGCCGGGGGCGTGACCCCCGTGTCCAACATCGCCCAGTGGAATGGCATCTCGTTCCAGCCACTCACGCAGGGGGTGAACAACTCCGTCTGGGCGATGGCCGCGAGCCAGACCGCCTTCTACGCGGGTGGCGATTTCACCGTGGCGAGCGGCACTGCCACGAACAACATCGGCCGCTGGCAGGGCACGTTCTGGTCATTCCTCGGCGCCAACGCGGCGCTCGATGGTCGCGTAATGGCCATGGCATTCGCACCCAATGGCGACCTGTACGTGGGCGGCCAGTTCAGTTCCGCGAACGGTGTCGCCGGTACGGCGCGCA
>JAURGT010000042.1 GCA_030833665.1 Miltoncostaeales bacterium
GGGGTGCTGCATGGGTACTGCGTGCGGGCATTATTGCGAATGCACCGCTGGTCGTGAAGTGACTGGGGGAGGAGGACTCGAACCCCCGCTCCTGGGACCAGAACCCAGTGTCCTACCAACTAGACGATCCCCCATCGCCTCACGGCCGCCGGGAAGGTAGCAAAGGGTCGCTGGCTAGCCCATGAGGCCGGCGAGACCCTCGCCCAGCGCCTTCAGCCCGCGCGGCACGTCGAGCTTGTCGAGGTCGACCTGGATGATGTACGCCGTGTCACGGTCCTTCCGCGCACGCGCAAGCGCCTCGTCGAGCTCCTCGGGGGTGTGCACCTGGATGCCTACAGCGCCCACCACCGCGCCCACGGCCGCATAGTCCCACTGCGCGATGTCGTTGAAGTCGCCATCGTGGATGCTGCGTTCCGCGCCGTAGCCGTGGTTGTCGAGCACCAGCACGATTGGCGCCACTCCCTCGCGTACCGCGGTGGAGAGGTCGAAGCCGGTCATCTGGAACGAGCCGTCTCCCACGAGCACGATGGGCCTCCCCCTGCCGCGCGCGAGCGCCGCGCCGTAGGACGCCGGTACCGCGAAGCCCATCCCCACGTAGAGGCGGGCGATGTGGAACTGGCCGCTGCGGTTGAGGCGCGCGTCCATCGAGAGGTGCGCGCCCACGCCGACGTCGCACACCACGATGTCTGACTTCTCGACGAAGCGCTGGAGGCGGTCGGCCACGACATCGGTGGTGATGCGCTCGGCGCCATTCACCTCGTCGGCCCATGCCTGCGGCAGCTTCTTCGGCAGCTTGTTGGGCGTGATCTCGTCGACGCGCCGCTCGAGCACGTGCCCGATCCCCGCGAGATCGACCCCGTCGTAGAAGCGGTGCTCCACGCTTGTGCCCTGGGCGCTGAAGTGGATGCGATGCTCGGGCGGGACGTTGGAGGTGAAGGCCCCTGTGGTGATGTCGTTGATGTTCACGCCCACCTCGATCACGAGGTCCACCGACTCCACGTAATCGCGCAGCTCGGGCGTGGACCCCGCGCCCACGTACACGCCCATCACGAGCGGATGGGTCTCGTCCACGGCCCCCTTGCCCATCACCGACTCCACGATCGGGATGCCCGTGGCCTCGGCGAAGGCCAGCACGCGGTCGCCGAACTGCAGGCTGCGCGCGCCGTGCCCCACCCACATGATCGGGCGCTTGGCCTCGTTGATCCGGGCGATCACGTCGTCGGCCGCCGCGTTCAGGCGGGATGCCGGCACGAGCGTCTCTGCAGGGCGCGTGACCGGGCGCGGGTGCAGCGGAACCGCACCGATCAGGTCGCGCGGCAGCTCGATGTATCCCGGCAGAAGGTCCTCCTGCACATTGAGGAGCAGCCAGTCGATCTGGTCGTACGCCTCGTCGGGATCATCGAGCAGCACGCAGTGAGGCGCGATCTCCTGCATCATCCGGTAGGGCGAGTTCATGTCGGCCGAGGGCATGTGGTGGATGCGGCGCCCGTCACGCTCGGCAAGGCCCGGGGCACCGCCGATCACGACCAGCGGCACGCGTTCGGCGTTGGCGCTCCCCACGGCGGCCATGGTGGCGAGGATGCCCACGCCGTACGTCACGGCCACCGCACCCAGGCCCTTCTCGCGCGCGAAGCCGTCGGCCGCGTAGGTGGCGGCCTCCTCGCGCGTGCAGTTCACCATGCGCGTGCCGCGTTCGTCCCCGATCACGTGCAGGCCGAGGATGAAGTCACCGGGCACGCCGAAGATGTGATCAACGCCCTTCTTCGACAGCGCCTCGATGAGGTATTCGCCGACCGAGAGTTGCGTCTTCTTGTTGGGCACGGGAGGCCTCCGGAACGAAAGGGGTTACCTCCCTCAACCTACCCCACCGGCCTCCTCCCAGTCGGAGTAGAGCCCCGCGTAGCGCCCGCCCATGCGCATGAGCTCATCATGCGTTCCCTGCTCCGCGATGCGGCCGGCCTCCACCACCACGATCAGGTCGGCACGTCGGATGGTGGAGAGCCGGTGGGCGATCACCACCGCGGTGCGGCCCTCGAGCAGGCGGTCGAGGGCCTCCTCGATGCGCTTCTCGGTGCCGATGTCGATCGATGACGTGGCCTCGTCGAGGATCACCAGGCACGGGTCGGGCACGAGCGCCCGTGCGAAGCAGATGAGCTGCCTCTGGCCGGCCGAGAGCCTGGCGCCGCGCTCCTGCACGTCGGTGTCGATGCCCTCCGGGAGCTCCTCCACGAACCCCAGCGCGCCCACGGCGTCGAGCGCCCGGCGCACGTCGTCGTCGCTCGCCAGCGGATGCGCGAAGCGCACGTTGTCGGCGATCGTCCCGCTGAACAGGTGGCCTTCCTGCGGCACGATGCCCATCGCGGCACGCAGGGAATCCTCACGCACCTCGCGCAGGTCCATGCCGTCGATGCGCACCGCACCCTCGTCGGGGTCGTACAGCCGCGCGATCAGCTTGGCGAGGGTCGACTTGCCGGCGCCGGTGGGGCCTACGAGCGCCACGGTGGTGCCGGGCTGCACGTGCAGGTCGACGTCGCGGATCACGTACTCGCGGCCATAGCCGAAGGACACGTGCTCGAGGTCGATGCGGCCGGATACCTCGGGAAGGTCCGTCGCGCCCGCCGCATCGGTGATGCGCGGGTCGGTCTCGAGCACGCCGAAGATCTTCTCGAGTGCCGCCATCGCGGCCTGGAAGGTGTTGTAGAGCTGCGAGAGCTGCTGGATGGGATCGAAGAACGACGACAGGTAGCCGATGAAGGCCACCATCACGCCCACGGTGAGGGCCTCGTTGAGCACGAGCGTGCCGCCGAACCAGAGGATCAGCGCGGTGCCGAGCGCGGCAAGCAACTCGACCCCGGGGAAGTAGATGCCGCTGATGGTGACCGTGCGCATGTTCGCCCTGCGGTACTCGCGGTTGGCGTCGCGGAAGCGGCGGCGGGCCTCCTCCTCGCGGCCGTGCGCCTGCACCACCCGGATGCCGGAGAGGTTCTCCTGCAGAACCGAGAGCACCACCGCCACCCGCTCGCGCGTCGACCGGTAGGCACGCGTGGCGCGGCTGCGGAACCACCACGTGCCGATGGCGAGGAAGGGGAAGATGGCGAACGCCGCGAGCGCCAGCCTCCAGTCGTAGAACATGAGGATGATCACCACGCCGATGAGCGTGAGGCCGTTGATCACCAGCGAGGTGGCGCCCTCCACCACGAGCTGGTTGACCGCCTCGATGTCGGCGGTGAGTCGGCTCACGCTGCGCCCGGTGGGCGTGCGCTCGTGGTGCCCGAGCTCGAGCCGCATCATGTGGCGGAACACCTGCCGGCGCAGATCGAGCAGCACGCGCTCGCCCACCCATGACGACAGGTACGACTGCCAGTACTGCGCCGCCCAGCCGATGAGGCCGATCACCACGAAGATCGACACGATCACGATCAGGGCCGTCACGCTGCCGGCGCCGATGCCGTCGTCGATCGCCACCTGCGCCAGCGCGGGGCCTGCGAGCGTTGCCCCCGTGACCAGCAGCATGAGCACGATGGTCACCAGCACGCGCGTGCGGTACGGACGGAAGTAGGGGAGGAGCCTCCGCAGATTTCGGCGCGGCCGGCGCACGACGCGCTCCTCGTCCTCCTCCGATAGCGGGCCGAGCATGCCGCCGGCGTGCCCGTGGCCCACTGGGCGCGTACCCATCAGCCCTCCCGCGCCACGAGCTCGTCGGGGCGCGCCAGCCCCTGGTCGTGCATCTCGCGGTAGAGCGGGCTCCCGGCGTAGAGGGCCTCGTGCTCGCCGCGCGCCGCCACCCGCCCGTCATCGATCAGCACGATCTCGTCTGCCAGGCTGATCGTCGAGAGCCGATGGGCGATGATTATCGTGGTGCGCCCCTCCATCACGTTGGCCAGCGCGCGGGAGATCTCGCGCTCGGTGGAAGCGTCCACCGATGCCGTGGCCTCGTCGAGCACGAGGATGCGTGGGTCGACGAGGATTGCCCGGGCGATCGCCACGCGCTGGCGCTGCCCGCCCGACAGGGTGAATCCGCGCTCGCCCACCACGGTGTCGTAGCCCTCGGGCAGGGCGCGGATGAACGTGTCGGCCTGCGCCATGCGCGCTGCGAGCTCCACATCCGCGTCGGTGGCCTCGGGCCGTCCGAAGCAGATGTTGGCGCGCACCGTGTCCGAGAAGAGGAAGGGATCCTGGGTCACCATCCCCACGGTGCGACGGATGTCATCGAGCGCCACGTCGCGCACGTCGGCGCCGTCCACCTCCACGCGTCCCTGCTGGGGATCGTAGAAGCGGGGGATCAGCTGCGTGATGGTGCTCTTGCCGGATCCGGTTGGCCCGATGATCGCCACGGTGCGCCCGGCGGGGATGTCCAGGTCGAGGTCGCGCAGTACGGGCCGGTCGGGCTCGTAGCCGAACGTCACGCCCTCCAAGCGCACGTGCCCGCCGCCGGCCGGAAGGGGCACGGGGTGCGCGGGCTCGGGGACCTGCGGCTCGGTGTCGAGGATCTCGAACACCCGCTGGCCGCTGGCCGCCGCGCGCTGGGCGCTGCCGATCAGCATGCCGATCGACCGGAACGGCCAGGTGAGGATGGCCAGGTACAGGTAGAACTGCACGAACTCGCCGAGGGTGAGCACGCCGTTGATGGTCATGACGCCGCCGACCGCGATCACCACCGCCACTCCCAGCACCGGCAGGAACCCCATCAGCGACTGGTAGAAGCTCTGGAGGCGCGCGGCATCCATACTGCGCGTGAACGCCGCCTGCGCACGCACGCCGAAGCGCTCGTCCTGTGCGGTCTCCTGGCCGAAGGCCTTCACCACACGGATCCCCGCGAGGCTCTCCTCGGCCACCTGGGTCACGTCGGCCACCTTCTGCTGCACGTCCACGAGCACCGGGTGCGAGCGCTTGCTGGCACGCGCAGCCACCAGCACCAGCGCCGGGCCCATGAGCAGCGCCAGCAGCGTGAGCGGCACGTTGATGAACAGCAGCACCACGGTCACGAACACCAGCGTGAAGGCGTGCATGAAGAGGAAGATCAGCCCGTAGCCCAGGAAGAACCGCACGGTTTGAAGGTCGCTTGTGGCGCGCGACATCAGCTGGCCCACGGGCATGCGATCGAAGTAGCCGAACGACAGGTGCTGCAGGTGCGCGAACACCCTGTCCCTGAGGTCGAATTCGACCGCGAGGCTCACGTGGCCGGCGAGCATGCGCCGCATCACGGCGAACAGCGCTCGGATGACGCCCACCACGATCACGATCAGCACGAGCGGGAGGAGGGCGTCCTCCTGCTGGCTGTTCAGGACGTCGTCGATGACCCGCCGCGTGAGGTATGGCAGGGTGATCGTGCAAGCCATCAGCGCCAGGGCCGAGAAGGCCGTGACGATGACCGACCACTTATATGGCCGGAGAAATGTGAGCAGCCGGAGAAGCGTGCGCAGAGGCGGATCCCATCGGTCGGACAGCGGCCTTCTCGCGGTGCCCAACTGTAGTGAGGGCACGGACCCCTCCCGCATCGCGCGGCTCGTCTCCGCCGCAGACGTGAGCGGGGTCACAGTGCGCGATGTCCACTCCGATCCCGATCACGACCGCACGGTCATCACTCTGTCGGGCCCACCGGCCGCGCTGGTCGACGCCGGAGCGGCGCTCGCCGCGGTCGCCCGCGACCTCATCGACCTGCGCGGGCATGACGGCGTGCACCCGTTCGTGGGCGCCCTCGACGTGCTGCCCTTCGTCGCGACGACGCCCGCCGCAATCCCTCACGCCGTCGCAGCGGCGCGCGAGGCCGCACAGCGCATCGGGCGCGAGGTAGGCCTCCCGTGCCTTCTGTACGGCCTGGCCGGCGGCGCGGGCCGCGAGCGCCCGGCACGGCTGCGCGCGGGCGGTCTCGACGCGCTGGCGGCCCGCATGGCGTCGGGTGATGTGGTGGCTGACGCCGGGCCGCAGGTGCCCGACCCCGCCTCTGGCGTGGTGCTGGTGGGCGCCCGCGAGCCGCTGATCGCCTGGAACGTGTGGCTGCCGGGAGCGTCGCTCGACGACGCGCGGGCCGTGGCGGCAGCGGTGCGCGAGGGGGGAGTCGGGGGCGGCCTCGAATCGGTGCGCGCCCTGGGGCTCATGTGCTCCCGGACGGGCCTTGCGCAGGTGTCGATGAACATAGAGGATTACCGGCGTACGCCGCTTCTCGCGGTGGTCGGGAGGGTGCGGCGCGAAGCCGCCGCTCGGGGCCTCGTCGCCGGGGAGTCCGAGCTCGTGGGCATGGTTCCCCGTGCCGCCCTCGACGGCACGTCCCCGGATGCCCTGGGACTGCCCGTCCTGCCGCCCGAGAAGATCATCGAGACCACGGAGGACTGACAGATCGCCCCGAAGCGCCGCCGTCGGCCGAAGGCCGGTCCGCCGCCCGTCAAGAACCCGCGCCACGAGGCCAAGGTGCAGGCCGAGGAGGAGGGCCAGCCCGCCTCTGGGCGCAAGGACGGCCTGCCCAAGGGGGCGCCCAAGCGCGCAGGCTTCAAGAGCGTGCTCATCCGCGCCGGCCTCGCCGCGCTGATCTTCTACGCGTTCCTCTACTTCATCAACGGCGACAGCCCGCAGGTGGCGGCCGGCTTCGCGATCGTCATGGGCGTCATCATGATCCCGCTGGGCATGCTGCTCGACCGCGTGGCCCACCGCATGGCCATGCGCAGGTGGCAGAAGCAGACGGGCGGGCGCTAGCCCATGGCCCCCCGTGCCCCCAAGGGCACCCGTGATGTCCTCCCCGCCGAGGGGCGCGTGCGCGCCCGGGTGGAGGCCATCTCGGCCGCCGTGATGGCCGCGAATGGCTTCGGCCGCGTGGTGACGCCCACCTTCGAGGAGACCGAGGTGTTCGTGCGCGGCGTGGGCACGGCCACCGACATCGTGCGCAAGGAGATGTACACGTTCGAGGACCGCGGCGGACGCAGCATCACGCTCCGGCCCGAGGGCACCGCGCCCGTGGCGCGCGCATACGTGGAGCACGGCATGCACAAGCTGCCGCAGCCGGTGAAGCTCTGGTACATGGCGCCGATGTTCCGCTACGAGGCGCCCCAGAGCGGGCGCTTCCGCGAGCACTGGCAGGTGGGCGCCGAGGCGTTCGGCAGCGACGACCCGCTGCTCGACGCCGAGATGATCGCCCTGCTCGCCGAGATCTACGCACGGCTCGAGGTTCCCGAGGTGCGCCTGCGCATCTCGAGCATGGGCGACCCCGACGGCCGCGGCGCGTATCGCGAGAAGCTGATCGCCCACCTGGCCCCGCACGCCGACTCGCTGCCGCGCGACGCCCGTGAGCGCATGGATGAGAACCCGCTGCGCCTGTTCGACATGAAGGACGACGCCGTGCGGGCGGCAATGGAGGGCGCCCCCGTGCTGCTCGACAACCTGGGCGACGCGGCCCGCGAGCACCACGAGCGCGTGCTCGAGGCGCTGCGCCTCATGGGCATTCCCTTCGAGGAGGACCCCTCACTGGTGCGCGGCCTCGACTACTACACCCGCACGGTGTTCGAGTTCACCTGCGACCGCCTCGGCGCCCAGAGCGGCATCGGAGGCGGCGGGCGCTACGACGGCCTGGTGGAGTCGCTCGGCGGCCCGGCCGTTCCGGGCGTGGGGTTCGGCACGGGCGTGGAGCGCATCACGCTCGCCCTCGGCGACGCCGCAGCAGACGCGCCGGTGGTGGACGCCTACCTCGCGGTGCCCGACGCCGACATCCGCATGGCGCTCATGCCGCTGCTGCGCGACCTCCGCCGCTCCGGCGTGCGCGTGGAGGCCGGCCCGGCGGGCAAGGGCCTCAAGGCGATGATGCGCCACGCGTCAGGGTTAGGTGCCAGGCACGTAATCATCGTGGGCCCGCGTGAGCACGCGGACGGGCTCGCGACCATCAGGGACATGACGACGGGAGACCAGGTGGAGGTACCGGTGGGCGAGATCGCCCTGCACGTGACGGCCGATGGGGGCGCAGCGTGATCGGCGCGGGCCGCTACCGCACCCACGCCGCCGCGGGCGCCGCCGAGGCCGTGGGCGAGGCCGTGCGGGTATCGGGCTGGGTGCACCGACGGCGCGACCACGGCGGGGTCATCTTCATCGACCTCCGCGACCGCAGCGGCATCGTGCAGCTGGTGTTCCACCCCGAGCAGGCGCCCGAGGCCCACGCGGCCGCCGAGCGGCTGCACCTCGAGGACGTCATCTGCGTGGACGGCCAGGTGGTGCGCCGCAGCGAGGAGACCATCAACCCGCGCATCCCCACCGGCGAGGTGGAGATCGCCGTCACGGGGATGGAGCGGCTTGCCGAGACCGAGCCGGTGCCGTTCTCGGTCGAGGATGAGAGCACCGAGCCCTCCGAAGAGCTCCGGCTCACCTACCGCTACATCGACATGCGCCGTCCCCGGCGCCTCGCCGCCCTCGAGCTGCGCGCCCGCGTGGTGCGCGCCATGCGCCGCGTGCTCGACGACGACGGCTTCCTCGAGGTCGAGACGCCGGTGCTCACGCGCTCCACGCCCGAGGGCGCGCGTGACTTCCTGGTGCCATCGCGGCTCAGCCAGGGCGAGTGGTACGCGCTGCCGCAGAGCCCGCAGCTGTTCAAGCAGCTGCTCATGGTGGGCGGGCTCGAGCGGTACTACCAGATCGCCCGCTGCTTCCGCGACGAGGATCTCCGCGCGGACCGCCAGCCGGAGTTCACGCAACTCGACGTCGAGGCCTCGTTCGTGGAGCCGGAGGACATCGAGGACCTCACCGAACGCGTGCTGGTGGCGTGCTTCGCGGAGGCCGGCATCGACATCCCCACGCCGTTCCCGCGCATGGGATACGCCGAGGCCATGCGCCGGTTCGGTACCGACCGGCCTGACCTGCGCTTTGGAATGGAGATCCAGGACTGGACCGACGCCGCGGGCCGCACCGACTTCGCCGTGTTCAAGGGCGTGGTTGACGGCGGTGGCGTGGTGCGCGGCCTGGTGGTGCCCGGCGCCGGCGAGGGCGTGTCGCGCAAGGACGGCGACGAGCTCATGGCCGAGGCGCAGGCGCTCGGCGCAAAGGGCCTTGTGTGGGCCATCGTGCAGGACGACGGCACGCTGCGATCGCCCGTGGCGAAGTTCCTCGACGGCCTCGCAGCCGACTTCGGTGCCACGCCGGGCGACCTCATCACCCTCGTGGCCGATGACGAGCAGGTGGCATCCGAGGTGCTGGGCACCCTGCGCAACCGGTTCGCCGAGCGCTGGGGGCTCATCCCCGAGGGGACGTGGGCGCCGCTGTGGGTGGAGGACTTCCCGCTGGTGGGCTGGAACGCCGACGAGAAGCGCTGGGATGCCCTGCACCACCCGTTCACGGCCCCGCACCCCGACGACATCGACCTCATCGCCACCGATCCCGGCAGCGTGCGCAGCCTGGCCTACGACGTGGTGCTCAACGGCCTCGAGATCGGCGGGGGCAGCATCCGCATCCACGACCAGGCCGTGCAGAAGGCCGTGTTCGCCTGCATCGGGCTCGGCGCCGACGAGGCCGAGGACCGCTTCGGCTTCCTGCTCCGGGCGCTGCGCCTCGGCGCCCCGCCGCACGGCGGCATCGCCCTCGGCCTCGACCGGCTGGTCATGCTGCTCGCCGGCGAGCGGTCCATCCGCGACGTCATCGCGTTCCCCAAGACCGCAACGGGTGCGGATCCCCTCACCGGGGCCCCGGCGGGGGTGGACGACGCGCAGCTCCGCGAGCTCGCGGTGCGCTCCACGGTCCCGGCTCCGGAGGCGCAGTAGCGCGAGGTCGTACTAGTTTCGTGTCAACACCCGACCGTGTACGCGACCGGACTTAGTTCCGAGCCGTAGTTCGTGACCAGGGTGATGGAGTCGGGGCCGCACAACGCGAGGTCCCGCCCGTTGCCCGACCTGTGTGAATCAGGTTCGGATCACGCCCCGGAGCGGCACGGTGGGGGCCGACTTCCTCTCAGGGAGAGGACCGTCGGTGTCCCGCCCGGGGGGAGCGGGACACCGGATCCGGGGGCCTCGGGATGGTCAGAATATTTCGTTTCCATTCGGGATACCTCAAGTGTTCCTCAAGGGCGAGGTTCCTCAGGAACTTCGGGCGATTGAACCGGGTTGCCTCCGGTTCCGCGCTAGCGTCATGCCATGCCGCCCTACCCGCCTGATGTGATGCGCCACCTGGCTTCCCCCGTGGGGGCCGGTGGACTCGACACGCCCGACGCCCGTGGCGAGGCCGGCGCCGAGGACTGCGGCGACGTCGCGGTGATCGAGATCCGCGTCGCGGGTGGCCGCGTGGTCGAGGCGGGCTTCCGCGTGCGCGGGTGCGGGGCCACCACTGCAGCGGCATCCGCGGCGTGCGCCGCCCT
>JAURGT010000043.1 GCA_030833665.1 Miltoncostaeales bacterium
CCCCCTTCACGACGCGACCGCGGTCGACGTCCAGACAGGGGATCACCCTGATCATGCGCCTGCCGCCGCCAGCGCCCCGACGGCTTCGCCCACCGTGAACCTTCCCTCGTAGAGCGCCCGGCCCACGATCACCCCCCGGATGTTGGGGAGGCCCAGCGCGGAGAGCGCCATGAGGTCGTCGAGCGACGAGATGCCTCCGGACGCGAGGATCGTGAGCGGCGGGGCCGCCTGCGAGAGCTTGCGCAGCGCCTCGAGGTTCGGGCCGCCCAGCGTGCCGTCGCGCCCGATGTCGGTGTAGAGAAGGTGCCTCACGCCCGTGCGCACGAGGTCGGCGGCCACGTCCACCGCCGTGCGGTCCGACACCTGCGTCCACCCGTGGGTTGCCACGCGGCCGTCACGGGCGTCGAGCGCCACGACGAGCCGGTCGCCAAGACGTGTCGTGGCCCAGGTGAGGAACTCCTCGTCCTCCATCACCGCAGTGCCCACGACCACGCGGTCCACCCCCGTGGCGATTGCGGTCTCCACCGCGGGCTGGTCGCGCAGCCCGCCGCCGAGCTGAACGGTTCCGGGGAACGTGGCTGCCAACTGCGCGATGATCGGCGCATGCATGGGGTTGCCCTCCAGCGCGCCGTCCAGGTCGACCACGTGCAGGTTCGTCGCGCCCTCCCGCGCGAAGTCCTGTGCCTGGGCAACCGGGTCCTCGTTGAAGACCGTGGAGCGCTCGAAGTCGCCCTGCACGAGGCGCACCGCCATGCCGTCGCGCAGGTCTATCGCCGGGTAGAGCTCGATCATGCGATGCCCCCCTCGCGCACGGCGGCGCCCTCGAGCCAGCGGCCCAGCAGGGCGAGCCCGGCGCTGCTCGACTTCTCGGGGTGGAACTGAACGCCGGCCACTGACCCGCGACCTGCAGCCGCCACGAAGGGCGCGCCGTGCTCGGCGGTCCCGAGCACGTCGTCGGCGTCCTCCGGCACGCACGCATAAGAGTGCACGAAGTAGTAGGTGCGGTCCGCCGGGCCCCCATCGGCGGGCGCGAACAGGGCGGCCTCGCGCCAGTCGACCTCGCTCCATCCGATGTGCGGCACCTTGAGATCGGTGCGGAGGCGGCGCACGGCGCCGGGGATGATCCCGAGCCCCGGCACGCCGGGGCTCTCCTCGCTTTCGTCGAAGAGCAGCTGCAGGCCCAGGCAGATCCCGAGCACCGGCGTTCCCGCGGAGGCGGCTTCGCGCAGCATGCTCGTGAAGCCATGGGCCTCAAGGCGCTCCATCGCCGCACCGAAGCGCCCCACGCCGGGCAGCACGAGGGCGTCCGCGCCCTCGGCATCAGCGGGTCTCGCGGCCACGCGCACCCGGGCTCCAAGGCGCTCGAGGGCCTTCCCCGCGCTGCGGAGGTTGCTCATCTCGTAGTCGAGGAGGGCCACGAACGGCCCGGACCTGCCTGCTGTCACAGGCTGCCCTTGCTCGACGGCACGCCGGTGACCCGGGGGTTCGTGGCCACGGCCGCGCGAAGCGCGCGCGCAACGCCCTTGAAGCACCCCTCGATCACGTGGTGGGGACCGCCGCCCTTGAGCACGTCGACGTGCAGCGTCATGCGCGTGGAGTTGGCCAGCCCGCGCATGAACTCGGCCACGAGGTCGGTCTCGAACCCGCCCAGGACGGTCGGTGCCAGCGGCGCGTTGAACGCCAGGTAGGGACGCCCCGAGAAGTCGAGTGCCACCTGCACCAGGACCTCGTCCATCGGCACGAGGGCGCTGCCGTAGCGCTCGATGCCGCTGCGGTCACCGAGCGCCTCGTCGACAGCCATGCCGAGGGTGATGCCGGTGTCCTCCACGGTGTGGTGGCTGCCGGTCTCGAGATCGCCCGTGGCGCTCACCGAGATGTCGATGAGCGAGTGGCGCGCAAGCAGCACGATCATGTGATCGAAGAACCCGATGCCCGTGACGGCCTCGGCCACGCCGGTGCCGTCGAGATCGACGCGGACCTCGATATCGGTCTCGCCGGTCGTCCGGCGGATGGTTGCTGTTCTGCTCATCTGCGTGACCTGATCTCTGCTGATCGACGGTGCTCGGGGAACCCCTCGGCGTCTGCCAGGGCCGCGAGGTGCGGCGTGAGGGCGTCGACGGCCTCCTGGGGAATGTCCACGACGGACATGCGCCGCATGTACGTGGCGGGCCCCACGGCCGACGCGTGCCTCGCCGCCCCGCCGGTGGGAAGGATGTGATTGGACCCGGCAACGTAGTCGCCGAAGGCCGTGGCGCCCAATGGCCCGAGGAACACGCAGCCGGCCCGGCGTATTCCGCGGGCCACGTCCTCCGCGTCGGCGAGGGCGATCTGGAGGTGCTCGGGGGCAAACGCCTCCGCAAGCGCGATTGCATCGTCGCGCGACGCGCAGTCGACGATCGTGATCGTGCCGACGGGCGGATCCGCCGCCGCGAGGGCGTCCTGCACGGCGTCGGCAACCGCGGTGTCCCATGCGGCGAGGATCGACGGCGAGTCCGGTCCGTGCTCAGCCTGCGCAAGCAGGTCGGCCGCGATGGCGGCGGGGTCGGCCGAGTCGTCGGCAAGCACCACGAGTTCGCTCGGGCCGGCCACCGAATCGATGCCCACCAGGCCGAACACCTGTCGCTTGGCCTCCTGCACCCACGGATTGCCCGGGCCGGTGATCACGTCCACCGGGTCGACCGTCTCGGTGCCGAAGGCCATCGCGCCGATCGCTGCGGCGCCGCCGGCAGCGATCACCTGGCGAACGCCGAGCATCTCCGCCGCCGCCAGCACCACGCGGTTCGGCAGGCCGTCCTCCCCGGGCGGGCTGGCCACCACGATGCGCTCCACGCCCGCCACCTGCGCCGGCACCACTCCCATGATCAGGCTCGAGGGATAGGCGGCGCGACCGCCCGGCGCATACACGCCCGCGGCCGCCACGGGCACCGCCCGCACCCGCACGGTCTGGCCCGATGGCAGCACGGCTTCGCTGTCGCCAGGTCGGCTCACCTCGGCCACCAGCCGCACCTGCTCCGCCGCGAAGGCGATGGCATCGCGCAGCGCGGGGTCGATGGCATCTGCCGCGGCGCGCAACTCTTCCGGATCGACCACGGGCGATGCGCCCACGAAGCCGGGCGCATCGAATCGGCGGATGGCATCCACCACGGCGGCATCACCGCGCGCGCGGACGTCGGCAAGGGCCTCGGCCACGGCCCCCGCGGGGCCATCGGCCGCGGCGGCGCGGAACGTCGGGGCCAGGGCCGCAGCCCCGCCCCCGTCCATCGGGATGCGCCGCACGCTCACGGCCGCAGCTCCTCGAAGTGCCGCACGAGGTCATCCATCAGCGGCGCCTGCATCTTGTGGCTCACGCGGTTGGCGATGAGACGGGCCGTCGAGGCGAAGATCTCCTCGCGTTCAACGAGCCCGTTCTCGCGCAGCGTACGGCCGGTCGCCACGAGGTCCACGATGCCGTCGCTCAGCCCGACCAGGGGAGCAAGCTCCACCGAGCCGTTCACCTTGACGATGTCGGCCTTGCGCCCGGTCTCCTCGAAAAACCGCTCAGCGCAGTTGATGTACTTGGTGGCCACCCGCACCACGCCGAAGCGCTCGATCGCCTCGGCGGTGGGGTCATCCCCGTCCGGGGTGCACCAGGACATCCGGCATCCGCCGAACCCGAGGTCGGCCAGCTCGTAGACGTCCGGCTGGCGCTCGAGCAGCACGTCGCGCCCCACGATGCCGAGATCGGCGGCTCCGCTCTCGACATAGGTCGGCACGTCGCTCGGACGCGTCGTGATGTACGTGGGGCCATCGGGAACCTGCACGATGAGCCGGCGCCCGGCATCGCGCAGCGGGTCCACCGGCAGGCCGACGCGGGACATCGCCTCAAGGGCATCTTCGAACAGCGCGCCGAGGGGCACGCAGATCCTCAGGTCCATGGCCCCTCCCGGAGGTCGGGCACGGCGATGTCCGCGCCGCCGATCACGTCACGCGCAATCCATTCGTCGCCATTCCGGCGCACCACGAACCGTCTCCCGTCGGCCAGCGCAACCGCCTCGGCATCAGCGGAGTCCGCGGGCAGGGCCACCACGTCGACCCCGCTAGCCCGCAGCGCGGCGGCGGCGCCGATCAGCTCGTCGCAGCCGCCGACGAGCACGATGCCCGCATCCGGCTGCTCGGCCGCGCGGCCCACGGCGTGGTGCAGCAGGTCAAGGGCCACGGCCACGCCGACAGCGGGGCGGGCCCGGCCGAACCGCGCGGCGAGTCCGTCGTAGCGCCCTCCCACGGCAACCGGCGCCATCGCGCCGGCGGCATAGGCCTCGATCACCACGCCCGAGTAGTACGCCCAGTCCCGCACCACGCCCAGGTCGACCATCGGCGGCTCCACGCCGTGCAGCGCCACGAGCCGCAGCACCTCCTGAAGACGGGCGCACTCACCCGCCGCACGCGGCACCGCCGCCGCCACGCGATCGAGCACCTCCCCGCCTCCACGAAGGGATGGCAGGTCGGCCAGCACGCCACCGGCCTCGCCGGGGGCGCCGGAGCTCGTCGCAGCGGCGCGCCAGTCGACGAGGCTGCGGCCGCGGAGCGCCGACCACATCGCGCCCTGCGCGGCGGGATCGGCCCCGACGCCCTCGATCACCGCGGACACCAGCGCCACGGACCCGATCGCGATGCGTGCGTCGGGCACCCCCGCGGCTGCGAGTGCGATCGCCAGGGCGGCGATGACCTCGGCGTCGGCCTCGGGCCCGGCGAGGCCGACAAGCTCGATGCCGGCCTGCCGCTGCTCGGCGCCCTCGATCTTGCCGGGTGCCGGCGGCCGCACCGCCCGGGCGTTGTACGCCACCCGCACGGGGTCTGGCTGGTCGGCCATGCGCGTGGCCACCAGCCGCGCGATGGGAATCGTGAGATCGGGACGCAGCACGAGCACGCGCCCCTCGTCGTCGAAGAGGCGATAAGCACGGCCCACGCCGTCCTCCTCGGCGCGGTCCAGCACGTCCGCGAGCTCGATGACCGGGGTCATCACCTCGCGGAAGCCGAACGACGCGAAGGCACCGGCGAGCGCATCCCCCAAGGCCCGGAGCTCCGCCGCCTCGACAGGCAGCACGTCACGGACCCCGGCCGGAAGTGGCACGGGATCGGTCATGGCCTAGTCGTCCACCCTCTCGATCCGCGCGCCCAGGGCGCGAAGCCGCTCGTCGATCCGCTCGTAGCCGCGGTCAATCTGGCCGATATTGCCGATGGTGGTCGTGCCCTTCGCGGCCAAGCCCGCGATCAGGATCGCCATGCCCGCACGGATGTCCGGGCTCTCCACCCGCTCGCCGTACAGCTGCGCCGGGCCGCTCACCACCGCGCGGTGTGGGTCGCACAGGATGATTCGCGCCCCCATGGCCACGAGCTTGTCGACGAAGAACAGGCGGTTCTCGAACATCTTCTCGAAGATCATCACCTCGCCCGTGGCCTGGGTGGCCACCGCCGTGGCGATCGACGTGAGGTCGGCGGGGAACGCCGGCCACGGCCCGTCATCAATCTTCGGGATCGCGCCGCCCTCGTCCTGCATGACCACGAGCGACTGGTCCGGGGGCACGCGCAGGGAGCCACCATCCAGCCACTCGACGCGGATGCCCAGCCGCTCGAAGCCGAGGAGGATCATCCTCAGGTCGGCAGGACGCGCCTCGGAGATGACGAGGTCGGAACCGGTGATCGCCGCGAGGCCGATGAACGAAGCGATCTCGATGTAGTCGGGTCCGATGCGGAAGCGCCCGCCGCCGAGGCGCTCGACGCCGTCGATGATGAGCCGGTTGGTGCCGATGCCGTCGATGCGGGCCCCGAGCGTCACGAGGAACTCCGCGAGGTCCTGCACGTGGGGCTCGCAGGCTGCGTTGAGGATCGTCGTGCGCCCCTCGGCCAGCACGGCGGCCATGAGCACATTCTCGGTCGCCGTGACCGACGCCTCGTCGAGGAAGATCTCGGCCCCGGTGAGGCCGTCCTGCCGCATCTCATAGCCGCGATCCACCTGCCCCACCTCGGCGCCCAGCGCCCGGAAGGCCATCAGATGCGTGTCGATGCGGCGGCGGCCGATGAAGTCGCCGCCCGGCATGGGCAGGGTAAGGGAGCCGGCGCGCGCGAGAAGCGGGCCCGCGAGCAGCACGGACGCGCGGATGCGTCGGCAGAGATCCGGGTCGAGGTCCGTGCTCCTGATGTCATCGGCCCGGAACGCCAGGGCCCCGTCGGCCTCCTCGCGCACCGAGACCCCGATGTCATCGAGGATCGCCAGCATGGCGTGAACGTCCAGGATGTCAGGGACGTTCTCGAGGATGACCTCCTCGTCGGTGAGGAGGGTGGCGGCGAGGATCGGCAGGGCGGCGTTCTTGTTACCCGTGGGGGTAACCGTGCCGGCCAGCGCGTGCCCGCCCTGGATCACGAACTGCTGGCTCACGGGCGGGCACGCTAACACGCCACGAGTTCGCCCAAGACCTCCGTGAGTCGCTCGATATCCCCTGCGTTGGTGAAGAACCCGCATGACGCGCGAAGGCCCCCGGGGTCCGGCAGCGGGCGCACGATCACGCCCCGCACCGCGAGGGCGGCGGCAACGTCCTCCGGCGCCCGGCCGGGCACGGAGAACGCCACGAGTCCGGACTGCCCGTCGACCGGGGGGTCGAGGCGCACGCCCGGCACCCCCGCCAGCGCCTCGCGACAGGCGCGGGCGGCGACGCGCGTCCCCTCCTGCACCCTGCTCCAGCCGAGCGAATCGAGCCATTCGAGCGAAGCGGTCCACCCCGCCAGAAGGATCTCGGGGAAGGTGGACGCCTCGTAGCGGCGGGCATCCGGGTGCATCGTGATGGACCCGTCCCAGCCGTGTTCCTCCCCGGTCTCGTAGCCGGCGGTGGTCACGGCGATGCGATCCAGCAGGTCGCCGCGAAGCCATAGCGCACCCAGGCCCTCCGGGCCGAGCAGCCACTTCTGGGCGGGCATCGCATACGCGTCGATGCCCCAGTCCATCGGCTGCACCGGCACCGCTCCCGCGCCCTGGGCGCCGTCGACCAGGGTCAGGGCCCCCACAGACTGCGCGGCGCTCGCCGCTCCGGCGACGTCGAGCACCGCGCCCGTCATCCACGACACATGCGAGAGCGCCACAAGCCGCGTACGCGCGGTCACGGCCCGCCCGATGACCTCGTCGAGGGGCCCGCTGCCATCCCCGACGTCGACCACCCGCACCCTCGCCCCCACGCGCGCAGCCGCCACCGCGAGAGGCACCGCCAGTCCGGGGTGCTCCGTCCCGGTGGTCACGACGTTGTCGCCGCGCCTAAGCCCCGCGCCCCAGATGACGACATTCATCGCGTGGGTCGAGCTCTGTGCGATGGCCATCTCCTGCGCGGGCCGGCCCACCACGCGCCCCACCGCCGTGCGCAACGCGGCCTGACGATCACGCCCGGCCGCCACCGCCGCCTCGCTCATGCGTCCCCGGCCCAGTTGCATGTCCACCATCGCGCGCATGGCGTCGGCCGCCAAGTCTGGCATCGGCCCGGCTCCGCCCGTGTTCAGGTAGGCCTCGTTCTCGAGGGCTGGCAGCCGCGCGCGCACGGCCCCGCGGCCAGAATCCCACCTCCCCGACTGCCCTGACACGCTGTCAGCGCCCCACTGACGCATGTCGCGCGAGGTGCTGGCCCGCCACCGTCGCGGCGCGCTCACCGCTCGCAACCGCGCCCTCCACCGAGGGATGCAGCGTGACATCCCCGGCCAGGAAAACGTTCTCAAGGCCTGTCGCCGTGTCCGGCAGGTCGTCGCGCACACCGGGCGGCACAGCGAACTGCGCCCACGGGTGCACCACGACGTCCTCGAGAGTGGCAACCCGGGCCCACGGGAAACCCGGATTCCATGTGTCGACCAGCCGCACCATCTCGGCGGCAACGGCATCGGGGTCCGGCGCGGAGCCATCCCCATGGACGCAGGTGGCCAGCAGCCGGGCCCCCTCCCCCATCCCCGGCCTCAGAAGGTTCGACTCCTGGCACACAAGGTCGATCCGCGGCGTCGCCGACGTTAGGGGGGCCGCGTTCAGAATGATGGTCCTGCCGGAATGGAAGGAACTCGTGAGGGAGTAGACGAGCGTGGTCACGCCCCGGGGCTGGAGGTCGAGGGCCCGCGCCGTGAGCCGATCGAGATCGGCGAGCAGCGCCCGGGTCGCGGGAGCCTCGGTGGCCACCACCACGCAGTCGGCGCGGATCACCACCCCGTCTGCGGTCCGCACGCCCACGGCGCGGCCGCGGTCGTCTGGATCGGGGACGATCTCGGCCACCCTGGCACCACAGCGCACCTCGCCGCCGAGCTGCTCCACCCGCGCGGCAGCCCACGCCGCGATCATCCCGTGGCCTGCCACAGGGACCACCGCGCGACCCCTGAGGAGCATCTTCATGAGGAAGCGGAAGTACCCGGCATCGCTCCGGAGCTCACGATCCGCGGTGATCACGCCGAACAGCGGCCGGAAGAACCCTTCGACGGCCCCATCCGAGAATCCCATGCCCGCGAGGTATTCGCCGGTCTCAAGATCGCGCTCATCACCATTGAGGAGTGCGTTGGCCGGCGCCCCGGCCACCTCCGCGCCAAGCCGGGCCAGCCGGGCGACATCACCGGGGCCGAACCACTCGAACCCGAGGGTTCCCCGGGGCGAGGTGCCCATGCGCGACCATCGCGTGCCGTCGTGGACCACCGCCCCGCGATCGAACGGCACGAGGTCGCGCGCGCCGATTCCGATGTCACGGAGCATGCGCTTGGTGGCGGGATAGGCGGTGAACAGCGATTGGAACCCGCGATCCACGGGCTCCCCGCCCACCTGGAGGGTGCGTGCACGACCACCCACGTGCGGCTCGGCCTCCAGCACCAGCGCCGGCGTGCCGGCTTCGCAGAGGCGAAGGGCCGTGCTCAGGCCTCCGAGCCCGCCGCCAACGATGACCACCTGCACTTCGCGATGCGGATCGGACATGCGGCGATGCTAGCGATGCCGTCCCGCGCGGCGATCGCCAACGCAAAAGGGCCGCCTCATGGCGGCCCTTCGCGTGATGAATCCCGGCAGCGACCTACTCTCCCGCGGACGTGAGTCCGGAGTACCATCGGCGCTGAGCGGCTTAACTGCTCTGTTCGGAATGGGAAGAGGTGTTTCCCGCTCGCCCTGACCACCGGGAACTTATGAGGGTG
Source organism: Miltoncostaeales bacterium (assembly GCA_030833665.1). Lineage (GTDB taxonomy): Bacteria > Actinomycetota > Thermoleophilia > Miltoncostaeales > Miltoncostaeaceae > SYFI01. Next base: position 9,169 of record JAURGT010000043.1, read on the forward strand.
AACCCTCAAGACTGCACAGCGACGTAGGTATAAATTCAAGCCCTCGGGGTATTAGTACGGCTCTGCTCCACGCATTGCTGCGCTTCCACATACCGCCTATCAACCAGGTGGTCTACCTGGACCCTTACTCCCTCAAGGGGATGGGAAATCTCATCTCGAGGTGGGCTTCCCGCTTAGATGCTTTCAGCGGTTATCCCGTCCAGACGTAGCTAACCAGCTATGCCGTTGGCACGACAACTGATACACCAGAGGTCTGTTCATCCCGGTCCTCTCGTACTAGGGACGACTCCTCTCAAATTTCCAGCGCCCACCGCAGATAGGGACCGAACTGTCTCACGACGTTCTGAACCCAGCTCGCGTACCGCTTTAATGGGCGAACAGCCCAACCCTTGGGACCAACTCCAGCCCCAGGATGCGACGAGCCGACATCGAGGTGCCAAACCCTCCCGTCGATGTGGACTCTTGGGGAGGATAAGCCTGTTATCCCCGGAGTACCTTTTATCCGTTGAGCGACGGCAATTCCACTCTT
>JAURGT010000044.1 GCA_030833665.1 Miltoncostaeales bacterium
CGCGATGAGCGACACGATGATGGTGATCACCTCGGTGGCGTGCGTGGGCTCGATGATCTCGGCGCCCGTGCCCAGCACCGGCGCGAGCCAGCTGTCGAGCTCCCGCCAGCCGAACGGCACCTGCAGCCAGCCGCCGACGATGCTGAGGATTCCCAGGATCACCACGGGCACGGACATCCACCAGCGCGAGGGGTGGGGCTTCGGGTCGTAGCCACCGTCGGGCTCGGGGCCGAAGAACGCCCGGAAGAGCATGCGGAACATGTAGAGCGCGGTGAGGAACGCCCCGACCACCCCGACGATCCAGCAGAACACCCCGAACCCGCCGTAGGCGAGCGCGCTCGCGAGCACGTCGTCCTTGGCGAAGAAGCCCGCGAAGCCCGGGATGCCCGCGATGGCCAGGCAGCCCGCGCCCATGCCGAAGAACGCCACGCGCAGGTACTTGCGCAGGCCCCCCATGCGGTTGAGGCTCTGCTCGTCGCTCAGCGCGTGGATGATGATGCCCGCCGCCAGGAAGAGCGCCGCCTTGTAGAAGGCGTGCGCCATGAGCATGAACATGCCGCTGGCGTAGGCGCCGAGGCCCACGGCCATCACCATGTAGCCCACCTGGCTCACGGTGCTCCACGCGAGAACGCGCTTGATGTCCACCTGCTGCAGCGCCACGGTGGCGGCGAGCAGCAGGGTGATGGCCCCGACGAACGCCACGATGTCGCCGGCGAGCCAGGAGAGGTCGAAGAACGCGTGGCAGCGCACGATCAGGTACACGCCCGCAGTGACCATGGTGGCAGCGTGGATGAGCGCGCTCACCGGGGTGGGGCCCTCCATGGCATCGGGCAGCCACGTGTGCAGCGGCACCTGCGCACTCTTGGCGGCGGCGCCCACGAACAGCAGCAGGCAGATGGCCAGCGCGGTGCCCGACTGCGCCCCCATCTCGGGCGCCCGGGCGAAGGCCTCGCCGTAGTCGAGCGTGCCGAGCGTGCGCAGGATCAGGAAGGCGCCGAGCACCAGGCCGACGTCGCCGATCACGTTGATCACGAACGCCTTCTTGGCGGCGGCCACGGCGGAGGGCCGCTGGTACCAGAAGCCGATGAGCAGGTACGACGCCAGGCCCACGAATGCCCAGCCCACGATGAGGAAGAAGAAGTTCGCGGCCAGTACCAGCAGCAGCATGGCGAACACGAAGAGGTTCATGCACGCGAAGAAGCGCCGGTAGTCGCGGTCGTGATCCATGTATTCCACCGAGTAGAGGTGGATCAGGAACCCGACACCGGTGATGATGAGCATCATCATCACGCTGAGGGGGTCGACCAGGATCGCCAGGTTCACGTCCACGCCGGCGATGGAGATCCACTCGAAGGCGCTTGAGGTGAACGCGCGGTCGTCCGACGCATTGCCCAGCAGGCCGACGAAGATGGTGGCCGAGAGGATGAACCCGATGAGGATGCTGCCCACGCCCAGCACGCGGGTGACCGCGTGTGGCGGCTCCTTCGGCCAGCCGGCCAGCACGACGCCGCTGATGAGCGGCACCACGAGCACGATCCATGCGAGGGCGGTGGCCACGGGCTAGCCCTTCATCGACGACAGCTCGTCGACGTCGAGGTTGGTGCGGTTGCGGAAGATCGACACGGTGAGCCCGAGGCCGATCACCACCTCCGCGGCGGCAACCACCATCACCACCAGTGCGAACACCTGCCCCGAGGGGTCGTCCCACTGGCGCGAGAACCCGATGAGCGCCACGTTGCCGGCGTTGAGCATGAGCTCCACCGACAGCAGCAGCATCAGCGGGTTGCGCCGGCGCATCACGCCGATGAGACCGAGCACCAGCAGGCCCAGCGACAGCGCGAGGTATGCCCCGATGGGCACCGTCACAGGATGCCCCCGGTCATCGTCCGCCCTCGCCCTGCACTGCGCCCTTGGCGAGGATCACCGCACCCACCGCCGCCACGAGCAGCACCAGCGAGGTGGCCTCGAAGGCCAGCAGGTGGGACGACAGGAAGGCATCGCCGATGCTGGCGGGCGATCCGACGTCGGTGGTCTCGGGGGCGGCACGCACGGGTCCTGCCGTGGAGTCGAGGATCGCCACGGCGCCGAACATGCCGAGGCCGATGAGCCCCAGCCAGCCGAACACCTGCCAGCGATCCAGGCGGTCGGGCCCGGGAAGCGCGCCGCTATCGCCCAGGTAGGCGATGACGAACAGGAACATCACCACGATGGCGCCGGCGTAGACGATCACCTGGATCGCCGCGGCGAATGGCGCGAGCAGCGCGACGAACAACAGCGCCACCGACAGGAGCGTGCCGATGAGGCTCACCGCCGCCCGGAAGGCGTCCTTGAAGAACACCACGCCCACGCCGAACCCCAGCGTGCCGATGGCCGCCACCGCGAACAGCACCTGCTCACCCACGCGGCACCGCCCCGCCCTGCAGCACAGCCGGGTCGTACTCGTCGTGGATGCGCATGCCGTGCTCGGCAGCCAGCACCATGGCGTGGTCGCTCTGCTCGCGGGTCACCTCGGGCAGCGGCGCCGAGGGGTCGTCCATCGGTTCGCACACCTCGAGCAGGAACGCCTCCATGTCATCCGGCGGGGACAGGGTGCACAAGAGGCGCGCCGGGGCGTCGCCCAGGTTGCGGTAGGTGTGCGCAAGCCATGGGCGGATGGTCACGCTGTCGAGCGGGGCGAGCCGGTGCACGCCCTCCTCGGTGATCACCGTGATCTCGCCGTCCAGGCACATGTACTGCTCGGCGGCCTCGTGGCTGTGCAGGTGCCGTGGTCCACCGCCGGGGCGCGACGCGATCTCGGCGATGAGGAACCCGCCGCCGGTGGTGGCGCTGGTGGCGTGCACACGGAAGCCCTCTCCCATGAACAGCATGGGCGCGCCCGGCGTGAGTGTGGCCACGGGCACTAGGCGTCGACCGCCGGGGTGGGGTCGCCGGGCACGTTCGGCCGCAGGGGCGGCTGCTTGGGGGCCGGCTCGAGGAGCATGTCCTTGTCGTAGATCAGCGCCTCGCGGGTGTATTCGCTGAGCTCGTATGAGTGCTCGAGTGTGATGGCGTCGAACGGGCACGCCACCTCGCAGTACCCGCAGAAGATGCAGCGGGCCATGTTGATCTCGTAGATGCGGGCGTAGCGCTCCCCCGCCGACACGCGGTTCTCGGGCGTGTTCTCCTCGGCCACCACGCGGATGCAGTCGGCCGGGCACGCAGCGGCGCACAGCGAGCAGCCCACGCACTTCTCGAGGCCGTTCTCGAACTGCCACAGGCGGTGGCGGCCGCGGAAGCGCGGGTACACGGGAGTCTTGTGCTCCGGGTATCCGATGGTGACCGGCTTGGTGAGCAGGTTCCGGAAGGTGACCCCGAAGCCCTTGAGCGGATCGAGAACGCCCATCAGTTTGCGAACACCGTTCCGACCACGATGGCCGTGATGAGGATGTTGGCCATCGACACCGGGATGAGCACCTTCCACCCGAACTTCATGAGGCGGTCATACCGGAAGCGCGGCAGCGTGGCGCGCACCCAGATGAAGATGAACAGCAGCACGGCGATCTTGATGCCGAGCCAGATGAATCCCGGAAGCCACGGGCCGTCGGGCCCACCGAGGAACAGCGTGGCGGCGAACGCCGAGATGACGATCATCGCCACGTACTCGGCGGCCATGAACATGGCGAACTTCACCGAGCCGTACTCCAGGTTGTAGCCCGCGATGAGCTCGCTCTCGGCCTCGCCGAGGTCGAACGGAGTGCGGTTGGTCTCGGCGAATGCCGCGATCATGAACACCACGAACGCCACGGGCTGGAAGAGGATGTACCAGAAGCCCGTGGCCTGGGCGTTGGCGATCTCCACGAGCGAGAGGCTCTGGCTGATGATCACCACGCCGAGGATCGAGAGCCCCATGGCCACCTCGTACGACACCATCTGCGCGGCGTTGCGCGCGGCGCCGAGCAGGGAGTACTTGTTGCCGCTGGCCCAGCCGCCGAGGATGAGGCCGTAGAAGCCCAGGCCCGACAGCGCCAGGATCACGAGCACGCCCACGTTGAGGTCGCTGCCGTAGAGGGTGACCGTGTGCCCGAACCACTCGTGCGTGCCGCCGAACGGGATGAGCGACAGGGCGGCCACCGCGGCGACGAGCGGGATCATCGGCGCCAGGCGGAACACCCAGCGGTTGGCGCCCGCCGGGACGAAGTCCTCCTTGAATGTGAGCTTGCCGATGTCGGCCAGCGGCTGCAGCAGGCCGAATGGGCCCGCGCGGTTGGGGCCGCGCCGGGCCTGGAAGCGCCCGATGAGCTTGCGCTCGATCACCGTGAGGCCGGCGAAGCACGAGAACACCACGGCCACCACCACGATGGCCTGGATGATCATGGTGAGCACGGCTTCCTGAGGCATCAGGCCTCCACCTGCTCGCGCTGGGCCACGCCCACCGCTGCGCGAACGGGGCCGCCGTCCATGGGCAGGAGCGCGGCGGCGCCCGCGTGCGGGTCACCGGTGAACAGGTACGCGGCGCCCTCGTGCAGGCGGGAGTCCACCTCGAGCGGCAGCACGGCCTCGCCGTGCGGGGTGGTGATGCGCACCCGTGCCTCGGTGCGCACGCCGAGGCGCTCGGCCTCGGCCGGCGCCAGGCCCACGCGGGTGGGCTCGACCACGCTTGCCAGGGCGTCGCTGCGGTGCGCCGTGGCATCGCCGAACACGGGGCGGCACGGGATCACAAGAAGGCCGTCGCCAGCTGGGTTGCGTCGCGCGGCCGGGCCGCCTGCTCCTGCGCCACGACCCTGCGCGATCACCGCGCCTGTGGTGCCGAGCTCGCCGTAGTCGAGCCCCGCGAACGCGGCGTGCTCCGCGGCCAGGCGCGAGAACGCCTGGGCGGGCGTGCGGTCGGGCACCGGGCGGCCGAGGCGATGGGTGAGCGCGATGAGCAGCTCCCAGGCGCTCGCGGCGTCGGCGCACTCGCGCGCGGCGGGGCGGAGCCGCTGCGCGCGGCCGGTCATGCTCACCAGCACGCCCTCGTCCTCGAGCGCCGTGAGGAGCGGCAGCACCAGGTCGGCGCGGTCGGTGACACCTGAGCGGTAGGTGCTCATCTCGATGATGCGCGGCACGCCGTCGATGGCCCGCGACCACCGGGCTCCCTCGGGCCCCGTGGTGGGGTCGGCCTGGATCGTCAGCAGCACGTCCACCTCGCCGGCCTCCAGCGCGGCGAGCATGTCCTCGGCCGTGGCGACTCCCAGAGCCCTAAGGCCCGGGCCGCTCACGTCGCATGCCAGCTCGATCGCCCGCGTGGCGGGGTGGTCCTCGATGAGCGCCGCGAGGGCCGCAGCCGCGTCGGGCTCGGCAGCGAGGTCGGCCTCGTCCCACATCACGATGGGCCGCTCGGCCGCGCCGATGAGCTCGGCGACGATGGGCAGGGCGTCCTGCAGGTGGCCGGGCGTGGTTCGGGTGACCTGGCACGACGGGTCGAGCGCGGTGGGACGCGGGCCGGCCATCGCCACCCGGGCACCGCGGCGCAGCGCCTTGCGCAGGCGAAGCTCGGCTACCGGCTGCTGCGCGCAGGGGTCACCGCCCAGCACCACGATGGCATCGGCGCGGTCGAGGTCGTCCATCTGGGCGCCCGGCAGCGCGCGCAGCGGGTCAAGGCCGTGACCCGGGATGCCCATGCGCCGCACCATTGCCTCGCCGTTGCCGGCGCGGGTGGCGAACTCGGTGGCCAGGAACCCGGCCTCCACCGTGATGGGCTCGCCCAGCAGCACCGCCACGCGCAGCTCTCGGCGGCCAAGCATGCCGGCGGCCTCGTTGACGGCGCGGTCGAGCAGCACCGTGCGACGGCCCACGGCGTCGACGAGCACCGGCCCCGTGATGCGCTCGTCGCTGCGCAGCGCCGGGTACCCCCAGCGTCCGCGATCGCAGATCCAGCCCTCCTCCACGGCGAAGTTGGGCTCGGGACGCCCGGTGAGGCGCTTCACCTCGTTGTCGCGCTCGGTCGCCTCGAGGTTGCAGCCCACGGAGCAGCCGGCGCACACCGACGGCGTGTTCTTGATGTCCCAGGGGCGGCTGACGAACCGGTAGGGGTTGCTCGTGAGCGCGCCCACCGGGCAGAGGTCGATCGTGTTGCCCGTGAACCGGCCCTCGTAGGGGTCGCCGCTGAAGGTGGCGATCTCCACGTGGTCGCCGCGCTCCTGGAAGGTGAGCTGGCCGTCCTCCGCGACCTCCTGGCTGAACCGCACGCAGCGGTAGCAGGCGATGCAGCGCTCGCGGTCGAGCGCCACGAGCGGCGAGAGGTCGAGCGGCTTGGGGAAGTGCAGCTTGGGCTCCACCGTGCGGGTCTGGCCGGGGCCGAACCGGAAGGTGCGGTCCTGCAGCGGGCACTCGCCGCCCTTGTCGCACACGGGGCAGTCGAGCGGGTGGTTCGCGAGCAGCAGCTCGAGCACGCCGTCCTGGGCGTCCTTGGCCAGCTCGCTCTCGGTGCTCACCACCATGTCGGGGGCCACCGGGGTGGAGCAGGCGGTCTGCAGGCCGCGCATGCCCTCCACCTCCACCAGGCACATGCGGCATGCGCCGATGGGCGCGCCGAGGCGCGGCTCGTAACAGAAGATCGGGATCTCGATGCCCGCCGCCTTGGCGGCGTCCACGAGCATGGTGCCCTTCGGCGCCTCGATGGCGCGGCCGTTCACGGTGAGGCTCACCACGTCCACGGGGGGCGTCTCGCCACCCGCGCCTGAGCCGCCCGGGCTGCTCGCGGGGTCAGCCAACGGGCGCCTCCGTCATCGGCACGGGTCGGGACGATCCCTCGTGGGCCACCCGGATGAACTCATCGCGGAACAGGTCGAGCGCGCTCTGGATGGGCATCACCGCGCCGTCGGCCAGCGGGCAGAGCGTGCGACCCTCGATGCGCCCGAACAGGCTCTCGAGCAGGCGGATGTCCTCCTCGCCGCGGCCCTCGCCGTGCACCATGCGGCCGAGGATGTTCGCCAGCCACCCGGTGCCCTCGCGGCACGGCGTGCACTTGCCGCAGCTCTCGTGGCGGTAGAACTGCGCCAGTCGCCACGAGGCGCGCACGATGCAGCCGGAGTCGTCCATCACGATGCAGCCGCCGCTGCCGAGGAACGTGCCCACGCCGTTCAGGGCCTCGTAGTCGAGCGCCACGTCGAGGGAGTCGGCGCCGATCACCGGCACCGACGACCCGCCCGGCCACACGGCCTTCACCTCGCGGCCCGGGCGCAGGCCGCCGGCCATGTCGTAGATGAGCTCGCGCAGGGTGGTCTCGCCCAGCACCACCTCGAAGTTGCCCGGATTCAGCACGTGGCCCGATACCGAGAACAGCTTGGTGCCCGGGCTCTTCTCGTTGCCCATGGCGGCGTACCAGTCTGGGCCGCGGTGCATGATGGGCGGCAGCGACGCCAGCGTTTCGACGTTGTTGATGAGCGTGGGGCAGCCGTAGAGCCCGGCCACGGCCGGGAACGGCGGCTTGAGGCGCGGCTGGCCGCGCTTGCCCTCCAGGCTTTCGAGCAGGGCGGTCTCCTCGCCGCAGATGTACGCGCCGGCCCCGCGGTACACCGTGATGTCGAAGGGCCGGCCCGGGCCCAGGGCGTCAGGGCCCAGCCTGCCGGCCTCACGGGCCTCGGCGATGGCAGCGTCCAGCACCTGGGCCTGCGCCTCGTACTCGCCGCGGATGTAGATGTAGGCCCGCTCGCACCCGACGGCGTACGACGCGATGGTCATGCCCTCGATCAGCTGGAACGGGTTGTGCTCGATGATCTCCCGGTCCTTGAAGGTGCCGGGCTCGCTCTCGTCGGCGTTGCACACAACGTAGGTGGGCTTGCCGGTGTCCTTCGGCAGGAACGACGCCTTGCGACCCATGGGGAACCCCGCGCCGCCGCGGCCGCGCAGGCCCGAGCGATGGAAGGCGTAGAGGGCGTCATCGGGGCTGAGGGCCAGGGTCTCCTTCAGGCCGAGGTAGCCCCCGGCGCGCTCGTAGTCGGCGAGCGAGGTGAGGTGGTCGCCGAACTCCCGGTGGCGGTACACGCAGTTGAGCTCGGGCACTAGCGGTCGTACCTCGCGGGAGCGGGCTCGGCCCGGAGGTCGTCGATGAGGCACGTGGCGTCGGCGGGCTCGAGCGGCCCCAGCTGCACCCCGGAGTCGACCTGCAGGCAGGGCGCGCGGTCGCACGCCCCGATGCACTGCACCCTGGCCAGGGTGAACATGCCGTCGGCCGTGGTGCCCTCGCCGTCGAGGCCCAGGTAGTCGGCGATGTGCTCGAAAAGCTCGTCCGAGCCGCGCAGCATGCAGGAGAGGGTGACGCATACGTTGATGCAGTAGCGACCGACCTCGTCGATGTAGAGGCGGTCGTAGAAGGTGGCCACGCTCTCCACGTAGGCCTGCGAGAAGCCGGTGGCCTCGGCCACGGCGGCCATGGCATGGGGCGGCAGCCAGCCCGCCTCGCCCTGCACGTAGCGAAGCGCGGGGAGGATGAGCGAGCGCGGGTCGGCGTACTCGTGCCGGATCGGCGCCAGGTGCTCCTCGAGCTCGGCCACGGTCACCGGTCCACGCCTCCCATCACCGGGTCCATCGTGGCGACGATCGCGATGAGGTCGGCCAGGTAGTTGCCCCGGCACAGCGGTGCGGTGGCCTGCAGGTTCACGAACGAGGGGTCACGCATGTGCACCCGGTAGGGCTTGGGCCCGCCGTCGCTCACCACGTAGCAGCCCATCTCGCCGCGCGGGCTCTCGATGGGGGCGTAGGCCTCGCCGGCCGGCACCTTGTAGCCCTCGCTCACCAGCTTGAAGTGGTGGATGAGCGCCTCCATCGACCAGGCGAGCTCCTCGCGCGGCGGCAGCACCACCTTGCGGTCGTCCGCGATGGTGGGGCCCTCGGGAAGGCCGTCGATCGCCTGCTGGATGATCCTCAGGCTCTCGCGCATCTCACGCACGCGCACCAGGTAGCGGGCGTAGCAGTCACCCTCGGTGGCGGTGGGCACCTCGAACTGGAAGTGCTCGTACCCGGAGTAGGGGTTGGTCTTGCGCAGGTCGTGCGGCACGCCGGCAGCGCGCAGCGTGGGGCCGGTCACCCCGAGGCCGATGAGCTCATCGGCCGGCAGCACGCCCACTCCCTTCATGCGGTCCTTCCAGATGGGGTTGCCGGTGAGCAGGGCCTCGTACTCGTCGATGCGTCGCGGCATCTCGTCGATGAACGCCTGCAGGCGCTCGATGAACCCGGGGGGGAGGTCCTGCGCGCAGCCACCCACCTGGAAGTACCGGTGGTTCATGCGCTCGCCCGAGACCATCTCGAAGAGGTCGAGCAGGTTGTCGCGCTCGCGGTAGCAGTAGAAGAACACGCTCATGGCGCCGAGCTCGAGGCCCGAGGTGCCCAGCCACACGAGGTGGCTCGCGATGCGGTTGAGCTCGGCGAGCAGCACGCGGATCCACTGGGCGCGCGCCGGCACCTCCATCTCGAGCAGCTTCTCCACCGACATCGTGTACGCCTTGATGTTGGCGAAGGGCGCGAGGTAGTCCATGCGCGTGACCAAGGTGACCGACTGCCACCAGGTCTTGTTCTCGCACTGCTTCTCGATGCCGGTGTGGAGGTAGCCGATCACCGGCGTGACCTCCTTCACCACCTCGCCGTCGAGCTCCACGATGAGGCGCAGCACGCCGTGGGTGCTCGGGTGGTTGGGGCCCAGGTTGATGAGCAGCGGGGCGCGCACGCCCGGG
>JAURGT010000045.1 GCA_030833665.1 Miltoncostaeales bacterium
GCCGGCTTCGCGGCCGCCTTCTTCGCCGGAGCCTTTGCCGCCGGCTTGGCGGGAGCAGCCTTCTTGGCCGCCGGCTTTGCCGCCGCCTTGGCGGGAGCCTTCTTGGCCGCGGGCTTCGTTGCCGCCTTTGCCGCCTTCGCGGGAGCGGCCTTCGTGGCAGGCGCCTTGGCCTCGGCGGCCTTCTCCATTGCCGCACGGGCCATCGCCTGCACGGATGGCGGGGTGGACGACAGCGGCGGGCGCACCGTGGCACGCATCGACGAACGCGACTGCTGCGCAGCCGCTGCGCGCGCGGCGGCGGCGGCCTTGGGGTCGGCCTTGGGCGGCGGCTTGGGCGCGATGCGCTTGCCCGTGGGCTTGTGCTTCACCACGTGCTCGCCGGTGAGGACGTCGTCGATCAGCTTGTTCGCCGTCTCCTCATCGATATTGCGGGCGTACATGAGCTCGCTCACGAGCACCCGGCGGGCGCGCTCGAGCATCTGCATCTCGCCGGGGGAGAGGCGGGCATCCTGCTGCCGGCGCTCGAGGTTGCGCACCACCTCGGCGAGCTCGAGGATGTCGCCGCTGCGCAGCTTCTCCTGGTTGCGCTTGAAGCGCTGGTTCCACTGCGCGGGCATCTCGCTGCCGTCGGCGGCCAGCACGGCCAGCACCTCGTTGACGGCGCGCTCGTTGATGACCGGGCGCAGGCCAGCGGTCTCGGCGTTCTCGCACGGGACCATGACCGTCATCTGCGGCTGCAGGATCTCGATCGTCAGGTACTCACGGCGCTCGCCGCGGATCTCGTGGAACTCCTTGGCAAGCACGGTACCCGCGCCATGGTGCGGGTAGACGACCTTGTCCCCAACCTCGAACATTCATTCTCCTCGTGCCATCTGATCGCGCCACCGGGCGGCGGGCGCCCGGTTTCGGCGCCCCGGCCGGTCCCCGGCGGGATCCGGATTCGGCGTGAATCGCCCCTACATGGTACCGCGCCGCGTGGCGCCTCCGCTTATGGGCGTCCTACCAGTTCGCGGGCCACCGATCGAGCACCTCGCTGTGGCGCTTCGCGCGCTCGCGGCGCGCCTGGTCCGCGGGGTCCGCGGCCGACTCCTTGGCCCTGCGCAGCGCCTCGATCATCTCGTGGCGGCGCTGCTCCTTCTCCTTGGCCTCGGCTGCGGCCTTTCGCTTGGCCTTGGCGAGGGTGCTGTCGTGGTGTGCTCCGAACACGATCCCGCAGGATAGCGCCTCCGGCCGTCACCGCTCAGGAGATCGCGCCCCCGGCGGCGAGGGCGAGCACGAGCACCCCCAGGATCACCCGGTAGACCACGAACACGTAGAGAGAATGCCGCGCGAGCCAGCGCAGCAGGAATGCGATGGCCGCGTAGCCGACGATGAACGACACCACCGTGGCGATGATGAGCGGCAGGAGGCCCACGCCACCGGACGACGATCCGAGCTCGCCGTACAGGCCATAGAGCCCCGAGAGCACGATGGCCGGGATCGAGAGAAGGAACGAAAACCGCGCGGCGGCCTCGCGGGTGAGGCCCATCAGCAGCCCGGCGCTGATCGTGGCCCCCGACCGCGATACGCCCGGGATGAGCGCCAGCGCCTGGGCGAACCCCACGGCAATGGCGTCGTTGCGCTTCACCGACTCCACCACGCGCTCCTTGCGGCTGGCCCAGTCGATCGCGCCGAGGATGAGGCCGAACACGATCAGCATGGTGCCCACGATGTAGAGGCTGCGGGCGGCGGTCTCGATCTGGTTGCGGAAGATGAACCCGAAGATGACGATCGGAATCGTTCCGATCACGAGGTACCAGCCCATGCGGGCGTTGAGCTCGGAGCGCAGCGACGGCGTGTACCACGAGCGCACCCAGGTGGTGACCACCGCGATCAGGTCACGCCAGAAGTAGAGGACCACGGCCAGCATGGTGCCGAGCTGGATGATCGCGGTGAACAGCGCGCCGGGGTCTTCCCAGCCGAAGAAGGCGGGGACGAGCAGCAGGTGGCCGGAGCTCGAGATGGGCAGGAACTCCGTGAGCCCCTGCACGATGCCGTAGACAATCGCCTCGTACCAGGTCACGGGCGGGCACCCTAGCGACGCGCGCGGGGTCGCGGCACCGCGCCACGGAAGCATCCGGCGGTGCTACGTCAAGGATTCGGTAAGGGTCAGCCCCTGTCGGGGCGCGCGAGCATGATGTCGCACGGGGCGTGGCGGGCCAGGTGCAGCGCGAAGCTCCCGAGCAGCAGGCGCTCCACGCGGCCGCGTTCCGCGCCGGCCACCAGCAGGTCCACGTTCTGCTCCTCCGCCCAGCGGCACACGGCGTCAGGCGGATGGCCCTCGAGCACCTGGGGCTGCGCGCCCGGGATGTCCTCCAGCATCTCCTTCAGCCATGTGAGCGCGGCGGCCTGCATCACCTCCGGGTCCGGGAGGAACACGCCGCCCTCACCCATGTAGGGCGGCGGCATCGGGATGCTCGTCACGTGCAGCACCGACAGGCGCGCGCCGGTGAGCGACGCCATGCGGGCGGCCTCCTGCAGCGCCTTGCGCGATCCGGGGCTGTCCTCCACTGCCACCGCCACGTGCTGATAGGTATCCATGGGGGCATCGTACGGGCGGCGGTAGCATCGCGCCATGCCGGACGCCGACGCAATCGCCGAGAGGTACGAGGGGCTCATCCTCGACCTCGATGGCTGCCTGTGGGTGGGAACGGCGGCGGTCCCCGGCGCCCCCGAGGCGGTCGATCGCTGGCGCGCGGCGGATCGGGCGCTGGTGTTCCTCACCAACGACCCTGCCTCGGCGCCCGAGGACGTGCTGCAGCGACTGTGGAGCCACGGGGTGCGCGGAGCGGTGCACGAGATCGTCACCTCGGGCGTGGTGATGCAGGAGTACCTCGCCGATCGCTTCAGTGGCGGGGCGGCCGTGGTGGTGGGCAGCCCGGCGATGGCACGCCACGTGCGGGCCGCGGGGCTCAAGGTGGTTTCGCGCGAGGCGCACGTGCCCGACGCCGATGTGGTGGTGCTGGCGGGCCACGCCGACCTCTCGTATCGCGAGCTCACGTGGGCGGTGCGCGCGGCGTGCGCCGGCGTGCCGGTCATCGCCACGGGGCGCGACCGCCTGGTGCCGGGCGAGAACGGCGTGCGTCCTGGCACGGGCGCGGTGGTGGCCTACGTGGAGTACGCCGCCGGCGTGGACGTGGTGGCCGTGGGCAAGCCGGGGCCCGATGCCTGGCGCATCGCGCGCGAGCGGCTGGGCGTGCAGGGCCCGGTGCTGGCGGTGGGCGACCGGCTTGATTCCGACGTGGGCGGCGCGGTGGCCGCGGGGCTCGATGCTGCGCTCGTGCTGAGCGGCGTCACCAGCCGGGCTGAGGCCGAGGCCTGGAAGGGCGCGAGGCCGGTGGCCGTGGCCGACGACCTCGGTGCCCTGCTGGGGGGCTAGGGGCCTTCGCGCAGCACGCGGCGGGCCACTTTCCCCGATGCCAGGCGCGGCAGCTCGTCGCGCCACTCGATCACCGAGGGAGCCGAATACGCGCCCAGCGCGTGGGCCACGGACTGCCGGATCTCATGCTCGGCCGCCTCGGTGTCCGTGCCATCGCGCGGCACGATCACCGCGACCACGCGCATGAGGCCTTTGTCGTCAGCACGGCCCACCACGGCCACCTCGGCCACGGCCGGGTGGTCGTGGATCACCCCCTCCACCTGCACGGGGCTCACGAACTTGGCGTCCACCTTGAAGAGGTCGTCGGCCCGGCCCACGTGTCGGAACACGCCGTCCTCTTCCACGAGCATGTCGCTCATCCGCACCCACTCGCCGTGCAGCAGGTCGCGGGTGAGGTCCGTCCGACGCCAGTACCCGGTGGTGTTGCTCTCGCTCCTGATCCAGAGTTGGCCGGGGGTGCCGGGCGGCACGGGTCGGCCGTCCTCGTCGCGCAGCGACACCTCGGCGCCGGGCACCGCACGTCCGAGGCGCCCCGGAAGGTCGTCGCCCGGCCGGGTTGAGAGCACGATGTTCGAGGCCTCGGAGCAGCCGAATCCCTCGAGCACGTCGAGGCCGGGGATCACCTCGCGCAGGCGCGTGAGCACCGGGCCGGGGAGGGAGTCGCCGGATGACACGCCCAGGCGCACGGTGGCAATGGCGTCGTGCAGGTCGGGGTGGCGCGAGAGGAACTCCGTGAGTTGCGCCCAGAAGGTGGGCACGCCCGAGAGCACGGTCACCCCATGGGCCTCGCATGCGTGGATGACCGTCCGCACGTTGGGCTTGGTGCGCGTCTGCACCAGGTGCGCGCCGCGGCCGAGCGGGCGGAAGAAGCCGTTCCCGAAGCCCAGCGACGTGTAGCCGCGCGACACCGCGTGGCAGGTGTCGCCCGGGCCGAGTGCCAGCACGTCAGCCGCGTAGCCCTCCACCGACATGCGCATGTCGCGGTGGGCATGCATCGCCCCCTTGGGCTTGCCCGTCGACCCCGACGAATAGACGACGTAGGCCAAGTCGTCGGCGTCCACCGGGGTGATGGGGACAGGACGTGCGGCGTCGAGTTGCTCGGGATGCATTACGCGCCAGGGCCCCGCGGGCACCGGGTCATCGGCGACCACGATGCTCACCGCGGCGTCGTCGAGCACCGACGCCAGCAGCTCCGGGTCCATCCCGGGGTCGAGGGGAATCGCCACCCCGCCCGCGGCGGCGATGCCCAGCACCGCCTGCACCCAGTGGCGCCCGTCGCGGTTCACCACGGCCACGTGCTGCCCCCTCCTGAGCCCGGCCGCGCGCAGCGCCCCGGCGGCCCGCCGCATGGCCGCGCTCAGCGCATCGAAGTCCCAGGTGCCCTCCTCGTCGCTCACCGCAGGATGCGCCCCCCGCCCAGCGCGCCGATGCTGCTCGACGAGCAGATCGACGAGGTTGGCGGTGACAGTCACCCCCCCGGTGCCGGTGACTGCCACCGCGCGCGTGGAGGGGGCCTCGGATCGCCCATTCTGAGGTGGGATGACGCTGGTCGGTGACTGCCCCTCCCCGGGTGCTGTGACTGTCACCGTGGTCGACGGGCGCATGACCTCGGCCAGCGCGTCGATGGCCTCCGGGGGCACGCGGTTCGGCAGCACCAGCACGGCGTCCGTGGCGCCCGCCTCGGCGAAGCGGGCCAGCTCGGCGGCGATCTCCTCCGGGCTGGCGGCGAGGCCGCGGGAGGGCAGCCACTTCAGGTAGGACGCCGGCTTGTTGCCGAGTGCCTCTGCCTCGGGTGCGATCCATTCGAGCGCCTCGTCGTGGTGGCGCACGGGCAGGGCGTAGATGTATACGGCCACGCGGAGGGGGCTGTCGATGCCGGCCTGCTCGCGTGCCTCGCGCGCGATGGCAACGCGGGCGCGAAGGTCGTCGGGTTCCAGGAACGCCGCGAAGATGCCATCGCCGCGGGTGCCGGCCACCTGCAGCAGCCGCCTCTTGTGGGCGGCGATCAGGATCGGCGGGCGCGGGGACGACATCACCGGGGGGTTGCAGGGTGCGTCGTCAAGCAGCCCGTCGAGCGTGGCGCCATCGGGCTGCGACCACATGGCCTCGATCACGTCGAGCGCCTGCATGAGGCCCGCGGTGCGCTCCTTGGGTTCGGGGAACGGGTAACCGTAGGCCTGGTGCTCGCCCTTGTCCGATCCGGTGCCTATGCCGAGGATGAGCCTGCCGCCCGAGATGACGTCCACCACGGACGACATCTTCGCCGCGAGCGGCGCGGGTCGGTATGAGGCCGACATCACGGCGGTGCCCAGCGCGATGCGGTCGGTGACGGCCGCCACGGCCGCCAGTCCGGTGAACACGTCGAAGGCGTCGTCCCGCGACAGGCGCCCCGGCGTCCAGAGGTGGTCGTTCAGCCAGGCGGATGCGAACCCGAGCGACTCGGCCCGGATGGCCGCATCGCGTAGGTCAGGCCACGTGGTCGCGTACTGCGGGAGCCGCAGCCCGACGCGGAGGGCGGGGCCCTCCCCGGGGGTCATCCCCCGAGGACGAGCACCACGTCGACGTCAGGCTGCACCGTGACGGCTGCCGACTCCACGCCGCTGCCGGCGGTGAGGGCTTCCTCTGTCTGCGCGCCGAGGTCTGCCGCCACCTGCCGGGCTGCGGCATCCTCGCCCGTGCGGTAGTAGGCGACGGTGTTGGCCTGCGTCGCCGGGGCGTCGCCGACGCCGACGGTGGAGTAGCCGATCGACTCCGCCTGTGCCTGGGTCTTCGCGGCGAGGCCGCTCGTCTCCGTGCCGTTGAGGATGACCAGGTTGATCTGGTCACGCGCCGGGGCGCCCGCCACCGTGGCGCCGGTGGTGCCCGTGGTGTCGGTGGTACCCGTCGTTCCGGTGGTGTCGGTCGTGCCGGTGGTCGCGGTGGTTGCCGTTGTGCTGGTGGTGGCGATCGTGGCCGTGGTCTGCACGGCATCCGCGACGGTGGGCAGCACGACGCCCCCGCCATCGCCACGGGCGAACCACCCGACGACGAATCCGATCACGATGCAGGCGACTGCGAGGAGCACAGGACGTGCCCACTGATTCGCGCCGCCCCCTCCCGAGGATTGGCTACCCATGGCCGGGGACTCTAGCGGCATTCCCCGGGGGCGTGCTGAGGTGGGCCTTACGGATTACCCGACGCCGCACGCTGCTGCTATGTTCCCGAACGACCTGTGGGCCGTCCGGCGCCTCCTATGAGCGCCACGCCGACTGCGTGACGGGTCCTTCAGCCCGCATCGGCCCCATCCGGGGCCCTGCCGCGCATGGCGCCGCGTCATGCGCTGAGAGGTGCCAGATGGCATGAGCACATCCATAGAGCCCACCGAGGCGCTATCCCCCGCGGAGCGACTCGAGGCCGCGCTGGCCGATCCGGCCGCGTGGTGGCCCAATGTGGTGCTGCGCGAGCACCAGATCGAGGCCCTCGACGAGCTCGGCGTCCGGCTCCGCACCGGCGCAACCCGCACCTGGGTGGATGCCCCGACCGGATCCGGCAAGACCATCACCTTCTGCGCGCTGGCCGCCGCCCTCGATGGATCGGCCGTGGTGTTCGTGCCCCGCCGCAACCTCGCCGAGCAGACGGCGCAGGCGCTCACCACCTTCTTCCCCGACGTGCCATTCACGGTTGACGGCGTCGGATCCATCGGGCGGCCCGGCGTGGCCATCTGCACCTACCAGGCCGGCCTGCGCAACCAGGACGATGCTGACTGGGATTCCGTGAGCCTCGTGATCTGCGACGAGGCCCACACCACGCTCGGCGCCCAGACCCGCCGGATGATCGACCGGGCCGAGGACGCCGTGATCGTCGGCTTCACCGCCACGCCTGCCACCACCACCGGCCATGTGGAGCAGGTCTTCGGGCCCGTGGCTGCCACCCTTGACCGCCAGTCGGCCATCGACCGGGGCATCCTGTGCCCGCTGCGCTCCCTGCGCGTGGAGCGCGCGGTGGACCTCTCCGACGTCACCCGCGTGCGTGGCGACTTCGACCAGGCGAGCCTGGGTCGTGCGCTCGATCGTGCCCTCTGGCACCGTGCCTGCGCCGACGTCTGGGCCGAGCACTTCATGCCGTTGGGCCTCGCCGGCGTGGCCTACACCGCCACGGTGGCCCAGGCGCACGCCCTCGCCGACGAGATGACCGAGCGCGGCGCGAAGGCCGCCGCGGTGTCGGGCCAGACCCCCGCGCGCGACCTGCAGCGCATCCTTCGCGAGTTCGGCGCGGGGAAGATCGACGTGCTCTGCAACGCCGATCTCCTCACCGAGGGCTGGGATGAGACCCGCGCCTCGGTGGTGATGCACCTCGCTCCCACCACCAGCGAGCGCGTATTTGTGCAGCGCCTCGGGCGCGTCATGCGCCCGGCCCCCGACAAGGAGGCCGTGTCGGTGGAGTTCCTCCCGGCCGGCGACCCCATGGGCGTGCAGACCAGCCACGACCTCTTCGGGATGGGCTGGTACAAGCCGCTCGGCCGGGTGGCCGGTCCGCCCGAGGGCGGCGAGCGGGGCAAGCTGGCGCGCGCGGCCGACCTGCTCGCTCAGCAGGATGGCGGGCGGGCGAGCCTCGTGAACCCCGGCGCGTCGCCGTCTGCGCTCGTGGCCGGCTTCCAGGATGGGGGCTGGCGCGAGGCCGATCCATCGCAGATCCCCATCGGCGTGATGGAGGAGTGGGTCGAGGCCGCCGCGCGCGACACCGACTGGCAGGAGGTCGCGGAGACGCTCGCCGCGGGGGTCGACCCGCTGGGCGCGCATGCCTGGTGGGCGCTGTCGGGGGTGGTGGCCCGCAAGGCCGAGAACGGCGATGAGCAACCGCTCTGGCGCGCCTGGGCCCTCGCGCTCCTCGTGCAGCCCGACCTGCGCCAGGCGCTGCCGGCCGATGCCCCCCGGGCGATCCTCGACCGCCTGCGCATGACCGCCCGCGAGCGCATTCGCGCGCTGTGGTTCCACGCC
>JAURGT010000046.1 GCA_030833665.1 Miltoncostaeales bacterium
GAGCCGCTCTGGCCGACGCCGTGATCGAGGGCGACGTGCGCCTGGCCATGGATCTTGCCCGCCGCCTGCGGGCCCGGCGCATGCGCCGGGGCGCGTTGGACATCGTCACGTCCGAGCCCCGCTTCCGCTTCGACGGCGACCGCGTGGAGTCGGTGGAGATGGAGACCCAGACCGACAGCCACAGCCTTATCGAGGAGTGCATGATCGCGGCCAATGAGGCCGTTGCGCGCTTCCTGATCGCCAAGCGCGTGCCTGCCATCTACCGCGTGCATGCCGACCCCGACCAGGTGGCCATCGAGGATCTCTGGGCGCGCCTCGAGATACTGGGCATCCCCGTGCCGCCGTTGGCCGAGGGGGTGCTCACTGCCGAGCAGCGCCGCGACGCCGCGGGCGTCGCCGCCCACGCGATCCGCCTTCAGGTGGACCGCACCGGTGAGGGCGGCGCCAGCCTGCCCTACATGGTGTTGCGCGCGCTCCAGAAGGCCGTTTACCGCCCCGATGAGACATCCCATTCAGGGCTTGCCAGCCCGGCCTACCTGCACTTCACCTCGCCCATCCGGCGCTACCCCGACCTGGTGGTGCACCGTGCGCTCGCGCACGCGCTGGGCCTGGGTGAGCCCGCGCCCGACGCTGCCATGCTTCCCGAGGTGGCCCGCGATGCATCGGACCGCGAGCGCGATGCCACCGACCTCGAGCGCCGTGCCGACCGCATGTGCCTGGCCTACCTGCTGGCGCAGTCGACCCATGGCGACGACTGGGATCGGCCGCGCGATGGCGAGGTGACCGGCGTGGGGCAGTCGGGCCTGTTCATCACGTTCGATGGGGTGTTCGACGGCTTCCTGCCGTTCCGGAAGATCCCGGACGACCACTACGTGCCCGACGAGTTCTCGGCCGAGGCCGTGGGCGAGGAGACCGGACGGCGCTTCCGCCTGGGCGACGCCGTGAGGGTGCGCGTGCATGACATCGAGCCGCTTCGGGGCCGGGTGACGCTCGAGATCGCCGAGCGTTCCCCGAAGCGCCGCTAACCTGCCTCGCCCATGGGCAAGAAAGGCAAGGCAAAGGGAGGCGCCAAGGCGCCGGCCCGCAAGGACATCGCGCAGAACCGCAAGGCGCTGCACGAGTACGAGATCCTCGACCGCTACGAGGCCGGCATCGCCTTGACCGGAACCGAGGTGAAGGGGCTCCGCGAGAGCGGCGCGATGATCCGCGAGGCCTACGCGCAGGTCATCAACGGCGAGGTGTTCCTCGTCGGCGCGCACATCAGCGACTACGGCCCCGCGGGCGGTCGCGGCCACGACCCCCAACGCACCCGCCGTCTGCTCCTGCACCGCCGCGAGATCGACAAGATCGCCGGCAGGCTGTCGGAGGCCGGCGTCACGCTCATTCCCCTGCGCATGTACTTCAACGAGGACGGCCGGGCGAAGATCGAGCTCGGCCTCGGTCGCGGCCGCACGCAGTACGACAAGCGCGTTGCCATCAAGGATCGTGAGATGAAGCGCGAGCTCTCGCGCGCCAATGCCAGGCGGGGCCGGGGCTGATCAGGGCGTGCGCGCGGGCGCGGCCTGCGCGAGGGAGCCTCGCAGCTCCTGCGCGGCAACGCGATCGCCGTACAGCAGCACCATCACGACGGCTGCGAGCGGGGTGAGCGCGGCGGCGAAGACCGCCCCGATGAGGTTCACCGACCACACCGGCAACTGCAGGATGAGGAAGGGCATTGCGAGCATCGGGGCGATCACCAGCGGCAGCAGGCCGGCCAGCAGGCTGATGATGGCCACGCGCGCCCAGGCCCTGCGCGAGAGCTCGCGCGCCCGCATGCGCGAGCCCCGCCCCCCGCGGCCCTCGATGGCGCACACCTGGGTGAGCAACTGCGTCTCGATCACCAGCTTGACGGCCCAGGGGATGCCCACGATCGACGCCCCCAGCAGCACGATCTGCAGCACGCGCAGCGCCACGGAGCGCGCGGTGGCAGGCAGGACGCGCTTGGCCTCGGGCCATGCCTGCTGCACGGGCAGCCTGCGCCCGTGCGCCCGCTGGTACTGCATGCCGACCGACACGATCATGATCGCCAGCACGTAGCCGATGATCCCCCCCGGCAGCGAGGCCGTGAGCGACCCCAACCACAGCAGGGTGGTCTCGGAGCCGATCACGTCGAGCAGATCGCCGATCACAGGGGCGTTGGCGATGAGCCACTGGGCCACGCTCGCCAGCGCGGCCACGGGTATGAACACCAGACCGGCCGCCAGGGTGAGCCATGGCGAGCGCCGCATGATCGACAAGGCGCTCCTCACCATCTGGCCGGCGCGCCGCTGGCGCGCGAGCGGGTCGAGGGGCACGCGGTTCCACCGGGTGGCGCGAATGAGGCCGATGAGCACCAGCGCCAGGACAGCCAGCAGGAGCATGGTTGCCACCGGGTTGCGCCCGAGGCGGGTGAGCAGGTCGGAGGCCTGGGCGACGATGGCGCAAAACGCCGAGGTCACCACCGCCGAGCCCACGTCGGGGATCTCGGTGCTTCCCTCGCGGGCGTCGTCCTGCCAGGTGATGGGGTTGGTCCACCTGTCGGTGGTGTTGGGCCCGGGCGGCCCGTCATACGGCGCTCGGAGTGGCGCGCCCCACTGCCCCCGGTAGGTGATCCATGCGAGCGACGAGGACTTCCCGGGGTCGCTGCTCGGCAGCAGCACGGCCCGGGGGTTCACCTGCACCGAGGGCCCCCGGGTGTCATCGCAGCCGATCCCCTCGCTGCGGTTTCGCTCAAGCCACAGCGCCTGCGAGAAGAAACCGGCGTGGGATCCAGCCCCGGGGTAGAGCACCGGGTGGTTGCCCTGCTTCTGCACCTTGGGGTCGGTCCAGGCGGCTTTCTCGCCGGCGTTGTGCTGCGAGTAGCCGATCTCCGATGGTGCCCGCCCGAGCGCCTGCTCGGCGGTGTCGGCGGGGAAGACGAGCTGCGCCATCTCCCAGTCGCCCTCGTGCAGGTTGTTGTAGTCGTTGAAGAGGTAGAAGAACCAGTACTGCACCACCAGCTTGCCCGGCACATCCTTCTGGGTCGTCACGTGCGCATAGGCCACGGCATCCTTCGGCGGCACGCCCATGCCCAACTCGCGCGCCAACTGGTCGTACGAGCAGCCGGGCGACAGGGGGTTCCCCGGGTAGTCGATGGCGTAGCCAGCGGGCTTCTCGTAGAGATCGGCCGCCGTGGGGCCGGTCATCACGGCGGCGCCGTCCCTGACCAGGCTGAACTGCGCGTTGCCCAGGATCGGGTTCACCGAGCTCGGCCCGTAGGCCTCACCACTTCGGTCGCACGGGGCGGCCTGCTTCTTCAGCATCACCACGGGCACGTACTTGTCGGCCAGTTGCTGGGCTGCGCTGTCGGAGGCCACCGCCTGCGGCGCCATGCATGCGACCACGAGAAGCGCGACCAGTGCGGTGGCGCGTCCGAGGCGGACGACGCTATTCAACGCTGCGCGCACGACGGGAAACGATACGCGCGCTCCATGCGTCTGTGCGCTGCTGCCTGGTGAACGTCATGGTCGATTGCCGCATGCCCACCTCCACGCGCGTGCCCTCAGGCATCGTGACCGAGTACAGGTAGTCGCTGTCGCCCGCGGCGCGGCGACCTGTGGCACTACCGGATGATCACCACATGCTCCGTCAGGGCCCCATGCGCGCCGAGCGTGGAGATCTTCTCGATGTCGCTGCTGCGGCTGGGCCCCGAGACAAGGCTCACGGCCGATGGCGCCGGGCGCCCGTCGGCGAAGGTGAGCGCCAGCGCCTCGCCGAGGGTGCGCACGATGCGGTCGGCGGGAAGCAGGGCCACATGGTGGCGGCTGGTCACGTCGAGCCCGCGGCCGTGGCCCTCGGATGCCTCGAGCACGATGGTGCCGCGCTCCGCCACGGCGAGGGACGGGACGGTGACCCCGCACACATCGACTGGGCCCTCGAGGCCCATTGTCTCGCGCTTGCCGAGCCCCGTGGGCCACATGCGCACGTCGATGCCCTCGCGCTTGAGCGCGTCGGCCAACCCGATGCGCTCCACCACCGGGTCGCTCGCCAGCACCGCACGGGCCACGCCGGCATCGGCCATCCAGCGGGCGGCCTCGCGGCCGGCCCCGGCGGCGTCCACCACCTGCGCCGTGGCCTTGCGCCGCGTGAGCGACGCCATGAGCAGGTCCATCACCGGGTCGCCCGACTGCGCGCTGCCCCCCTGCGCGGTGCTCACCGGCGCGGGGGCCACCGGGTGGGCATGTCGCGCACCTGCGTCCAGCCAGCCCCGGGCCCCGGCAGCTCGGTGGCCCAGCCGTCCTTGCCGCGCGCGCGCAGCATCAGCCGCCAGCCAGCCATCCACGCGCGGTATGTGCTGGGGCGCCGCCACAGCCGACTCCATGCGCGGAAGGCCAGTCCTGACTTGCGTGTGTCGGGCGACGACGACCTCGCCCGGGCGCGCACGAGGAGGTCCTGAAGCGGGATTCCCACCGGGCAGGCCTCGCCACAGGCGCCGCAGAGCGACGACATGAACGGCAGATCGCGCGAGGCGGGGGAGGATGGGCCCTCGAGCAGCGGGGTGATGACCGCCCCGATGGGCCCCGAGTAGGGCGAGCCGTAGGCCTGGCCACCCACCGAGCGCCACATGGGGCAGGAGTACAGGCACGCCCCGCAGCGGATGCAGGACAGGGCCTCCTCGAACTCGGTGCCCCGCAGCGCGCCGCGCCCGCCGTCGATGATGACGAGGTGGAACTCCTCGGGCCCGTCGCTCTCGCCGTCGCGGCGCGGGCCCGTGATGAGGTTCACGTAGTTGGCGGCGTCCTGGCCGATTGCCGCCATGGGCAGCACCTGCAGGATATGCGCGGCCTCGTCCCAGTCGGCCACCACGCGCTCCATGCCCATCACGGCCACGTGGATGGGCGGCTGCGACGTGACCAGCCGGGCGTTGCCCTCGTTCTCCATCACGCACACGGTGCCGGTGGACGCCACGCCCAGGTTCACCCCCGATACCCCGATCCCCGCCTCGGCGAACTTCTCGCGAAGGCGGACGCGCGCGTGCGCCACCAGGCCCTCGCGGTCGTCGGGCACGTCGTCGGTGCCGGCCTCCTCGCGGAAGAGCGCGGCCACCTGTTCACGGTTCAGGTGCACGGCCGGGGCGATGATGTGGCTGGGATGCTCATTCGCCAGCTGCAGGATCCACTCGCCGAGGTCGGTCTCCACCACCTCGATGCCGGCGTCATCCAGCGCCTCGTTGAGCTTGATCTCCTCGGTGGCCATCGACTTGCTCTTGGCCACCACCTTCACGCCGCGCGCCCGGGCCAGGCCGGTGATGTAGCGGCAGGCCTCGGCGCCGTCGGCCGCGCGCACCACGGTGCCGCCCGCCTCGCGCACCTTGGCCTGCATTTCGGTGAGCAGCGCGGGCAGGTTGCGGATGTTCGAGCGGCGGATCTCGCGGGCGCGCTCGCGCATCTCGTCGAGGCCGTACTCCTCTCGCATGGCATCGCGGCTCTCGCCCCAGCTGGTGGCGGCCGTGTCGAGGTTGCCGCGAAGCGTGCGGTCGCGGAGGGCATCCACGGTGCGCTCGCGCAACGTGCCCTGCACGTCGAGGTATGCGACCCCCCCGTCGGCGCGGCGCTTGCGGGTGCTCATCGGTCGAGCACCTCGGACACGTGGCGCGCGCGCAAGGGGATGCCCTCGCGGTGCGCCACCCCAACGATGTGCATGAGGCAGCCCAGATCGCATGAGACCACCTCGCGCGCCCCACTCGCGATGGCCTCGCGGGCCTTCTCCTCGCCCAGGCGCCCCGAGAGCTCCGGGAAGTTGATCGAGAACACCCCGCCGAACCCGCAGCAGCGATCGGTGTGCTGCATCTCTCGCACCTCGCACCCGGCGTTGGCGAGCGCCTCGCGTGGGCTCTGGCTCTCGTGCATCACCCTGAGCATGTGGCAGGAGTCGTGCAGGGTCACGGGCCCGGGCGCGCCGGGCCCGGGGTCGAGCTCATGCTTGGCCAGGAACTGCGTGAGCTCGATGGTGCGCCGGGCCAGATCGAGCGCGGCCTCCTCCTCGGGCTGGCCCTTGAACATCTCGGGGTAGGCGTGCACGACCATGCCCGCACACGACCCGGAGGGCACCACAACCTCCTCGGGCCCGGAGAAAACGTCGATGGTGTGCCTGGCCACCGCGCGCGCCTGATCCGGGTGACCGGCGGTCCAGGCGGGCTGCGAGCAGCAGGTCTGACCGCGGGGCACCTTCACCTGCACCCCGCAGCGCTCGAGCACCCGCTTCGATGACTTCCAGACCGACGGCGCCACGGCATCGGACAGGCAGGTGCGCATAAGCATCACTCGCATGGGCTGAAGTGTAGGGCTGCCTGCCCCGAATCAGTGGCCGTGCCCGCGGGCGCGGCGGTCTTCCCACGCGCGCGTGCCGCCAACGATGACGGGCGCCCCGTCGCCGGGGCGCCCGTGCTGAACCGCTAGGCGGGCTTCAGGCCCATCTGCTTGAGCCACCTGGCGTGCGAACCCAGGGCACTCCAGAACGTGACGTTGGCGTTGTAGCGGAAGCCGTGCTCATCGCAGAGCTGCTCCACCACCGGCGAGATGCGCCGGTAGTGCACATGGCACACGTTGGGCAGCAGGTGATGCTCCACCTGGAAGTTCAGCCCGCCGAGGTACCAGTTGAGAACCCGGCTCGAGCGCGCGAAGTCCACCGTGTGCTCGACCTGATGGCGTGCCCACTCGCGCGGGCCATCTTCCTCGGCCTCGGCGATCAGCCGGGCCTCTGACGTGAAGTCGGCCTCCTCCACGCAGTGGGCAAGCTGGAACACCACGGCCAGGATGATGCCGAGGATCCACAGTGTCACGAATGCGCCCAGCAGCACGCCCCACCAGGGCTGGAAGAGCATCGGCAGCACGAGGAAGAGCCCGAAGAAGATCGTCTTCGTGATGATGAGCTCCCACAGCGTCCGGCCCCTGGGGCGCTGGAGCGGCACGTGGGCCTTGGGCCCGCGGAGCAGCATGGAGAAGTCGCCCATCAGCACCTGTCGCGGGGCATAGAAGCCATAGAGCACGAACATGTAGATGTGCTGCCATGGGTGCCATGGGCTCCACGGCTGGTCGGGCGCGAAGCGCGCAAGCGGCAGTTGCTCGATGTCGCCATCCTTGTCCACCACGTTGGTGTAGGTGTGGTGGGCATGGTTGTGGCGCTCGCGCCACAGGTATGACGACGTGCCCATCAGGGTGTCGAGCGAGAGTCCGAGGAAGGTCCACCGCCGGCCCAGCGCGCCATGGTTGGCGTCGTGCTGGATCGAAAACGCCACCCCGCCGAGCGCAAGAGCCAGCGAGAGGCATCCCAGGGCCGCCTGCCACCAGTTGCCCGCGAAGAACACCAGGTAGGTGTACGAGGCCGCCGTCCACAGCAGCATGAATGCCGCCTTCGAGAAAAACCGAACCTTGCCAATCCGGCGAGCACGTTCGTCGAGCATCTCTGCCACTCGCGCCCGCAACTCGGACTGGAACGATCCGCCGCCGCGCAAGAGGCGCGGGGCAACCGTCGTCGTACTCACTGCTGTATTTCTCCCGACTGGCGAGCGGGTCGCTCCAAGAGCGGTTGGTCGCTCAAGCCTTGCAATTACATTAGCGCCATCCGCGGGGGTAGGGGGGTCTCCCGCGTTAGGACAGGGGAAAGCCTTGTGGGCGTAAGGGGCGGCAATGGAGGCGGTGATACCCTGCTGCACAGCAGGAACCTTCAACGGGCCCGAACCAGTTTCGACGGGGCGGAGAAGGATTGGCAAGCGAGCCGCGGACCCTGAGGACCGCGTTACCAACAGGGAACCAAACGTAGCTGCGGACACCCGCCAGCTCGCTCTCGCCGCCTAGTAAGCGGTACTGAGAGTCGTCGGCCCTCCTTTGGACCATGAGGGGGATCACCGGCGTCGCATAGTGGTCCTGGCCCCGAGGCAGGGTTCCTCGGCCAAGGGGCGAGATTTCAGGAGGGGCTGGGGGAGAGGCGATTTGCCGGAGATGGCGTCCTCCCCGAGATCTTCATCACC
>JAURGT010000047.1 GCA_030833665.1 Miltoncostaeales bacterium
CGGCCGTCCCTGGGCCGACCCGGCCGCCGCCCTCGACGCGTGGCTCCACGCCTACGCCCACACCGAGCCGGCCGGCACCACGCCGTACCCCGGTTCGGACGATCTCCTCCGGCATCTCCACGCCGCCGGCCTCCCCCTCGCGCTGGTCATTCCGGCATGGGGATGGATCTTTGCCCTGGCCGTGGTGCTGGCCCAAGTGGCGGGATGGGCCGCCGAGCGCCGCTAGGGCCGCACGCGGAAGGAGACGGTTCCCGACTGGCCGTGCCCGTCCTCGGCCATCACCTTCCACCGCACGGAGTATCGGCCAGCCGCAGGCCTGGTGGTGCGCACCAGAACCCGCGCCGCATTCCGCGGGTCGAGACGCGCCGACGTGGCGTGGTTGACGCCCTTCCGATCGACTACCTGCACGCCGACCACCCGCATGAGCCGGCCGCCAAAGGTGATGGAGACCGTCCGGGGCAGCGCGGCCACCACCGCATTCGCTGCCGGGCGGGTGACCGGCGCCGATGAGTGCGCGGTGGCGCCCGCGACCAGGATGAACGCCGGGGCGAGCGCCACGGCAGCACCGATGAGCAGGGCGCGACGGCGCAGGCGGCCGGTCGATGGACCCTGCCGGGACCGAATGGGTGGGTGCATCGCTTGGTGCCGCGCATCGTGCATGGGTTCCCGAGCCTATACGTGGCCCAGATCGCAGGGCAGGTGACAGGTATCCTCGGGCCCATGAGACGACTTATCGCCACCGCCACTGCAGTAGCCACCCTCATCGCCGTGCCGCTCATCGCGGGCTGCGGCTCATCGGACAGCGCATCCACGGGTGCCGACACCGCCGCCCGCCACGGCGCCACCGGCGCCGAGGCGGGCGTCGCCAAGACCTGGTCCTCGGCCCCCGCGATGGCCATCGATCCCAAGTCCACCTACACGGCGGTGCTCCGCACGTCGGAGGGCAACATCACCATCGCCCTCGACCCGAAGACGGCGCCGAAGACGGTGAACAACTTCGTGTTCCTGTCGAAGGAGGGCTTCTACGACGGCCTCACCTTCCACCGGGTGATCCCCGACTTCGTCATCCAGGGCGGCGACCCTGACGGCAACGGCACGGGTGGCCCGGGCTACACGTTCGAGGACGAGCTCCCGAAGGCCGGCGACTACAAGCTCGGATCCGTCGCCATGGCGAACTCCGGGCCGAACACCAACGGCTCGCAGTTCTTCATCATCACCGGCCAGCAGGGCGTGCAGCTGCCGCCCAACTACTCGCTCTTCGGGCAGGTGACCAGTGGCCAGGACGTGGCCGACAAGATCTCCACCATGGCCGCGCCGGGCACCGAGACGCCCGACCCGCCGGTGACGATCGAGAAGGTCACCATCACGGAGACGCCGGCGGCGTGAGCCTGCTCGCCGGATTCACGCGATCGACGGTCGCGGTGACCGGCACGGACATCGCGGTGGCAGTGGCGGGCTCCGGCCCGCCACTGCTGCTGCTCCACGGCTTTCCGCAGACCATGGCCATGTGGCACCGGGTGGCGCCCCTGCTGGCGGAGCACTTCACCGTGGTGTGCGCCGATCTGCGCGGCTACGGCGACAGCGGCCGCCCGGAGTCGGGCCCCGACCACGCCGGCTACTCGAAGCGGGCGATGGCCCAGGACCAGGTGGAGGTGATGCAGGCACTCGGGTTCGACCGCTTCGCCGTCGCCGGGCACGACCGGGGCGGACGCGTGACGCGGCGCCTGTGCCTCGACCACCCCGAGCGGGTCACGGCGGCGGCGGTGCTGGACATCGTGCCGACCGCCAAGGTGTTCGCCACGTCCGACCAGGCGCTGGCCACCGCCTACTACCACTGGTTCTTCCTCATCCAGCCCGACGGCCTGCCCGAGCGCATGATCGGCGCTGATCCGCGGTGGTGGCTCAATGAGACGCTGAGGCGATGGGCCGCGCCGGGCTTCGCGTTCGACCCCGTTGCCCTCGCCGCATACGAGCAGGCGTTCGACGACGCCGCGACGATCCACGCCCAGTGCGAGGACTACCGGGCGGCGGCGACCATCGACCTCGAGCACGACGCGGCGGATGCCGGCGCACGCATCGGCTGCCCTCTACTGGTGCTCTGGGGCGCGAAGGGGGCGATGCACCGCATCTACGACGTGCTCGGCACCTGGATGGACGAGGGGGTGGATGTGCGAGGGCGGGCCCTCGACTCCGCGCACTTCCTCGCCGAGGAAGCCCCGGAGCAGACCGCGCGGGAGCTCCTGGGGCTGCTTCCCGACTGATCCTAGGTCGCGCGAAGGCGCAGGGCGCCACGCCGACCACGGCGGGCTTCGCGCTCGGCGCCGAGCAGCATTCGCGTGAGCTCGTCCTCCGCCATCGCGGCGCGGCTCTCGGCATCCATGACGCGCTGGCGCAGCAGGCCCATCTCGTTACGGGCCCTTGCGAGCGCGGACTCCGTGGCGGCCAGTGCCGACTGCAGCGCCTCGGCCTCGGCCCGGGCATCGGCGAGCCGGCGGGGATCGACCCCGCCCTCTGCGCCAACGGGCACGGGCACCACGAGGCCCGCGCGCATCAGGTCTCCCACGCGAACCGCGCGGCGCCCCTCGGCGTCATGCGTCGCCGCGATGGTGCCGCGCTCCACGCGCCGCTCGAGCGACTTGCGGGAGCAGCCGGCCAGCAGGGCGGCGTCGGTGAGGGAGACCACGCGGTCGGGATCCACGTGGGGTGATTTCGCCGCGATGGGCGCTGACCCTGCCCTCAGGCCGTGGCGGAGGCCGGGCGGGCGGCCACCACGATGCGGCCGTTCACCTCGTCCAGCTGCCCGCGGACGATGCACATGCCGAGCGCGCTCAGCACGCGGTCCGGCTCCGGCAGCGGCGCGTCTGGATCGATCGCGGCCAGGCGCGCGGCCACGGCCGCCCAGAGCACGCTGCGCGGGATGCCGCCGGGGACCGCCGCCGCCTCGAGCACGGCGATCTCCACGAGGTCGGGTGTGAGTGCCCTTGCCATGGACGCGGCACCGTAGGCGCCCGGACGCGGGTTTGCCAGAGCCGGAATGGACGCGGAGAGGGGAATTCCGGCGCCACAACCCTCAAGTTGAGATTGAGGGTGTGACTGTCACCCCCGGGGTGACTGTCACCGGGGTCAGCGCTCGGGTGGGCTGCACGAAGGGCGCGGGCGGGGGCGCGAGGGGGCCCCGGCGCGCTCGGCGGCGAGCTCCACGAGCCAGCGTGACTCCTCGTCGACCACCTCGGCGGTCACAGAGCCATCCGAAGCCCGTGAAATGCGGCCGGCCACGTCGCCACGCGCATTGCGGATGATGATCTCGGGCGCGTCGGGCATGCCCAGACGGTATCGCGGTGGCGCGGCGGTAGGCTGCAAGCATGATGAGCATCCTGATCACCGACGATCATGCGGTGCTCCGCGCGACCCTGCTGGACGACGAGCACGGTGGTGGCGAGTGAGCCTCTACGCGCGGGTGCGCGACCTCCCGGTGGTGATCGACGGCGCGCGCCTCGAGCGACTCGAGCTGCCGGTGTCACCGGAGTTCGCGCGGGTCACCACGGTGGTGCACCTCGAGGGCGCGGGCCACGAGGGCATCGGCGAGGACGTCACCTACGAGGCAGACGAGGCCACGGAGTTCCAGGGGGCCGGGCCACCGGACCTCAGCGGCGAGTGGACCATCAACGGCCTGTCGGAGGCCCTCGGCGCGATGGACCTCTTCCCCACCCCGCCCGCGTGGCCGCCGAGCCGCGGCTACCGGCGCTGGGCGTTCGAGAGCGCGGCGCTCGACCTGGCACTCCGCCAGGCCGGCGAGCCCCTGTGGCAGGTTCTGGGCATCGATCCGAAGCCGGTGGAGTTCGTGATCTCCACCGGGCTCGGCGAGCCGCCCGACCCCGGCCGCGTGCTGGCCTGGGCTGAGGCCGCACCGGGAATCGGCTTCAAGGTGGACGCCACGCCATCGTGGACGCGCGATGTGGCGCGCGCGCTCGCCGACGGCGCCACCATCGAGGCCGTGGACCTCAAGGGGCACTACTCGGGCTCGATCGTCGACCCGGGAGCCGACCCCTCTCTCTACGCGATGGTGGCCGAGGAGTTCCCCGACGCCTGGCTGGAGGACCCGCGCATCGACGACCGCACGCGCATCGCGTTGGCCGGCGCCGAGGACCGGGTCACGTGGGATGCCCCGCTGCACGAGGCCGCGGACATCGACTCCTTCCCCATCCGGCCGCGGGCAGTCAACGTGAAGCCGTCACGCGTGGGATCGCTCGAGCGGCTGCTCGGTCTGTACGAGTACATCCGCGAGCACGGCCTCGGCGCGTACGGAGGGGGGCAGTACGAGCTGGGACCGGGGCGGGGCCAGGTCCAGTACCTGGCGTCGCTCTTCCACCCCGACGCCCCGAACGACACCTCGCCCGTGGAGTACCACTCGCCACCGCAGGAGGGGCTCCCCGCGAGCCCGCTCGCGCCCTCGCCATCGGCCACGGGCTTCCGCTGGCACCCGGCGACGGCCGGGAAGCCGACGGGCTAGGAGGCGGCGCCCGCCGTCTCGACCAGGTCGCGCGCCGCGATGAGGCGGTCCCACGCGGCCTGCTCGGCGCGGAGGTGCTCGTCCTCGCTCGCGTAGAGGTGCGCTCC
Source organism: Miltoncostaeales bacterium (assembly GCA_030833665.1). GTDB lineage: Bacteria > Actinomycetota > Thermoleophilia > Miltoncostaeales > Miltoncostaeaceae > SYFI01. The sequence continues at coordinate 4,618 of JAURGT010000047.1, forward strand.
CCTCGATACGCGCAGGTAATCGGCCATTGCGCGCTCGAGTTCCTCATCGGGACTCATCTGGCGCCGTGTGGGAACCTCGCTGCTCACCACGTCACCTCCTGACCGTTCGAGCACACCGTAGCGCGCACCCCGGGGGCATGCCCACCCCGGGGTTCCACTCCGCAACGCCGTCTCGCTACGTGGTCCGTGGCGCCCGGTAGCATCCTCCCATCGCCGAGGCCGCCACAACCGACGACGCGGGGGTTATTTCCCGCGACCCCCAACGCTGGCGCGGCGCCCTCTCGCTGATCCTCCTCATCCTCTCGGTGCTGTGCCTGGTTCTGGGCAGCCTCTTCATATGGATGCGCGCCACGGCCTTCAGCCCCGACGGCTATGTCGCCAAGGCACTCACCGTGCAGGGCGAGGGACTTCTCGCCGAAAAGGTCAGCAACTTCGTCAGGGACGAGATCCTCCCCCCGGATCGCGCCGCGGAGATCGCCCAGCGCATCGTCGAGCCGCTTCCCATCGGCACGAAGGAGAAGGATCTCCTGGCTGCCGCCCTCGGGTCGACCGTGAGCAACCAGGTGGCCAACGGCGTGCAGAACTACCTCGAGTCGGGTGCGGGGCAGCGAGTGGCCGAGGCCCTCTCAAGTCGCCTGAGCGAGGAGATCGTCAAGCTCGTCGACAACGGCAGTGGCGTATTCGAATTCCAGGGTGACGCCATCGTGCTCGACACGCAGTCCATCGCGCAGGGCGCGAGGGCGCAGGCCGAGGACCTGCTCGGGCCGCTCGCGCGCTTCCTGCCGCCACCGCCGGAGTCGTACAGGAACATCGTCCTGGTGCAGGGCGACTACGTCGTCACGATCCAGAAGGCGATCAACCTGATCTGGCTCATGTCGTGGCTGCTGCCGCTGCTCTTCGCGGTGCTGCTGGCGGCGGGCCTATTCGCCGCGCGCGAGCGCAGGCCGGCGGCGTTCCGCACGATGATCGCCATCATCGTCGGGGTGGCCATCGCGGTCATCGCCATGCGCATCGCCCGCTCGGTGATCACCAACCTCATCCAGGAGGGCCCGCAGCAGGACGTCGTGGGCGCGATCCTCTCGGCCGCCACCGTGGAACTGGTCGACCAGACGCTGGTCATCGTGTTCATCACGGCGATCGTGGGCTTCGTGCTCTGGCTCTTCGGCCCGGACAAGCCGGCGCGCTACGCGCGGGGCTGGTTGGCCGACCGTGGCCGCGACCTCGTCGCGGGCGAGCGCAGGGACGCCGGGCGCATCACGGCGTTCGCGCGTCGCTACCGGACGTTCCTCGACATCGGCGGTGTCGTGCTCACGATCATCGCCCTGCTGCTTGTGCCCAGCCTCACCGGCTTCACCTGGACCCTCGCGCTGATCGCGCTGGCCATCTGGCTGCTGCTCATCGAGTACGCCTCGTGCCCGAAGTGGATGCAGTCCATCGCCAACTGGATCCACGGCCTGCGGCGCAAGCCCACTGCGGGCTGACCTGAGGCAGGTCCCGGCGCACCCCTCGCGTGCGCCATGGTACGAACATATGTTCGCTAGAGTGGTCTTCTCATGGGGGACTCCGTCGACGACATCATCCGCGTGGCCGCGCTCACGATGAGCGAGGACCAGGCGGACCGCCTCATCGGCTGGATCGCCCTCCGCACAGGCCGCAGCAAGGCACTGGCCACCGGTGACGACACCCTCGCCCGCCTGCGGCACGTGGCCGAGAACTGGCTCGATGACGACCAGCGGCGGCGGCTGGCCGGATGGATCGCCCGCAAGGTGGCGCTGGGCGAGGATCCGGTGCCGGAATCGCCGGGCGCGGCGCGGCGGGCGCGCGGGGGGTCTGGCACCCTGCCCGCATGACCGGCATCGACACGCCGCTCACCCGCCTGCTGGGGATCCCGCGCCCCATCCTGCTGGCCGGCATGGCGGGCGGGCCCACCACCCCCGAGCTCGTGGCGGCCGTCTCGCGTGCCGGGGCCCTCGGCGTGTTCGGGCTCGCCGGAATGAGCACCGACGCCACGCGCGACGCCGTGAGCAAGGCGGTGGCTCTCGCCGACGGCGCGCCCGTGGGCGTGAACGTACTGATCTCCCCCGCCGTGCCGCGCCCGGGTGCCGACCCCGAGGCCGTCGACCGCGTGCTCGCGCCGATGCGCGAGCAGATGGGCCTGCCCCACCCCCCGCCGAAGGGCCCGACGTCGCCCACACCGCTCGAGCTGGTGCAGGCGGGGCTGGAGGCCGGCGCCCGCGTGGTGGCCACCGGCCTCGGCGACCCCGCGGTGGTGGCCGGCGCCGCACGAGACGCCGGCGTGCCGCTCGTGGCCATGGTGAGCACCGTGGACGATGCACGTCGCGTGGTGGAGGCCGGCGCCGACGTGGTGGTTGCACAGGGCGCCGAGGCCGGGGGCCACCGGTCGAACTTCGTGGTGCCCGACCACCGCGAGGTGCCGCTGGTGGGGACCATGGCGCTCGTGCGCCAGGTGGTGCGCGCCGTGGCCGTGCCGGTGGTGGCCACCGGGGGCATCATGGACGGCGCGGGCCTCGCGGCGGCGCTGGCGCTGGGCGCGAGCGGGGCGCAGCTGGGCACGGCCCTGCTGGTGGCATCCGAGGCCGGCGTGCCTGCCGGGTGGCGCGACCGCCTGCGCGCGGCGCGCGACGACGAGACCATCATCACGCGGGCGCTTTCGGGTCGCCCTGCGCGAGGGCTGCCGAACGCGCTCACCGAGGCGCTCGACGTGCCCGGCGCCATGGGCTGGCCGCAGCAGAACGCCGTGGCGACCGACATCCGGCGCGCGGCTGCGGCAGCGGGCGACGCAGACCACATGTCGCTGTGGGCCGGGCAGGCCGCCGCGCTCTCCGGCCCCGACCGTCCCGCTGCGCAGATCATCGACGAGCTCACGGACCAGGCGCTCGCCGAGATGCGCCGGCTCGGAGGCCTGGCCGGGGCCGACGGGCCCGCGTAGCACCCGCGCGACGCCCCGCGCCAGCGGGCGCCACAGCGGGGCCGGGCCGGCAGCCGGCGCCCCGGGTCAGTACTGGTGCTCGGCGCCGCCCCAATCGAGGAAGGCGCCGGTGACGATCACGCGCTCACCCACGGCGCGTGCGGAGGGGCTCCCGGCCCTCCGGTGCCTCGGGGAACGATGTGCGGAAGGCCGGCTGCGTGCAGGGCCCGGCGTCGCGGTGCGGGAAGGTCGGATCGATCGCGGCCTTGCACTCGGCGCGCGGCGGGCGCTCGGCCAGCAGGGCTCCGAACCCGGGGTGCTGGGCGTCCTGCTCAAGCAGGCGGTCAAGGTCGACCTCAGCCGAGTAGACCTTGTCGATGCAGCCGATCCAGCGCACGCCGTCCTG
>JAURGT010000048.1 GCA_030833665.1 Miltoncostaeales bacterium
CGGACGGCGGCATGGTGGCGTACATGTCCTACAGCGAGTCGTCGGACACCGGGTTTGTTACGTCGCTGGTGGAACTCGCCACGAACACCACCGTGTCGCTGGGCACGGCATGCGTCAGCACGCCCGTGTGGTCGCCGAACTCGAGGACGCTCGCCTGCCAGACACAGTCGGCCAACGCGCGGGGATTCGTCACCGGCAACGGGCTGGGCACCTACTCCGTGCCGACCAGCCTGGCCGGGCTCACCAGCCTGCCCATCACCAACTTCATCGCGCCTCGGGGCAACGGCGTGGACTCCTCGATGGCCTTCTCGCCCGACTCCCTGAGCATCGCCTACGCGTGGAAGACCTATACCTCCCGGGCTCTCCCCAGCCTCTACGTTGCCCCGCTGGCCAACGCCGCCGCCCGCGTTCGCGTGCTCGCCCGCGCGGGCGGGCCCGTGTGGGGCTCGGTCGGCATCGCAGCGGGGCAGCAGAGAAACGTGCGCGTTCGCCTGGGCGGGTCGATGGTGCGCACCGTGCAGAGCCAGGTGTGGGTGGTGCAGCCGGACGGCACCGGTGCGCGCCGCATCACGAGGTACCGGGCCACCGGGCTCACCGCGGGCCCGTTCGCCACGGCGTGGGCGCCCGCGGGCAACCTGCTTGCCGGTGGGATCGGCGGCGAGGACCAGCAGGACCTGGCTGTGATCAACGTTGCGAATGGCGGGGTGCGCATCCTCCGCCGCGGTCAGCTGAATGATCCCGTTGCGTTCTCGCTGGACGGGCAGCGCATCCTCTTCTCCACAGGGGTTGAGGGCGGCACGCAGAGCATCCGCACCATCGGGGTGAATGGCCGGTCGGCCAGGGTGCTCGTCCGGCAGGGCCGCAACCCGTCGGTGAGCGCCGGCTGGAACGGCTAGGCGCTAGCCACCTGCGGTCGACGGGGTCGCGCGCGCGGCACCGTCGACCGCGGTGTCGGCCGCGTCGTACTCGCTGATCAGGACCTTCTCGCCCTTCCGCCCCGGGTAGATGACGGCCACGACGATCGCCCCGATGATCACCGCGATGCCGCCGGCCGCATAGGCCCAGTTGGCTCCGTCGACAAAGCTCTCGCGGGCGGCGTTGATGATCTGCTCGGAGTACTCGGGGTAGCGCTCGGCCAAGGTGGCGGCGCTGGAGTACGACTGCGTGAGCGCACTCTGCGTGGCCTCCGATACCTGGTCGGCCGCGGGCGAGGCGTCGATCTGGCTCGTGAACGCCGTGGCGTATCCGATGGTGAGCAGCGTGCCGAGCAGCGCCTGCATGATCGACCCGCCGAGGTCGCGCTGCAGGTCGGCCGTGCCCGATGCCATCCCAACGCGGGTGACGGGGACCGATCCGGTGAGCGACCTCGCGGCAGGGGTGAGGGCGAGGCCGGCACCGATGCCCACCAGCAGGTAGCCCAGGCCCACCCAGCCGTATGGCGTGCCCTCGCCCCACGTGACGAGCATGACGATGAAGGCCGGGAGGATGAACGCGTAGCCCAGCAGCATGGTGTCGCGCGAACCGATGCGCACCACGAGCCGCGCGGACAGCGGTGCCACCAGCACCATGCCGACCGCCGCGGGAAGGATCGCCGTGCCTGCATCGAGGGTCGAGTAGCCCAGCACGTTCTGCAGGAATTGCTGCCCGACGAACATCGACCCCACGAGCGATCCGAAGATGATCATCCCGGCCACCGCGGGCACCCAGAAGAGGCGCCTGCGGGCGTAGTGCAGGTCGTAGATGGGGTTCTTCGCGCGGAGTTCGTGCCGCGCGAAGACGATGATGAGCACGGCTGCGATGGCGAGGAGGATCAGCGACGCGGTGAGCTTTCCGGGGGCCGAGAGGATGCCGATTCCCAGCACGAGTGCGGCGATCATGACCACCGAGAGGATGCCGCCGAAGTGGTCCACGGCCTTCGTGGATTCATTCACGTGTGCGGGCACGGCGACCAGCACGAGTACGAAGCCGATCAGCGCCAGCGGCACCGCGATGAGGAACACCGACCCCCACCAGAAGTCCTCGAGCAGGAGGCCCGCGAGCACGGGGCCCACCACGGCGCCCCCGGCGCTCACGGCCGACCAGAGCGCGATCGCGCGCACGCGCTTCGGGCCCTCGCGCCATAGCGCGGTGATGAGCGCCAGGGTGGTGGGGTACGCCATGCCGGCGGCGATGCCGGTGAAGATGCGCCCGGCCACGAGCACCTCGGTGGTGGGTGCCCAGGCGCTCACGGCGCTCGCCGGGATCGTGAGGCCGAGCCCGGTGAGGAGCAGCATCTTGCGCCCGAAGCGATCGCCGACGGCACCGAGGTAGAGCACCGACATCGCGAGGCCGAGCGTGCACCCCACGGCCACCAGGGTGAGCTGGGTCTGCGTCGATCCCAGCGCCCTGCCGATGTCCGGCAGCGCGACGTTTGCCACTGCGAGGTTGATGTTGCACACCAGCGCGCTGACGATCAGCGCGGCCAGCACCAGGCCGGCGCGGCGCGGGACGACGCTGCCGGCGGCCGGTGCGCCGGCTCCTGCGGCGGCGCTCACGTCCTGGCTGTGTTCGGGAGGTGCATGCCCATGCAGAGTAGGCAGCACCGCCACGCGAGGCCGCCATGTGCATGGCACCTCCGGGGGGGACCGCCGAGCGTGCCCGGCGGTTCCCCCGGGCACCCTGCCTAGACCGCGGTAGCCACCGTGCCCGTGGGCTCCGCCGTGCCGGATGCGCAGAACCCGAACGCGCTCACCGACTGGCCGGGGGCGATGCGCGAAGCCCAGGCCGCCGGGGTCACGTCTACCTGCTCCCCGACGCGGCTCACCGTGCCGTTCCACGAGTCACGGATGACGGAGCTCGTGGGCAGAGTGAATGCCAGGCGCCACCCGCGCACCTCGGTGGCGCCGGTGTTGCGCACCGTGACGCTGCGGCAGAGTCCGGTGTCCCAGGTGGAGTCCTGGTTCACCGCCACCACGAGGGCACTTCCCGTGCCCGGTGCGGGCGTCGGGGTGGGTGCGGGCGCCGGCGCCGGCGCCGGGGCGGGCGTGCCCGGCGCGCCGGTTCCCGGGTCGGTGGTGCCGGCCGGGGTGGTCACCGTGATGGACGTCGGCGCGCCGGTGCCCTGCAGGCAGAGGCCGGTGTCCGAGTAGCTGCCTCCGCCCGGCACCCGCGCCCAGGACGGCAGGGTGATGGACCGGCTGGTGCCGGTGCCCGAGACCGCCCCGTTCCACGTGCTGGTCACCGATGTGCCGGCGGGGATGCTGAAGCCGATCGCCGTGGGCGACAGGGCCCCGGTGCCCGGGTTGGCGATGACGAACTTGCCGCACGAGCCCCCGCTCCACAGCGAGTCCACTGCGAAACGCACGGTGGGCGTGCCGCCGGGCGCGGGGCTCGGCGTGGGCGTGGGGGCGGGCGTGGGCGCAGGTGCCGGCGCAGGCGTCGGGGCGGGTGTCGGGCCCGGTGAGGGATCCGGAGCAGGAGTGGGCGTCGGGGTCGGCGCGGGGGACGTGCCCGGCGCGAAGTTGATGGGCTCGCGGTTGATCAACGAGGTCAGCAGCGACATCTTTGCCGTGTTCACCGTCTGCCAGTCATCCTGCAGTACCCCGCCGGTGTCACCGGAGTTGGGGTTCCAGGACCAGAAGGTCCAGCTGATGCCCTTGCGCGACATGTAGTCGGCGAACTGGCGGATCCAGCGCCCCTCCACGGTGTCGGTGCCCACGTTCTTCGCGCCGAACTCGCCCACGAGGATTGGCGCGGTGCCGGCCTCGTGGATGTATCCGAAGCCCTTCTGCCAGCGGTCGGCGAGGATCGACGACATGTCGGGGCTGCTGAACCACGGCTGGGCGAACACGCCGGGGCCGTACTCATGCGGCGAGTACACGAGGCGGTTCGGAACCGACAGGCGCACCGGGTTGTTGCGTACGCCCTCGAGGTTGCCTCCCCACCAGTGGCGGTCGAGCTGCTGGCCGCCCGCCACGGGACCCTCGATGCCCTCCACCAGCACCAGCCAGCTCGGCGCCTTGGCCAGAACGGCGTTCCCGGCACGCTCGGCGGCGCGGCGCCAGTCGTTGGCCTGCCCGGTACCCCAGGTGGCCTCCCCGTGCGGCTCGTTCTTCAGGTCGGCGCCCAGCACCGTGCGGTTGCTGGCGTAGCGGGTGGCCAGCATCTGCCAGGTGGACACCCAGTCGTCCTCCGTGAATCCTCCGGTGCCGTACCAGAGCGGCGACATGAAGCTGTCGTCGGCCCCGGAGTGGTTGTCGAGGATTACCCCGAGCCCCTGCCTGCCGGCCTCGTTGATGATGGCGTCCATCACCTGGAGGGGCGTCTTGCCCTGGAGCGCCGCGTTCCGGCCCCCGCCGTAGTCGATGCCCGACGTGGTGGTGGACCGCAGCGCCTGCAGCGAGAACGGCAGGCGGATCACGTTGAAGCCCTGCGCCTTGATCTGCGCGAGCATGTCGCGGTAGTCGCGGGTCCAGAGGCCATGGGGGGCGTGGGTGGCGGTCTCCATGCCGAACCAGTTGACGCCCTGCAGCACCACCTCGTTGCCCGATGCGTTCACGATGCGCGATCCACTGGTCTCGAGCGGACCCGTGAGGGCACTGGCGCCCGAGGCCGCGGCGAGGGCTCCCGCGCATGCGAGGCCCACGGCCACGAGGCGCGCGGTGCGCGAGTTGGTGGGGGACATCCTGGTCTCCGATCTGGCGAGGTGCGATGCGACACCCATGATCAGATACGCGAATGTGGGAACTGTGAGGGGGAGTGTAAATCCGCCCAAACATGTGACCCGGCGACGGCGATGGTTCCGACGGAACCATCGCGCTTTCATCTCCCGGCCGCGCGGCGCGCGCAGGAGCGGTCGCGGAGCCGGGCCGTACACTCGTGCGGCCCTACCCGCACCCCCCAGGGCGCCGCGCTAGGGCGCCGGGCGGGCTCCCGTGCCGATGGCCAGTACGTGGGCAGGGGACACCGGCAGGCTCTCGGGGAGCGTCACGCGCAGCATGCCGTCATCGACGGTCCACTCCACCGGCGCGTCGAGGCCGAGCAGGCGCACCCGGCTGACGCCCGAGGCGTCCATGCCGCGGATGCCGAAGCGGCGCGCGGGCATGTCGAGCACGTGGGCGTACACCTCGCCATCACGCTGCGTGAACCGCACGTCGGCGCCCTCCGTGGTGACCGCCTGTGCGATGTCCCACGGGCGCGTTCCGTAGATCGCATCGCCGTTCACCCGCATCCAGTCGCCCAGCCCGCGCAGCGGAGCCTGCTGCACGTCGGGAATGCGCCCGTGCTCGTCGGGGCCGATGCCGATCAGCAGGTTGCCGTTCTTCGACACGATGTCCACGAGCATGCGCACGAGCTCTGTGGGCGTGACGATGTCCTGCGGACGCTCGTTGCGGTTGGCACCGAATGAGTGGCCCACGCCGCGCGTGGCCTCGAACTTCTTCTGCTGGATGTCCTCGAATGTCGCGTATTCGGGGGTGCGGAAGTCGTAGTGGTGCGTGGCCGGGAAAGTCAGCGTCTTGGTGGCGTCGGGGATGTGCGACCAGAAGCGTTGCACCAGCCAGCCGCCCAGGCGGGCGACGGCGTCGCTCATGGTGCCGCGATGGCCGGTGGGCTCGAGCCAGCGGTCGTTGATAACCCCGTCGGGAACGGCGTTGTAGTACTCGGCGAACAGCGCGGGGAGGTTGCCCCCCGACGGCCAGCAGACGTCGTTCCACAGCACGGATGGCTCATAGCGGTGGATGAGCTCCTGCACGTGCTTCGTGGCGTAGCCCACGTAGTCATCCTGGTACGGGACGGCGAGGGAGGTGTCGGCCGGGTTCTCGATGAGCGCGTCGTTGTAGGGCCAGTCGTAGCCGCCCGAGTAGTAGAGGCCCATGCGCATTCCGGCGCCGATCACGGCTTGGCGCATGTCGCCCACGAGGTCGCGCTTCGCGTGGTACCGGCCCTTGCGTGGATGCTCGAGCGCCGTGGGCCACAGGCAGAAGCCCTCATGGTGCTTCGTGGTGAGCACCACGTAGCGCGCGCCGGCATCGCAGCAGATGCCCGCGATGGCGTCGAGGTCGGCCGCTGATGAGGCCTCATCGAATGGCGCCACGAAGTCGTCGTAGGTGGCGTCGGGGCCGTAGGTGTCGCGCTGGTGCTGCCAGGTGGGGCTGCCCTCGAGCCGGCTGGTGTTGAGGTACCACTCCGCGTACGGGTTCTGCCGCAGCATCTCCTCGGGGCCTGAGTCGTGCAGGAGCTTCTGGATGTCATCCACCTGCGCCGCCCAGCCGGGCACCGAGTAGAGGCCCCAGTGGAGGAAGATCCCGAGCTTGGCATCGTCGTACCAGGAGGGCACCTCGTGCGTGCCCACGGAGTCCCACGACGATTCGTACATGCGATGAGTCAAGCGGTTTGACGGCACGGCGGCCCGTGGCCCCGGCGCGCACGGGCCCCGGAACGGCGAAGGCCCCGCGCCGACTGGCGGAGCGGGGCCTTCGGGTACCTCGCGGTGCGTGGGTGCGGCTAGATGCGCCTCACGTTCGACAGTGCGGAGATGCCGCCGGAGTTGTAGGCCCGCACGCGCACCTTCGCACCGCGCTTGGCCCGCTTGGTGCGGATGAGCGGCGAGGTGGAGGTGGTGCGCGCCACCCGCTTGCCGTTGACCAGCACCTCGTACCCCACGCCCTTGCCCCTGATCCTCAGGATGAGCCCTGCCCTGGTGCGCTTGGCGGCGACGAGCTTGGGCCGGGGTGGTGCGGCCGCGCGGCGAATCACCGGAGGCCTGGTGGCCGGCGCCGAGCCACCGCGCGGGCCGCTGGTGGACGGCCGCGGTGCGTTGCCCGGACTGGTGTCCTGCGCCGGGCTGCTGGACGCCGGGGGCGTGAGCCCCGACGCCACGTTCAGCAGCACGTTGGGCGACCCGGTCGGGTCGGTGATGACGTTCTGCGTGGCGCCCTGCACCATTGCGTTGCGCACCGCAGCCGGCGTCGCCGAAGGCTGCGCCGAGAGCAGCAGCGCCGCTGCGCCCGCGGCGTGCGGGGCCGCCATCGAGGTGCCGGATATCGTGTTGGTGGACGTGGGCGACGTGTACCAGGCCGAGGTGATGCCCGAGCCCGGCGCGAAGACGTCGAGGCACGAGCCCCAGTTCGAGAAGTACGAGCGGCCGTCGGTGGATGTGGTGGATCCGACTGTGATGGCCGTGGGCTCTGATGCGGGCGAGTAGGAGCAGGCGTTGTCGTTGGAGTTGCCGGCGGCCACGACGAAGCTGATGCCGTCGGCCACGCCTGCAGCCACCGCCGCGTTGAGCGCCGCTGAGTAGCCGCCGCCGAGGCTCATGTTGGCCACCGCGGGGGTGCCGGCCTGGTGGTGCTGCACGGCGTACTGGATTCCGGCGATCACGCCCGAGGTCGAGCCCGAGCCCGAGCACGAGAGCACGCGCACCGGCACGATGCTGGCGGCCGGCGCGACTCCGTAGTTACCGCCTGCGACCGTTCCGGCCACGTGCGTGCCGTGGCCGTTGCAGTCGTTGCTCCCGTTGCCGTCGCTGATGGACGAGAAGCCCGAGGTGACGCGCCCGCCGAAGTCCTGGTGGTCGGGGCGCACGCCGGTGTCGATCACGTAAGCGGTGACCCCCGAGCCGTTTTGCGCGGTGGTGATGCGTCCGTTGAGCGGCAGGCTTGCCTGGTCGATGCGGTCGAGGCCCCACGACGCCGCGGCGCGGTCGGAACCTCCCGGGTTCGGCGCGGGCGTCGGGTCCGGCGCGGGCGGCGGCGGGGTCGGTCGCGCGGGCGAGGGCGGCGGCCTCCACCGCGGCCCGGGCCGCCTCGGGGTGCTCGGGGTGCATCGTAAGAAACAGCGCGTACCTGCCCGCCGCGGCGGGGAG
>JAURGT010000049.1 GCA_030833665.1 Miltoncostaeales bacterium
CGAGTTTGGGCGCCGGGACCGCGGCGCTGGGGAACCTCGGTGAGGTGCCTGACGCCGCGGTCAGGAGCGCGCTGCGGCCTCGAACCTCTCCTTGCCCGATGCGCCGGGCACGGGGATGGGGTACTCGCCGGTGAAGCACGCGCGGCAGTGGTCCTCGGCCACGGGGGTGGGCTGCCCGCTGGGTACGGCGCGCCTAGCCGGTGACCGGGAGGAACGGCCTGGGCTTCACCCGAACCCGGTTCACCGATGTCGCGATCGCCGTGGAGCCGGCGAGTGCACGGGTGGTGATGGTCCACGTGCCTGGAGGGACCCTCAGCGTGCACGTGAACCTACGCCCGCCCGCTCCGCCCGAGATGCCGCAGCGTGCCTGCATCGTTGCCTTCGACGTGCCTGCAAATAGCGTTCGCGTGGTTTCCGACGCGGGCTTGCTGGCAATCTGCACGATCCGATCAGCGCCCACGGGCACGGCACCCGTGCTCCTGATGATGCCCCCGGGCGTGCCCCGGGGCCTGCTCATGGAGATCCGGCCCACCCGTACGGGGCGGGGCGTCGCGGCGGATGCAGCCTGTGCGCCCGCGGTCGGCGTGCTGCCGGCCGGCTCGTCGCCGGATGGGGTGGTGGCCGGTGAGTAGGTGAACAGACCCGCGCCGGTTCCGGTCCCGTTGGCCGTGGTCACCTGGATCGCCACCGTGCCAGCCGCGCCCGGGGGCGCGACCGCCGTGATGCCCGTGGGGGAATTGACCGTGAATGAGGTGGCATTGACGCCGCCGAATGTGACGGCGGTGGCGCCTGTGAAGCCCGTGCCCGTGATCGTCACGGATGTCCCGCCCGCGGTGGAGCCGGTGGCCGGCGTGACCCCGGTAATGGTTGGCGCGGCGGCCACCGTCGTGTTCAGCAGGACGGAGAGCGTTCCACCCGACGGTGTCCCGCCCGCGTACGTGCCAACGACGATGTCCCGGAGACCATCGCCGTTCAAGTCGGCGATGGCGAGTCCGTACGGGCTCGAACCCGCAGGCATCGCAATGAATGACGGCGGGTCGAAGGTGCCGTCGCCGTTGCCCAGCGCGACGCTCACGCGGTCCCCATACCAATCGGCAAGCGCGACGTCGGTCAAGCCGTCACCGTTGACGTCTGCCCCAGCGAAGCTGTATCCGACCAGGTTCGAATCGGCCGTGCCCGTCGCAAAGGTTCCTGTGCCGTCTCCCAGGAGGGTGGAGACAGAACTGCCGTTGTCGGTGAGCACGTCCAGATCGCCATCGCCGTTGATGTCGAGGACGAGGAGGGACTGCGGGTTTGCGGTTGCCCCGACGAGGGCCACGCCTGCCGGCGCCTGGAACGTGCCGTCTCCGTTTCCGAGCGCAGTCATCACCGCTCCCTGGCGGGGTGAGCCACCTCCGATGGCGTTCACCCCTGCCAACACGTCGAGGTTGCCGTCCCCGTTGACGTCTGCGATGGCGGCGGCATTCGATCCCTCTCCGGGAAGGGGGTTGGTGAACAGCTGGCTCGATGCCTGGAAGGTTCCATCGCCGTTGCCCATGCGGGTGAGCACCGTATTCGCGTTGCCGTTACCACCGTTGTATCCCGGCTGCACCACGTCGAGGTTGCCGTCCTCGTTGAGATCGCCCAGCGCAGGCGTGCCGGGAGCCTGAACGGCGGAGATGTACGCGGGGGTACCGAAGCCGAGAACGCCACCACTCGACTGGTTGAGCGACACGATGTTGTCGTTCACTCCGTAGCCCGCGAAATACAGGTCGGCTCGCCCATCGTTATTGACGTCGCCGATGGCGACGGTGCGTGGTCGATACGCGCTGCTGGGCGCAGCCGCGTTCGTCGTGGATACCGTCGTCGCGGGGCCGAGCGTGCCGTTGCCCGCTCCGGGGAACACCGAGAACGAGTTGATGTCAAGGGCGCCGATGACGACATCGAGATTGCCGTCGGCGTTGACGTCGTGGATACCGAGGCCCGAGGGCGACTGGAATCCGGCACCCAGCTGATACGTCACGGGGGGCGCGAAAGTGGCAGGCACGCTGAGGGCGGTCGTCGGCGTTACGACCGCGATCGGGAGGATGACCTTTGCAAGGGCACGCTGGCGACGGCGCATGTGGAACTCCCGGGGGAGACGGTTACCTCGTTCCACGTTACGAGAGGTTCCATCTCATGTCGATACCCCTGTAGGGGAACCCCTACTGCGACATCGGCTTGGTGGGCTCCATGGTGACGCCGGCGCCGCCTGACGACGCTGGAGCGCTCAGCACCCGGCAGGCCCCCCGCCCTCGAGTCGCGGGCGGAAACCAAGAGGCGACGGGGCATGCGCATGAGGAACTCCCGGGAGCGGGGGGTCAAGGAGCAGGGTTCTCGCCTTGCCCACAAGCCTCGATGGATGTCAATCGCCGGATCTCGTCACTCTGGAAGCCCAGTGCCATCGGTCGCACAACGTGCGGTATCACGGCAACGTCATAGAGTTCTTCCGCGAAGCCCTCGATCCGCACCCACTGCTCGGCGTGGCCCGTGGTCGTGTTGATCACGTGGAGGCCGCACTGGGCTATCGCGCTGTGGGCATCGAGGTTGCGTTGGAGGTCGAGGCCCTCGAACACGCCGTTGCGTCGGGGCCTTGACAGGGCGATGACCGCGTACTCACCCACGAAGGCGAGGCCGCGGGCGAAGCCAGGGCAGAACGCAACCTCGGTGAAGTGGCCCGAGTCGGGTTCGAGGAACCCCAGATGCCCGGTGCCCGCATTCAGCAGCCAGAGGCAGCCGTTGTGCCATCGTGGGGAGTGAGGCATGGACAGCCCCTCGGCGATCACCTCGCCCGACCGGACATCCATGACGACCCCGCCGCCGTCCCGGTGGTCTCGCCATCCGTCGAGCACGTTGCTGCGAGAGGCGGCAGTGGCGTAGGCGACATGCCCGTCGACCAGGGCCATCCCGTTGAGGTGGCAACGGTCGCCGGGTGTGATGTCACTGATGAAAGGGGGTGCCCACACCACCCGGAAGCCGTGACGCTCGCTGAGTTCGGCAATGCAGTTGTACTTCGTGTTCACCATGAGCACGCGGCCATCGGCATCACGCGCAACGTCATGCACATCGATGTCCCCCGTGACGTATCCGGCGCGCGGGACGTAGAGCGCGTCGTAGCCGTCGTGCGTGACGCCCGGATCAAGAACATTCTCAAGCCGCCAGATCTGGAAGGCGCTTCCGAGCCACAGGCGTCGCTCCTCGACCCACATGCCCATGGCACGCTCAAATGTCCGCTCAAACACCGACAACACCCCGTCGGGGCGCACTCCGAGCAGGAACAGCTTGCCCGTTTGGTACGTGGAGAATGCGAGACTGCAGGCCATCGTGGCGAGCCAGCCCGGCAGATCGCGAGAAGCCAGCACCGACCCATCGGCAGGTGGAGGGGCGACGTGCTCGGGCATGCCATGGTTGTACCAGACAGGGGGGTGCCGGCCTGTGGGAGGGAAATGCATTTGGATTACCGGGCTCCCGGGGTCGGGCAAGACCACGCTTGCCCGCTTGGTGGGCGCTGAGTTGGAACGCCGGGGCGAGCCGGTGTCGTACTTCGACGGAGACATCGTGCGCGCTTCACTCTCGGCCGGCCTTGGCTTTGGGCGCAAGGACAGGGACGAAAACGTGATGCGCGTGGCAAACGCGGCCGCCCGGCTGGTCGCCGAGGGCCAGGTGGTAATCGTGTCCCTGGTCTCGCCCTACCGTGAGGCGCGGCGTCGTGCTCGCCGAGTGGTGAGTGCGGCCGGCCCGTTCATCGAGGTTCACGCTGACTCCCCGCTTGCCACGTGTGTGGCCAGGGACCCCAAGGGGCTCTACGCGCGTGCGCTGGCGGGACTTGTCACCGGGGTGACGGGCATCGACGACCCGTATGAGCCCCCGCTTTCGTGCGAAGTGGTGGTGTGCACCGACGGTCCCAGCGAGCAGCAGAGCGCGGATGTGGTGCTTGCCCGCATCGGGTGAGCCAAGCCCCTACCCGCTGTGCGCAGCCGCCTCGAACCTCTCCTTGCCCGATGCGTCGGGCACGGGGATGGGGTACTCGCCGGTGAAGCACGCGCGGCAGTAGCCCTCGGCCGGGCGGCCCATGGCGCGCTGCAGGCCATCGAGGGTGAGGTAGTGCAGTGAGTCAGCGCCCACGGCCGCGGCGATCTCGGCCTCGGTCTGGCCCACGGCGATCAGCTCGTCGCGGTCGGCCATGTCGATGCCGTAGAAGCACGGCCAGGTGATGGGCGGGCTCGAGATGCGCAGGTGCACCTCGGCGGCGCCGGCGTCCTTGAGCATCTGCACCGTGCGGCGGGTGGTGGTGCCGCGCACGATCGAATCGTCAACGACGACCAGGCGCTTGCCCTCGATCACGCTCACCAGCGGGTTGAACTTCAGCTTCACGCCGTTGGCCCGGAGCTCCTGGTCGGGCTGGATGAACGACCGGCCCACGTAGCGGTTCCTCACCACGGCCTCCGAGAACGGGATTCCGCTCTCCTTGGCGAAACCGATCGCCGCTGGCGTGCCGGAGTCGGGAAGGCCCACCACCAGGTCGGCGCCGGGCACGCTCTCGCGCGCCAGCTCGATGCCCATGTCGTGGCGCAGCTGCCACACGGCGGTGTCGTCGAGGATGCTGTCGGGACGCGCGAAGTAGATGGCCTCGAAGATGCACAGGCTGCGGGTGGTGGCCGGCATTGCCTGGCGGCTCTCGGTTCCCTCGGCCGTGATGCGCACGGCCTCGCCGGCGGCCACCTCGCGCTCGAACTCCGCACCCACCTGGTCGAGCGCGCAGGTCTCGCTGGCCACCACCCAGCCGCCGTCCACCGTGCCGATCACCAGCGGGCGCACGCCATTGGGATCGCGGAAGGCCACCAGCTCGTCCTCGGTGAGCGCCACGATCGAATAGGCCCCCTGCAGCAGGGGCATCACGTTGCACACCGCATCGAGCAGGCTGCCGGGCTCATGCGCCAGCAGCGCCGTGATGAGCTCGCTGTCGGTGGTGGCGCGAAGCTCGTGGCCCATGTCCTCCACGCGGCGGCGCAGGGCGTCGCTGTTGGTGAGGTTGCCGTTGTGGCCCAGCGCCACCAGTCCGTCGCCGCGGGGCAGGGCCACGGGCTGGGCGTTGTCCCACTTGTTCTTGCCGGTGGTGGAGTAGCGCACGTGGCCGATGGCGCTGTGGCCCACCAGGCTGCGAAGCGACGGCTCGTCGAACACCGAGGAGACAAGGCCGAGCTCGCGCTGCACCATCACGTGCTCGCCATCGCTCACGGCGATGCCCGCGCTCTCCTGTCCGCGGTGCTGCAGCGCGTGCAGGCCGAAGAAGGTGATGCGTGCCACGTCGCGGTCCGGCGCGACGACGCCGAATACTCCGCACTCCTCATTGGGGTGGTCCCCGTCCATGGGGTCCTCGAGCCGGGTCACGCTGCCTCCAGGGCGGCTGAAATCGAACCTTCCCACACCTCGGCCAGATCGCGAAGCGACACCCGGGCCGTGGAACCTCCGGCGTCCACCGAAACCTCATCGCCGCCGACGGCGCCGATGACGGTGACGGCCACCCCATCGGCGGCCAGCGCCGTGATGGCATCCACGTTGGCGGGGTCGCACGATGCCACCACGCGGCCGCCGCCCTCCCCGAACATGGCCTCATCCGCGCGGCGCCCGGCATCGATTGACACCTCGGCGCCGATGCCCCCGGCGATCGCGCTCTCGGCCACCGCCACGGCGAGGCCACCCTCGCTCACGTCGTGCGCGCCCTTCAGCAGGCGCTGCGCTGCGCACGCGGCCAGCAGGCGGAACAGCGCGGCATCCTTCACCGGCGCGGGCGCCGGGGGGCTGCCCGCGCAGCGGCCGAGGTAGCGGCTGGCATCCACGCGGGGCTCGCCGTATCCGATGAGCAGCACGGCGTCGCCCGGGCTCGCGAATGCGATGCCCATGCTGGTGGAAGCGTCGTCCAACAGGCCGACGATGCCCACCACCGGCGTGGGGTAGATGGGCCCGCGCGGGCTCTCGTTGTAGAGCGACACGTTGCCGCTCACGATCGGCGCCTCGATTGCCGTGAGGGCATCGGCCATGCCGCGGATGCTCTCGGCCAGCCGCCAGCCCGTGCTGCCCTTGTCGGGGTTGGCGTAGTTGAGGCAGTCGGTGGCGGCGATGGGCACCGCGCCCGTGCAGGCCACGTTCCTCGCGGCCTCGAGCACCGACGCCATGCCGCCCTCATACGGCGCCAGTTCGGTGTGCCACTCGGCACAGTCGAGGGTGACGGCCACGGCCCGGTTGGTGCCGGGAATCCTCACCACGCCGGCGTCGCCTCCCGGCCTGCGCATGGTGTTGGCGCCCACCAGCTGGTCGTACTGCTCGAACACCCAGCGCTTGCTCGCGATGTTGGGGTCGCCCATGAGCCCCAGCCACGTGGCCGCAAGGTCGGCGGGCTCGGGGACGTCTGCAAGGTCGATGGGCTGCTGCGCCGGTGCGGCATCGCGCGGAACCTCGTAGAACGGCACGTCGTCGGTGAGGTAGAGCGAGGGGATCCTCACCACCTCCTCGCCGCGCCAGAGCGCCTCAAGCTCGCCCGTGCCGGTGACCTCGCCGATGTCGGTGGCGTCGAGCTCGTGGCGGCGCGCCATCTCCACCACGGCGTCCATCTTCGCGGGCTCCACGATGGCCAGCATGCGCTCCTGGCTCTCGCTCAGCATCATCTCGTAAGGTGTCATGCCTTCCTCGCGGCAAGGCACTTTGTTCATGTTGAGGCGAATGCCCGCGCCGCCCTTGCTCGCCATTTCGACGCTGGAGCTGGTCAGGCCCGCAGCGCCCATGTCCTG
>JAURGT010000004.1 GCA_030833665.1 Miltoncostaeales bacterium
CCTGGCAGCGGTGCCAGCCCCGGCAACTCCTGCAACCCCTGCAACCCCTGCAACCCCTGCAACCACCGCGACCCCCGTGGCGCGGGCACTGGCGCTTCGCGCGGGACGCACCATGGCGGTGCGCCGCGGTGCCACCCGTGTCGCCGTGCCGGTGACCTGCGAGGAGACCGGCACGGCGACGTGCGCGGTCACGGTGGCCCTGCGCATGCGCGTGGCAGCCCGCCGCATCGAGGGCGCACGCTGGGTCGCCTTGGGCACCCGGCGCGCTACCCTGCCCGCGGGCTGGAGGGGGGTCGTCAGCGTACCGCTCACCCGCCAGGCGCGCGCGATCCTCGCGCGTCACCCCCGGGTGCGCACCACGGTGATTGCGGCCTCGCAGAAGGGCACCGCACCGCGGGAGTCGGTGCGCCAGCAGACCACGCTGGTGCGCCGCTGACCTCAACCACGCCGGGCACCGGCTCACGGGGTGGCGGCGATCGCAGCCGGGGATGATGCATTTGCGGCCCCCGCACATGCTGATCCCGCTTCGGCGAGTGGCCGCCACCCCGTGAGCCGGTGCCCGGCGTCAGGCGCTGCGCGACCCGTCAGGCGCTGCGCTCGGCCAGAAGCGCGTCAATGGCCTTCGTCATCGCGGGGGAGCCGGGCTCCTCGGATGACGGGAAGTACATCGCGGGCCGCCCCTTGGTGTCGACGAGGTACTTGTTGAAATTCCACTGGGGCTGGCTGCTCCAGGACGGCGAGGCGAGGCCGCGGAACAGCGGGATGGCCTTGGCGCCCGTGACCTTCGAGATGCGCAGCATGGGGAACGACACGCCGAAGTTGCGCTTGCAGAAGCGCTTCACCATGAGGTCGCTGGGGTACTCCTGCTTGAAGTCGTTGGACGGCACGCCCACCACGCTCACGCCCTTGGTGCGCCGCTCGCGCCAGAGCGACTCGAGCGGGCCGTACTGGCTCGCGAAGCCGCAGTGGCTCGCGGTGTTGACCACCAGCACCACGCGGCCGCGCAGACGCGAGAGGTTGATGGGCTTGCCGTCGAGCCGCTGGTAGGTGCCGGTGAGGACGGGCTTCCCGCGATGCTTCGCGGGGATCACCGGCGTGCTCGCGCTGGCGCCGGCCGGCAGCACGGCGAGGGCGGCAACGGCCGCTGTGGCGACGAGGGCGGGCAGGGCGGAGCGCATGAGGGGAGGGTAGGACGTTCCGGCGCGCGCTCCCCCGCGAACGGTCAGCGCCCGGCGGATGCCCTCTGCAGGCGGTCGCGCACGGCCACGCCGATGCCCGCCGCGGGCGGTGGCACGGCGAGGATCACTCCGGCGCCCTCGGCGTCGGCGCGGCGGAAGGCCGCGTAGAGGCGGGCGGCGTAGTGGTCCGGGCTGCCCGCGGGTCCCAGTACCAGCGCCGCGGCGGGAAGCCCCTCCACGGCGTCCGGCGCCAGCACGGCCACGCGCACTCCGCTGGCGTCGAGCGCGGCGGCACGCGCGCCGACCAGGTCAGCCGCCACCACCTCCACCCGCGCGCCCGGCGCGTAGTGGCTCTCGAGCATGCCCGGGGCGCGCGCCGGGCCCGATGCCACGGCGTTCACGGGCCCACCGAGCACCTGCTCGACCTGCTCGGCCGAGATGCGCCCCGGGCGCAGCACCTGCGGCGGGTCGCACGTGAGATCGAGAACCGTCGACTCGATGCCGATCTCGCAGGGCCCGCCATCGAGGATGACGGCCACGGCGTCCTCGAGCTCGTCGGCCACGTCGGATGCCGACGTGGGGGAGGGGCGTCCGAAGCGGTTTGCCGATGGCGCGGCCACCGGGCCACCGAATGCGCGCAGCAGCGCCAGCGCCACGGGGTGGGCTGGCACGCGCACGGCCACGGTGTCGCGGCCACCCGTGACGGCATCGGGCACGGCGTCCGAGCGGGGCATCACGAGGGTGAGTGGGCCGGGCCAGAAGGCGTCGGCGAGCTCCTGGGCAGTGGGGGTGACCTCCGCCACGAGGGGCGCCAGCGCATCGGTGGATGCCACGTGGCAGATGAGGGGATGGTCGGTGGGCCGCCCCTTGGCCGCGAAGATGCCTGCCACCGCCTCGGAGTCGAGCGCGTGTGCACCGAGCCCGTAGACCGTCTCTGTGGGGAATGCGACGAGGCGGCCGTTCGCGAGCGCCCGCGCGCCCGCGGCAATGGCCGCCTCGTCGGGCTCCATCAGTGGCATGAGATCAGGAGGGGCACTCCGGCGCGCCGAGGGTGCACACCGGCTTGGTGGCGGCGATGCGACCGGCCTTGGTCACCCGCAGGGTATTGATTCCGGCGATCGGCGCGAGCACCGCCTGCCCCCGGGCATTCGTGGTGGCCGTCGTGGCGCCGTACGTCACGGTGGCAGCGGAGGACGGGGTGCGGAGGTTCTTCGAGGTGACCTCGTTCACGGTCACGGTGAAGGGCCCCGGTCCGACCACGGCTCCGGGCGCCTTGCCGAAGACCGGGTCGGCGATCTCGAGGACGGTGGCGAACTCCTTGCCCCAATACCAGGTGACCCGGTCACCCACTGCGAGATTCACCCTGTTCGCGGCGCGCGATTGGTACACGCTGTTCACCCGGAAGTTCCAGCCCTGGGCGCCCTTCGCGCCGATGCGGCCGATCGAGGTGATCCACGGTGCGGAGAACTCCGGGTACCACGACCACTTCATGGCGATCTTGCCCTCAGAGGTGCCGAGGAGAGCCTGCGAAAGCACGCTGCGAGCGGAGATCCTCACCCGCTGGCCCTGGCTGTCGCGCACGGTCCTCGTCCCGGTTCTGCGCACCGCAACCCAGTCGGGAAGCAGCATGTTGGCGCTGGGCCCCTCGATCGAGATGACCGTGTTGGCGTCCCTCGGATCGTTCGATGCGTCCGCGAGGGCGGCGGGGACCGCTGCGCCGCCGAGGGCCACGGTGGTCACGGCGATCAGGACGAGTCTGCGGGTCACGAGTGCTCCTTCGGTGGCTCAGGGGCGCGACCCTAGCCGGGGCCCGAGGGCGGTCGCCCCGCGAAGAGGGCCCGATTGCCACCGTGCATAAGAATCTTCTCGTCGTACTCCAGCGAAATGAATAGGGGCGCGGGTAAACTGCCTCGTCCATGGGAACCACCCCATCATGGGAGATCACCTTTCTCCGGCGTCCCCCCGGCGCGCGCCGCCCGCGCGTGGCTGGGCGCGTGGTCTTCGAGGCCCCCGATCTCGCCTGCGCGCGAACCGCCGCGCGCCGCCACCTCGAGGAGCGCCAGAGCGGCGAGGACAGTTGGTCTCTCGGCGTGCTCAAGCCCCTCACGCCCAGGGCGCCTGGCACTCATCGCTACCGCGTCGTCTACGCGGTGTGGGAGCCCACGGACGACTTCTTCGAGCGACGAGACGTCCACGAGCTCGAGGTGTGGGCAGCGGATGCGCAGGATGCCCGACGCCTCTCGCACGTGGACATCCAGGACGTGCCGGGATATGACCCGGCGTGGCGCGTGCGGCATGTGGTGCGCGTGCCCGACAAGGCCTAGAAGCCCCCGGTAGGGTGGGCGGCATGACCGCTCCGCGCTATCCCCTCGTGATCGGCGATTCCCGCGTCGACACCCCCAATTGGATCCCTGTCGACGACCGTGCCACCGGCGAGGTCATCGCCGAGATCGCCGCCGGGCGCCCAGAGGATGTCGATGCCGCCGTCACCCGTGCCCGCGCCGCGCTTCCCGGTTGGGAGGCCCTCGGGCCGCTCGGCCGCGCCGAGGCCATCCGCCGCTACGCGGCCGTTCTTGACGCCCACCAGCCGGTGCTGGCCGAGACCATCCACCGCGAGGAGGGCAAGCCCCTCGGCGAGGCCCAGGCCGAGGTGGCCCGCGCATGCGAGGTGATGCACCACTTCGCCGGCGAGGCCGAGCGCCTTTGGACCATGCAGCTGCCCGGGCCCACGCTCTCGACCGGCTCCATCGTGCGGCCCGCGCCCATCGGGGTGGTGGCGGCCATCACGCCGTGGAACTTCCCGGTGGCGTTGGTGCTGTGGAAGCTCGGCCCCGCCCTGGCCGCTGGCTGCTGCATGATCGTCAAGCCCGCCGAGGAGGCACCGCTGGCCGCGCGCATGCTGTGCGACCTCGCCACCGAGGCCGGCATGCCCGACGGCGTGGTGTCGTGCATCACGGGAGATGGGCCGGTTCTCGGGGAGGCGCTCTGCACCCACCCCGGGGTGGACAAGGTGGCGTTCACCGGGTCGCGGCGGGTGGCCGAACAGATCGCCGCGTGGGCGTCGCCGCGCCTCAAGGCGCTCTCGCTGGAGCTCGGCGGGCACGGATCGCTGCTGGTGCTCGACGACGGCGACCTCGACACCGCGGTGGAGGTCGCCCTGGTGCAGGGCTTCGCGAACTGCGGGCAGGCCTGCTACTCGGTGAACCGCGTGCTCATCCCCCGTGCCATGGAGCAGGAGTTCGTCGACCGGCTGCGCCCTGGCATCGCGGCGCTTGCACTCGGCCCCATGGCCACCGATCGCGGCCGCGACCGCCACGCGATGCTCATCGAGGACGCCCGGGCGAAGGGCGCCACGGTGGAGGGCGGCGCGTTGCTCGATGGCAACTATGTGGAACCGGCTCTGGTCACTGGGGCGGGACCCGGCATGCTGCTCGTGGACGAGGAGCCGTTCACGCCGGTGGTCGCTGTGATGCCCTACGACGACGTCGACGAGGCCGTGGCCGAGGCCAATCGCCCCGACTACGGGCTGGTCTCGTACGTGGTGGGAGGCGAGTCGCGGCGCACGCTCGAGGTGGCCGAGCGCATCGAGTGCGGCACCGTGGTGGTAAATGGCTGGCGCGTGGTGGTGCCTTATGCGCCCTACGCCGGCTGGAAGGGGTCAGGCGTGGGCGCCGAGCTCGGGCACCCGGGACTCGAGGCCTTCATCCGCTGGCAGCACCTGCGGGTGCTGGCCTAGGCCGTCATCCCCCCGCGGCCACGTGCACGCGCCGCGCGAACACCAGCTGCTCCACCTTCGGTCGCGCGCCGGCAAGGCCGGAGTCGCCGATTCCTCCCACCACCAGGTGCGGGTCCTGGTAGAGCGGCCCCTCGTTGACCGTGATGCGGGCGCCCTTGAGCGCGGTGGCCACGTTCATCGCCGCCTCGTGCGGGCCGAACACAGCGGCGCCGAGCCCGAAGGGCGTGTCGTTGGCGAGAGCCACCGCCTGCCGCGCGTCGTCAGCGACTGCCAGCCCGCGAAGCGGGGCAAACGACTCGTCCCGCCACAGGCGCACGTGCAGCGCGGAGCGCGGAAGCAGGACGACGGTCGGTTCGAGCGGAACGGCCGCAGGCGGGTGACTGTCACCCTCTGCGGTCCCACCGCCTCCCGTGATCACCTTCCCGCCGGCCGCAATGGCCTCCTCGAGGTCGTCGACCGCGCGCGCGAGAGCCGCGGGGGCGATGGGCGCCACGTCCGTGCGCTCGTCATCGGCTGGTCCCGTCACGAGCGCCTGCACCGCCGCGATGAGGCGGGGCACGAACTCATCACGAGCTGCGCGCTCCACGATGATTCGCTTGGCCGCCATGCAGAGCTGGCCGGCGTTGGCGAAGCCACCGAGCGCCGCAGCGTCGGCGGCCCGGTCCATGTCGGCCCCATCGAGCACGATCATGGCGTCATTGCCCGAGGCCTCGGGGATGTACGGCCGCATCGTGGCCCCGCCCTCATAGGCCTGCGCGAGCCGCGCCAGATGGCGACGGCACGTGGCCGTCGACGCGTGCGCCACCACCGCACCGATACCCGGGGCCGTGATGAGCGCCTCGGCATCCTCAGGCGGGGCGGTGACCACCTGAACGGCTCCCAGCGGCCAGCGGTAGGTGAGCGCCTCGAGCACCCGCGCGGTGGTCGACCCCACTCGACGGGAAGGGCGTGCGAGCACGGCGTTGCCGCCCGCGAAGGCCGACGCCGCGATGAGGGTGGGCACCCAGATGGGCGAGTTGGCCGAGTGCCACCCGAACACCACGCCGTATGGCGCGAACTCCAGCCGGGTGGACCCCGACCGCGCGGGAACCTCGCGCGGTCGGATGGCCTCGGCCAGGTCGGGCAGGGCATCGAGCAGGTCGAGAGCGCTGCCGATCTCGCGCCGCGCGAACTTGCGGGCCTGCCCGGCCTCGGCCACGGCGAGGTCCTCGATGGCCTGCTCCTCGGCGGCGATGGCCCGCGCCCCGGCGGCGATGAGGTCGAGCCGCTGGTCGAGGTCCATGCGGCCGATCTCCTGCACCGCGTAGCGGGCGACGTCGAGCATGTCCTTGGGCGCGGTGGTCACGGTGGCTGAGTCTACGAGCACGGTGCCATCGCGCATCCTCGTGAGCGGCGACGCGGCGGACCTCGCCGCGCAGTTCGCCGTGCTGGCCGGGCTCGAGCCGCTCGCGTGGGTGCCCGGCGGCCTGCTGGTGGCGCCGCTCGCGGGCGGCCGCGACCCGGCTGAGCAGCAGGCGCGGCTCGCGGCCGTGACGCTGCCGTGGCGCGCCGACCCGGGGCCGGTGCCACCGCTGCCGTTTCCCGCGGCGGTGGGCGGTGGCGTGTACCGCCGATCGCCTGGCCACGCGCCCGCGCCACCCGGCACTCCCGAGGTGGTGCTTGTGGACGGGGAGGGCTTCGGCCTGGCCGAGCACGCGACCACCGGCATGTGCCTGGACTTCCTCGCCGATCTCCCCGATGGCCCGGCCCTCGACGCCGGATGCGGCAGCGGCATCCTCGCCCTCGCGTGGGCGCGCCTCGGGCGGGGCCCCGTCCTGGCGGTCGACCTCGACCCGCACGCGGTCACGCAGGCACGCGAGTCGGCGTGGGCCAGCGGGCTCGACGGGCTGGTGAGCGTGCGCCGCGCCGCGCTGCAGTCGCTCGCGCACGACGAGGTGCAGGGTCGCGTGGTGCTCGCCAACGCCCCGCGCGTGGCGCAGGACGCCCTCCTGTGCGCGCCCGACGACCCGGTGCCGGCGGCGATGGTCATCTCCGGCCTGCAGGAGGGGGCGATGGACGAGGTGCTGGAGGCGTGGGGGCGGCGGGGGCTCGCGCTGCAGCGCCGTGACGCCGTCGGGCGCTGGCACGCGGCGGCGCTGCGCGCGCACTAGGAGCGTCGGCGCCCTAGTGTCCGGGGCAATGGGGCGCGTATGGCGGACATGGGTGGTGCTGCTCTTCTTCGCGATGGGCACCAGCCTCATCACCCCCCTCATCCCGCTCTACCAGCAGGACCTGGGCTTCAACGACACCGTCGTCACGCTCTTCCTGCTCTGCTACGTGGCGGCGCTCGTCCCCTCGATGCTCACCCTCGGGCAGTTCTCCGACCAGATCGGACGGCGCCCGGTGCTGCTCGGGGCCATCGCCACCCTTGCGGTGGCGCAGGGGATCATCCTCAGCGAGCCCGGGCTCGTGGGCCTGCTCATCGCGCGCGGCATGCAGGGCGCGGCCACAGGGGCGTTCTTCGGCACCTGTACGGCCTTCCTCGTGGATGCCAGCCCGGTGGGCAAGCGCAGGTTCTCATCGGCGCTCGCCACCATCTCGGTGCGGCTCGGCCTCGGCCTCGGCCCCGGCATCTGCGGCATCCTCATCCAGTACGCGCCCGACCCGTTCCAGCTCCCCTTCGCCGCGCACCTCGTGCTGCTGGCCATCGCCGCGGGCATCGTGGTGTTCCTCCCTGAGACGGTGATCGAGCGCAACCGTCGGCCCATTCGCCTGGCCCTCGAGGTGCCGGCCCGGGAGAGAGCGGTGTTCTGGCGCGTGCTGGTGCCCTCGGGAATGATCCTCAGCCTGTTCGACGGCGTCGCGCTGTCGCTCATCCCGGTGTTCACGGTGCGCGTGCTCGGCATCACCAACTACGCGCTGGTGGGGGCGTCGGGGTTCCTCGTGCTGGTGAGCGGCGCCGTGAGCCAGGCGCTGGTTCCGAACATGGCCCCGCGGCGGGCGATCCTGCTGGGGCTGGCCATCGGCGCCGTGGCGTTCTTCGGGGTGGTGGCCGCGGCGCCGCTCGAGTCGGAGACGCTCCTGCTGGTGAGCGTGGCCATCACCGGCGGGGCATGCGGGCTGATGATGAAGGGCGGGGTGGACCTCACCACCGAGATCGCGCCCGTCGAGCACCGCGGCAAGCTGCTGTCGGCCTACTACGTGGCCTGCTACCTGGGCGGGTTCTCGATCCCGCTCCTCGCCGTGGGTGTGCTGGCGGACATCCTGGGGCTCACGACCGCCCTGCTGATCCTCGCCATCACCAGCGCGTGCGCGGCCCTCTGGGTGGGCACCGTGGGCATCCGGGCCATCGACGCCCTGCGCCCGCGCGACCCCATCGTCGTCTCGTAGGCTGGGCGCCGTGGCGGACGACCTCGACGACGACATCCGGCAGCTTGCCGACCTGCTGGCGCAGGCGGAGCGCTGCGTGGCCATGACCGGCGTGCGCCTCGGCGCCACCGAGGACACCGAGGCCAAGGCGGCGGGCAGCGCGTGGGGCGAGTTCGCCAGCCTCGAGGTGCTGCTCACCGAGCCCGCCCGCTTCTGGGAGAACTGGCTGCCCCGGGCCCTCGACGCGTCGCGGCGCGAGGTGACCGACGCCCATCGCGCCCTGGCCCGCCTGGAGGCCGCCGGGGTGATCAAGGCGATCATCACCCAGGCCGTGGACCACCTGCACGGCAAGGCCGGCGACGGCGACCTGATCGAGGTGCACGCCAACGTGCTCTCGTGCCGGTGCACCCGCTGCGAGGACGTCTACGCCCTGGCCGAGGTGGAGCAGATCGCCGCCGCATCGGATGACGGCGTGCCCCGGTGCACCCGCGAGGGCTGCGGTTATCCGCTTCGCCCCACCGGCACGCTGTGGGGTGAGCCGCTCGTGGAGCAGGCGATCATCCGCGCATGGGACATGGCCGCCTGGAGCGACCTCTTCCTCGTGATCGACACGCAGCTGCGCACCGATCCGATGGCCATGCTGCCCTCGGTGCCGCTGAAGCGCGGATCGAAGGTGGCCATCGTGGGCACCACGCGTACGCGCTACGACCGCTACGCGAAGCTGGTGGTTCCGCGCACGGGGCCCGAGGTGCTGCCGGGCGTCGCCGACCTCCTCGGGTGCTGACGACCCGCCCTGCCGCCCGCGCCTCGGGGCGGGGCAGCGCGGGGCGGGGCCGACGACCTAGTAGATCTCGGCGATCCTCACGTTGGTCGTCATGCTCTCCTCGTCGAAGTCCATCTCCTCCTCGAGGTTCGCCGGGATTCGCGCCGGCAGGACCACCTCGAACTCGCCCTCGGGCGTGACGTGGTCCTCGTAGTACTTCGAGAAGTTCGCGATCGAGAAGCCCAGGACGTCGTGATTGTCCGGGTCGAAGAAGACCGTGACGCCCTCGGCGTTTGTCACCGCCGACGCGCTCGGGTGACCCTTGTGGATCACGCGATATGTGTCGGTCTCCTTGTTGTAGTACGGATCGTCGGCCACCAGTTCTCCTTAGTCACCGATCTCGGTTACCGGGTTCGGGCCGTGATGGTAGCGTCGCCGCGTGGCTGATGAACAGGAGTACAGCGGCGAGCTGCTCGGAGCGACCCTCGTGACCTGGATGGTCGACAACCGGCCCGCCCTCGACGAGAAGATGAAGGAGGAGGGCTCCAAGGCCCTCATCCAGGAATTCATGGCGGCCGAGGGTGGCATGGGGCTCCCCACGCCGGAAGAGCGGCTCGATCGCGCCCGGCAGGCCTCGGCCCGCGCCTGGCTGCGTCATCTGGCGGCTGCGATACAGGCCAACTGGACCGTTGCCCCGACCGACTTCACGTCGGCCATGGACAAGTGGCTGGCGGCGGGCGAGGAGCGCCTCGAGGCCCTGAGGCTCGACGAGGAGTCCAAGGCCGAGCAGCGCGGCCGCGCTGCGGATCCGAACGACGACCACCGCGAGGTGGAGCTCCGCTCGCTCGGGCGGCTCTTCGCCGAGGGCGTCGGCACCACGTGCCACCCGGGCGGGGACAATGGCCCGTCCTTCGCGAAGCGGGTGACCGAGTGGCAGTCGGAGCACCTCCTGCGAAACCGCGAGTTGGTGGACGACGCCATCGCGCGCACCACGCCCGAGGGCCTGTCCGGCTCGGACGTCGCGGCGCCCCTCTGGGAGCGCGCGCCCGAGACCGCCCGCGCCCGGGAGGCGGCGCTTCTCTGGGCTCGCGTGCAGTTCCTCACCGAGGCCATCGCCGATGCCCTCATGGCCGCCGGCCCCCCGCGCCTCGACACCGCGGACGCCTAGCGCCACCCGACGCCGGGCGCGGGCGGGCGTTAGCCTGCGCGCATGCCCGACGACCTCATCGAGCTGAGTGCCCACCACGCCCTGTGCGTGCATGGGTTCCGCGGAATGGGGTACTCCGAGGGCTTCGTGGCCTCGCTGTCGGGCATCGTGGCCCGGCTGCGCGACGAGCCGGGCATCCGCATTCGCGTGCGCGTGGGGTCCGACGCCGTGTGCCGGGCGTGCCCCTCGCTCTCGATGGGTGGCTGCATGCGGTACGGGCGGTCGGTGGTGCGCCAGGACGCCCGGGTGGCACAGGTGCTCGAGGTCGAATCGGGCGATGAGATGACATGGGATGACCTGCGCGCCCGCGTGCGCGACCACGTGGCTCCCGGCGACCTCGCGAATCTCTGCGGGGGCTGTCCCTGGCTCGAGTACGGGGTGTGCGCCGAGGGGATCGCCGAGCTGCGCGAGGGGAAGCCCCTGCGCGGCGCTCCTGACATGTGACATCGGCCTGCCGGGGCGCATCGACCGTTCTCCTGCAAAGCCGCCCCGGGGTGGGTAACTTCCCCGATCGGTAATGAGGGCGGCCCACGAGAAGGGTCGCGCGACCAGGCTCCGGTCGTTGCCGGGACGGTTCCGATACCCGAGGGTTCGGTGGCCGTCCTCGTCGCGCCCGGATCCGCGATGACTTCCGTGGAGGACACTGGAATGGCAGAGGGAACGCCCGACATCAAGGAAGCGCGCCGGATGCTCGGCAAGGGCATCTGCATCGCAGGTGTCGGTGAGACCGAGCAGGGCATCATCAGCGACCGCGGCTCGTTCGAGCTGCTCACCGAGGTGACCCGCACCACCCTCGACGACGCCGGCTTGCAGCTGAGCGACGTCGACGGAATCGTCACGGCGTTCTCCTTCGTGGAGTCCACCCTGATGCACTCGACCACGCTGGCCGACTACATGGGCATGAAGCCCGGCTACTTCGCCTCGGTTGCCGTCGGCGGCGCAACGGCGCCCCTCATGGCCGTCCAGGCCGCCATGGCCATCGACGCCGGCCTCGCCGAGGTCGTGCTCTGCGTGCGCGGTGACAACACCCGCTCGGGCATCTCGTCGTCGGGCATGATCGCCATGGCCCGCGAGATGAGCCACGGTGCGTACGAGGCCCCCTTCGGCCTCACCACCATCGGTGGATACGGCCTGCTGGCCCAGCGCTACATGTACGAGCACGACATCCCGCAGGAGGCCCTGGCGGCCGTCGTGGCCACGCAGTCCGAGCACGCCGCCCTCAAGTGGAACGCCATGCTCCGCGACGCGGTCACGGTTGAGGACGTCATGGCCGACCGGTGGATCGCCACGCCGTTCCACGCGATGGACTGCTCGCTCGTGAGCGACGGCGCTGCCGCCTTCATCGTCACCACCGAGGCCCGCGCCAAGAGCATGAAGAAGAAGCCCGTGTACATCACCGGCATCGGCGAGGGCTTCTCGCACCAGTACATCTCCGAGGCCGAGTCAGTGGCGTCGGTGCGCGACGGCCTCGGCCGCGCCGGCCGCCGTGCCATGGAGGTCGCCGGCATCACGCCGCAGGACCTCGACGTGGCCGAGATCTACGACTCGTTCTCGTTCACCCCGCTCATCGCGCTCGAGGGCTTCGGAATCTGCGGCCCCGGCGAGGCGGGCGACTGGGTGATGGAGGGCAACGCCAAGCTCGGCGGCAAGCTCCCCATGAACACTCACGGCGGGCTCATCCGCCAGGCGCACCTCGGCGCCATGCACCACATCGTCGAGGCCGTGCTGCAGCTGCGCGGCGAGGCCGACGACTCTGACAAGACCGAGTTCAACGGCGGCAACCACCAGGTTCCCGGCGCCAAGCTCGCGATCACGAACGGCTCGGGCGGCATCCTCGCGGCCACGAGCGCGCTGGTGCTGTCCAGCGAGCCGCCGTCGGCGGCGTAGCCCCGGCCACGACGAGAAGAACCAGGAGACACCGAGAAATGTCAGAGAAGCCCGCGTACACCAAGCCCCTTCCCGACCTGCGCCCCGAGGACGCACCGTTCTGGGAGGCCATGAAGGAGCACCGCTTCATCCTGCCGTGCGACGACACCGGCAAGCCGTTCTGGTACCCGCGCAAGTACGCCCCGGGCACGCTGAGCGCCACGAGCTGGAGCGACGCCACGGGCAATGGCACCGTGTACACCTACTCGACCCACTTCATCGGGCCGAGCAAGGCCTACAAGGGCGACCCGCCGCACATCGTGGCGCTGGTCGACCTCGATGAGGGCCCGCGCATGATGACCATCCTCGTGAAGGACGAGGATGGCTACCCGTCGCTGGACCCCGAGAATGTCCAGATCGGCATGAAGGTGAAGATCGTCTTCGACGACGTCACTGACGAGATCACCCTTCCGAAGTTCACCCCCGCCGGCTGAGGCCGCGGGGCACCCTTACCCGAGAAGCTCACGAGGAGAGATACGGCGATGGCCGAGTGGAGTGACTGGTACGCGAAGGAGGATCCCACCAACTGGATCCTCGCCAAGGTCCTCAGGGACAAGGCCGAGGCACACCCCGACCGTGACTACCTGAAGTTCGCGGGCAACCCGTGGGTGAGCTACGGCGAGGTCAACGCGCGATCGAACCGGGTCGCGAACGCCCTGCTCGCCCGCGGCGTGGAGAAGGGCGAGTCGGTCAGCGTGATGCTGCCGAACTGCGAGGAGTTCCTGCCGGTCTGGTACGGCATCCTCAAGGCCGGCGCGGTGATGTCGTCGATCAACACCGCGTACAAGGGCGACTTCCTGTCCTGGACCATCAACCTGGTCGAGGCCAAGAAGCTCTTCATCGCGGACGTCTTCCTCGACCGCCTTGACTTCATCGCGAAGGAGCTCCCGCTGCTGGAGCACGTGATCGTGATGAAGACGGGCGCGCAGGAGGGCCCCGACCCGTCGTTCAAGTGGGAGCCGCTCGACGCGCTGATGGAGGCGCCGGACAGCGAGCCCGACGGCGTGGAGTACTCGTGGGTGGACGACGCCCGCATCATGTTCACCTCGGGCACCACCGGTCGCTCGAAGGGCGTCATCAAGCAGAACGCCGCCGACTACTTCTCGGCGCGCGGCCTGCTGGAGGTCGTGAGCAAGACCTCCGGTCGCTCCGTCGAGGAGCTCGCGGACGACACGTTCTTCTCGTGCCTGCCGCTCTTCCACAGCAACGCGCAGGTGCTGTCCGGCTACCCGGCGCTGGTCGCCGGCGGTCGCATTGCCTACGTCGAGCGCTTCTCGTCGAGCCAGTTCTGGCAGCAGGTGATCGACGCCGAGGCCACGATCTTCAACTCGATCGGCGCGGTGTCGTACTTCATCTGGAACATCCCGCCGTCGGACCTCGACAAGGCGCACAAGGTGCACACCGTGTTCGCCGCGCCGACGCCGAAGGACATCTACTACGACTTCCAGGACCGCTTCGGGGTCAAGTTCATCGAGGGCTACGGTCTCACCGAGACCGGCATGGCCACCTACATGGACCCGACCAAGCCGCCGGTACCGGGCTCGATCGGCGTGGCCAACCCCGGCTACGAGGTGTTCGTGGTGGAGCCGGGCACGGACCGCCCGCTCCCGGCCGACACCCCGGGTGAGATCGTCGTGGACATGAAGATCCCGAACATCGTCATGCGCGCCTACTACGGCATGCCCGAGAAGACGGCGGAGGACTTCAAGAACCTGAAGCTCCACACCGGCGACCTCGGCCGCATGGACGAGAACGGCTACATCTACTTCATGGACCGTGTGAAGGACTACATCCGCCGCCGCGGCGAGAACGTCTCGTCGATGGAGGTGGAGCGCCAGGTCTCGGAGCACCCCAACGTCAAGGAGGCCGCCGCCATCGGCGTGAAGGCCGGCGAGGGTGCCTCCTCGGAGGACGAGATCATGATCGTGTGCATCGCCGAGGGCGAGAAGCCGGACATGGTCGAGCTCACCGAGTTCATGGCCGAGCGCATGCCGTACTTCATGGTTCCGCGCTACATCCGGTTCGTGGATGCCCTGCCCAAGACGCCCACCGAGCGCGTGCAGAAGAACAAGCTGCGCGACGAGGGCATCACGGCGGACACCTGGGACCGTGAAGAGGCCGGCGTGAAGGTGAAGCGCTAGCCCATGGCGGTACTCACCAGCTACGGGGCCTACGTACCCCAGTACCGGGCTCCGCTCGGTGAGATCCAGAAGTTCTACGGGCGACCGGGACGTCCCCGGTCGCGCGGGCTCGCCACCCCGGGCCTCGATGAGGACACCCTCACGATGGCCTACGAGGCGGCGCGCCAGGCGCTGAAGGGGGAGAGGGGCCTGGGGGCGGTCATCACCGCCACCCAGGCTCCGCCCTTCGGCTTGAGGAAGATGTCGCAGACCCTCGCCCTGGCCCTGCGCCTCGACGACGGGTCCGTGAACATCGACCTGGGCGCCAACGCCACGGGCCTGCTCGATGCCTTCCGCATCGCGCAGACCTTGGACGTGGGCCCCACCCTCGTAGTGGCCACCGATCACCTGGTGAGCTACCGCGACCGCGTGGCCGACGTGCTGTCGGCCGGCGCGGCGACCGCCTTCGTGATCGACCCCGGGAAGAAGGCGGAGGGCATCGCGACCCTCGGCCCCCAGGTGCGGGCGTCGGAGGAGGTCTTCGACGTATGGATGCTCGGCCGAGAGCAGGAGCCCCGGTTCCGGCTCGAGGTGCTGTTCGACGCCTACGCCCGGGCCACCGGCGCCGCGGCGAAGGGGCTCGAGAAGGTGACCGAGCGCCCCACGGGCAAGTACACGAGCATCTGCCCGAGCCAGCCGCACCCGCAGGTGTTGCGCGGACTCGCACGCCTCGGCGCGCAGCCCAAGCAGCTCGAGGCCACGCAGTTCGTCGGCGACATCGGCAACGTCGGCTCGGCATCGGTGGGCCTGGCCCTGTGCCTTGGCCTCGACGCCTCGCGCAAGGGCAGCACGTTGCTGGCCCTGGCCTACGGCGGCGGCGAGGCGGTGGCCCAGGAGATCGAGGTCACCAAGAAGCCGAAGTCCATCGGCACCCGTGAGATGATTGACGGCGGCGAGGAGATCGCCGTCGGCACGTACTATCGCTGGACCGAGGGGCGCCAGCAGCAGCCCCACTAGGCGAGGAGCGGAGGAAGTCATGAAGGTCGGCGTCCTGGGGATCGGCAAGACCCCGCACAAGATCCAGCACGACAAGTCGCTCAAGGACCTCGCCGTCGAGGCCGGCCGCAAGGCCATGAACGACGCCGGGGTGTCCCCGCAGGACATCCAGATGCTCTACGTGGGCAACGTCGGCTCGGTGGGCTTCAACTACGAGAACTCCACCGGCCTCATGGTGGCGCACCATCTTGGCGTGGTGCCGGCCGGGGCCGTGCGCGTGGAGGCCGCCTGTGGCACCGGCGCGTGGGCCCTTCACCTGGGCTGCGTGGCCATCGCCTCGGGCCTCTACGACACCGTCATGGTGCTCGGCTGCGAGAAGATGAACGACCTGGCCACCGTCGAGGGCACCTCGATCATCGCCCAGGCCGCCGACAGCAAGGAGGAGTACTTCTCCGGGCTGACCTTCCCGTCGGGCACCGCGCTCACCGCGCGCAAGTACATGCAGACCTACGGCGTGAGCGAAGAGGATCTCGCCCACACGTCGGTCAAGAACCACTTCTACGGCGCCCGCAACCCCTCGGCCCACCTGCGCTTCGAGTGCACGGTGGAAGAGGTGATGAAGAGCGCCAAGGTGGCCGACCCGCTCAAGCTGTATGAGGTCTGCCCGATGACCGACGCCGCGTCGGCGCTGGTGCTGTGCCGCCCGGAGATCCTCGAGGCGCAGCCGAACCGCCCGCAGGTGTACGTGACCGCCACCTCCATGGGCTCGGGCACCTGGTACCAGGCCAGCGACACGCTCGATGACGCGTACAACCTCTTCGCCCGCCCGGCGGAGCGCGCGTACGAGATGGCCGGCATCGGCCCCGACGACGTCGACGTGGCCGAGATCTACAACTCGTTCGCCATCCAGGAGCCGCTCGGCATCGAGGGCCTGGGCTTCGCCAAGCGCGGTGAGGGCTGGAAGGGCGCCGAAGATGGGTCGACCTGGCTTGACGGGAAGATCGCCGTCAACCCGTCGGGCGGCCTGCTGTGCAAGGGGCACCCCCTCGGCGCCACCGGTGCCACGCAGGCCGTGGACGTCGTGGAGCAGCTGCGCGGCACCGCCCCCGAGGGCATGCTGCGCGCTGACGCCGAGATCGGCATCTCGGCCTGCCGCGGCGGCCCGGGTTCGGTGGGCGCCATCCACATCTACCAGCGCGAGGGCTAGCCGATGACCGTCTCCGCGATCGAGTTCTCGCGCCTCGGCCCGCCCAAGCTGCACCTGTTCGCCATGAAGTGCGACACGTGCGGTGAGCTCAGCCCATGGTGGGAGCGCAGCCACTGCTACAAGTGCGGCAATGATTCGCTGAGCGAGTTTGAGCTGGGTGGCAAGGGCGAGATCACCAACTACACGGTGGTCTACTACCCGCCGCGCGAGTTCCTGGGCCAGGAGCCCTACGTGGTGGGCCACATCCAGATGGACGAGGGCGTCAACCTGCCCGCGCCGGTGATGGGAGTCGACCCCGATGCGGTGGAGGTGGGCACCCGCGTGTCCGCCACGCTCCGTCGCATGAAGCTCGGGCACGAAGGCGACATCTACTACTCGTACAAGTTCGTCGTCGACGACGAGTAGCGCGCCGCTGTCGCCCCGCCCGCCGTCCGGTACGGTTGCGGCATGAAGATGACTCCCGTTTCCGCCCCCGCCCATGGTCGACGCGCCGCCGCCGCGGTGCTTGCGCTGTCGTCGGCCGCCACCATCGCCTTCGCGGCCCCCGCGGTCGCGGGGGCCCAGGGGACATCGCGCACCGAGGCCGTCGCAGCCACCAAGGGCAAGCCCATGCCCCGCTCATCGGCGGTGCTCGCCCGCACCGGCGCGGGCCCCGATGGCATCGCGGTGGATGCCATGGGGAACATCTACACGGCCAACTCGCGGGCCAACACCGTGACGAGGATCGGTGCGAATGGGAGGGCCACGCAGCTCGGCACCACGGGGCAGACCCCGCGCGGGATCGCCGTGGATGGGGCCGGCAACGTCTACACCAGCAACCTTGGTGCGGGCACCGTCACCAAGATCACCCCCGACGGCACCTCGACGACCCTCGGCACCACCGGCCGCCAGCCCATCGGCATCGCCCTCGACGCCGCCGGCAACGTCTACACCACGAACTACCTCGACAGCACCGTCACGAAGATCACGCCGGCTGGCGTGTCGACGACGCTCGGCAGCACGGGCTCCCGCCCGCTGGGCATCGTGCTCGATTCGGCCGGCAACGTGTACACGGCCAATGAGGGCGCCAACAACGTCACGCGGATCGCCCCTGACGGCACCACCTCCGTGTTCGGCACCACGGGCGGCTGGCCGCAGGCGATCGCCATGGACTCCTCCGGCAACGTCTACACGGCCAATTGGAACTCGCGGAACGTGTCGAAGATCACGCCGCAGGGCGTGTCCACGATCCTCGGTCGCACCAGCCGCCGGCCGATCGGAATCACGGTTGACCCCTACGGCAACGTGTACACCACCAATGATGGCTCGGCCACGGTGTCGCGCATCACCCCCGGCGGCCGATCCACCGAGATCGCGCGCACAGGGCGGCGCCCCATCGGCATCGTGTCCGACGCCGCGGGCTTCCTCTACGTTGCGAACTTCCTCACCAGCACCGTGACGGAGGTCTTCCCCCAGGCGCCGCGCCGCCCGGGCGTCATATCCCTCAACACGGTCACCGTGTCCTCTCCTGGCAACAAGCCGGCATGGATCATCCCGTTCTGGAATGACGTGTACCCGGACCGCGCCACGTGCCTCGCGGCCTTCCCTGGCGTGCGGGCCACGATCAACGCCGGCGCCGACCCGGCAGTGCAGAAGGTGTCCGCTACCTCGTGCATGGCGGTGGGCGGGGTGGACTATGCGTTCCGCATCGCGGAGACCGAGCTCACCACCGCGCAGTACGTGACCTTCCTGAACACGGCCGACCCGCTGGGACACAACCCGCGCCACCTCTGGGATGCCGCCCAGAGCTCACGCGTGTGGCCCAAGTACGGATCGATCAACCGGAACATGCGCGCCCCGCGCGGTCAGCGGTATTACGTCTCGTCACCGGCATGGGCGAACAAGCCCTACAACCAGGGCGACTTCTCCCGCGGCGCGCGCCTCGCCAACTCCATCGACAACGGAACGGTGCTGTCGAAGCGCAACCGGGTGATCACGACCCCGACGGGCGCGCGCCTTACGCGCACCACGTACACCATCAGGTTGTCAACCACGCTTGACACCGGCATGTACACCATGAGCAACCGCGAAGCCACGCGCAACTCGACGACCGGTTTCACGGTGTCGAGCCAGGATGAGTGGATCAAGGCCGCGTACTACGACCCGAACGGCGGCGGGAAGTACTCCTGGTGGGACTACCCGACGAACCCCGGCGTCTACACGAACTGCCCGGTCGACAACCAGGGCTGCGCGACGGGCGATCAGCCGAACCAGACCCAGCTCGATGCCAATGGCGATGTGACCAATGGCAGCGCGCAGCCGCTGGCGTCCTTCCTCGCCTTTCCCAAGTCCGCTACTCCGCCCCCCGACTGGTGCCCGACGCAGTTCACTGTGGCGCAGTGCGCGATCACCCCGTTCGGTGCGGCCGCGGCCATCTACACCGGCAACGTCAGCTCGGTCGGCCAGGCCCTCACGCGCTCGCCGTGGGGCACCCTCGATCAGGGCGGCAACGTGGTGGAGACCACCGACACGATCTCCCCGCCGCCCCCTGATGAGAACCCGCGCATCGTGTGGCGTCGCTGGCACGGTGGCGTGGTCACCGCAACCGCGTACCAGATGTGGCTGTCGGCGGTTGGCACCACCCCGCAGACGATCCCGGGTTACGCGGTCAACCCCTGGAGGGGCATCCGCCTCACCGTCCGGGGCAGGTAGGCAGCAGGCCCGCGGGAGGCCGCCGGGGCTAGTCCTCGGCGGCCCTCACGGCTGCCGCAGCACGGGCTTCCTCGAGCGAGGGGCCCCACACCGGCATCTGGTGTGCGTCCGGGTCGGGTGCGTCAGGGCCGGCGAGCACCCACATGCGTGCGTTTGGCAGTTCCGCGATCTCGGCAGCGGCCGCGCGGGCTGATCCCGGCAGGGTGCACACCGCGACGCATGCGCGGGCCCGGCGGGCCTGCGCCACGGCGTCGGCCTCGGCGAGAGGGGTGTCGGCGCCCAGGAAGCTCACGCGCCAGCCGTCCTGCGCCATGAGCACCGACAGGCACAGGGCGCCCACCGCATGGCGCTCGCCGGACGGGCAGGCCACGATGCCGATGGGGCCGCGCGGTCGGCGCGCGGCCGAGAGCCGGGCGGCCAGGCGACGCTCGGTGGCGCTGCTGAGCAGGTGCTCGGCCACGACGACACGCTCGCCCTCGGCCCACCTGCGGCCGAGATCGGCGAGGGCGGGGAACACCACGAGCTCCATCGCCTGAACCAGCGGGAGCGCGGCGAACGTGCGGTCGAGCTCCAGTTCCAGGCGCGAACCGTCGCCCTGGCGTGCGGCCAGGACGAGGCGTGTGGAGAGCGCGGCGGTGGGGCCACCGCTGGCATCGGCTTCGGCGTCCTCGCGCTCGAGGGCGTTGAGCGCCGCCACGGCGTCCGAGATGCGCTGGCCCTCGGTCACACGCGCGGCCAGCCACAGCACCCGCTCCACATCGCGATCGCCGTATCGGCGCTGCCCGCCGTCAGTGCGCTGTGGCTGCAGCACCCCGTAGCGGCGCTCCCATGCGCGCAGGGTGTCCACGGGTACGCCGGTTCGGCGGGCCAGGGACCCGATGGAGATGCCGGATTGCTGATTCGACGCGGTGCTCAAGTCCGACCTTCCCGTTGGCCGAAGACGGACGAGTACTCCTTCTCATTCTGTCCCCGAAAGCCCTCCCGGTGGTGGGAGTACGGTCGTTCGGGACTCAGGCCGCCTTCGCGCCGAGTGCGCGCGCCCGGGCGATCCACTGCGCGCGTCGATCGGGCGAGGACTTCTTGACGACGCCGAACTGGCTCACGCGCACGGGTTTCACCCCGCAGAACCCCAGCACCGACTTGCGCATCTGGTTGTGCCCCGGCCGTCCGATCACCCACCGGTACCACGCCGGTGGCGTGTCCATGGTCACAAGCAGCCGGGCGCTGCGGCCCTTCAGCAGCTTGTCCCAGAGCACCGTGCCCTCGCGGTACCGGAACGCGAACCCCGGCAGGATCACCCGGTCGATGAAGCCCTTCATCAGCGCGGGCATCGTGCCCCACCAGTTGGGGTAGACCCACGTCATGTGGTCGCACCAAGCGATGTCCTCCTGCGCGCGCACGAGGTCGGGTTCGAGCGGGGGCGCCTCGCCGTACCCGGTGCGGCGGATGGGGTCGAAGGCCAGGTCGCCGAGCGCGAGCACGCGCACGTCGTGCCCGGCGTCACGCGCGCCCTCGGCATAGGCATCGGCGAGCGCCCCGCAGAAGCTGTCGCCCCGCGGGTGCCCGAGGATCACCACGACCCGGCGTCCTACTTGGCCGGGTCCTTCACCAGCATGGCGTCGGGGCCCTTGCCCTGCGGCACCATGGGGAACACCTTGGCGTCGCGGTTGACCTGGATGTCGATGAGCGCGGGGCCGTCGGTGGACAGCGTCTCGCGCAGGGCGTCTTCCAGGTCGTCCGGGTCCTCCACGCGCATGCCGGGGATGCCGTAGGCACCGGCCAGCGCCGAGAAGTCGGGCTGGAACTCCGCGAACGAGGTGTTGGAGTACCGCTTGTCCCAGAACAGCTCCTGCCACTGGCGCACCATGCCCAGGAAGCCGTTGTTGAGGATGACCACCTTCACCGGCAGGCCGTAGGTCTGCGCGGTGGAGAGCTCCTGCAGGGTCATTTCGAACGAGCCGTCGCCGGCGATGTCCACCACGAGCTGGTCGGGGAACGCCACCTGCGCGCCGAGCGCGGCGGGAAGGCCGAAGCCCATGGTGCCGAGGCCACCCGAGGTGATCCACCGGCGGGGCTTCTCGAACGGGTAGAACTGCGCGGCCCACATCTGGTGCTGCCCGACCTCGGTGGCGACGATGGCGTCGCCGCCGGTGATGTCGTGGACGGTCTTGATGACGTTCTGCGGCGCGATGACGCCGGGCTCGTCGTCGTCGACCGCGTAGGGGTACTCGTCGAGCCAGGCGTTGATGCGGCTCATCCAGGCGGCGCGCGCGGCGTCGTCGTGGCGCGACTCCTGCTGCACGTAGGTGTCGGCGAGGGCGTCGAGCACGGCCTTGGCCTCGCCGGCGATGCCGATGTGCGCGGCGCGGTTCTTGCCGATCTCCGCCGGGTCGACGTCGATGTGGATGATCTTTGCGTTCGGCGCCCACTCGTTCATCACGGTCGACAGCACGCGCTCGTCGAAGCGCACGCCCACGGCGAGGATGAGGTCGCTCTCCTGGAAGGCGAACGTGCTGGCGGCGATGCCGTGCATGCCCGGCATGCCCACGAAGAGGGGGTTGGATGCCGGGAAGCCGCCAATGCCCATGAGGGTGGTGGTCACCGGGATCTGCGCCACCTCGGCCATGCGGGTGAGCTCGTCGGCCGCGTTGCTGGCGATGATGCCGCCGCCGGCGTAGAGCATGGGCTTCTTGGCCTCGGCAATCGCCCGTGCCGCAGCCTGCAGCTGGCGCGGGTGGCCGGCCGACGACGGCGGACGGTAGCCGGGCATCTCGGGCGGGAACGGACCGTTGTAGTCATCCACCTCGACGGCCCACTGGTCCACGCACACGTCCACGAGCACGGGGCCCGGGCGACCTGTGGTGGCCACGTAGATGGCTTCCTCGAGCACGGTGGGAAGCTCGTGGGCGTCCTTCACCAGCCACGAGTGCTTCACGACTGGCAGGGAGATGCCGACGATGTCGGCCTCCTGGAAGGCGTCGGTGCCCACGCGCGCGGAGCCCACCTGGCCGGTGAGTGCCAGCATCGGAACGGAGTCCATGTAGGCGTCGGCGATGGGAGTGACCAGGTTGGTGGCGCCTGGGCCGGAGGTGCCGGTGCACACCGAGAGCCGTCCCGACGCCTTCGCGTAGCCCTCGGCCATGTGGCCGGCGCCCTGCTCATGGCGGGTGAGGAAGAGGCGGATGTCCGAGTCGTCGAACAGCGCGTCGAAAAGAGGAATGAGCGGGCCACCGGGGATGCCGAAGATGGCGTCCACGCCGTTGCGCTTCAGTACCTCGAGGGTCGCATCGACTCCTCGCATTCCGCCAGTACCTCCCGCCGCAGTGCGGCATAGAACCCACAGGGAGGCGGTATGTTAGACCACTTCGCCGGGTTGCCCGGCAGGTCCACGAGCGCACGGAGGACGCACGGCATGGCCGAGGACACCAAGGACGACGGCCCCGACTACGCGGAGGAGAACGCCCTTCGCAACGCATCGGAGTCGCTTCACAACTATGACCCCGCCGCAGACACCTTCACCGCGGTGTTCGGGGCCCCCGTCCCGGCGGCCACGATCTACGACGAGGAGCGCGAGATCCTCGTGCGCGTCGAGCCGCAGAGCCACGCGGTCGTGGGGTTCACGATCCCGAACTTCAAGGCGTGGTACGCGAAGAACTACCCCGATGGCGGCGAGTGGGAGCTCGACCTCCCGCCGACGTGGCCGATCGGGGCGGACGAGCCGCCCGCGGAATGAGACCGCGACCGCCGGAGGTAGGCCGGGCCCCGGCGGCGCTGTAGGATCACCGACCACTTCGTAACGAATGACCCAACCGAAGGAGTGCCTGACGCATGGCGGTCGAGACCCAGAAGATGGAGGACTTCCGCCTGGAGGAGGAGCCGTACTACCTCCCGGTCGGCAACGAGGTCGAGCTGTTCACGGCCGCCTACGAGGCGCACCTGCCGGTGATGCTCAAGGGCCCGACGGGCTGCGGCAAGACGCGCTTCGTCGAGCACATGAGCTGGAAGCTCGGGCGCACGCTCGTGACCGTGGGGTGCCACGAGGACCTCACGGCGTCGGACCTGGTGGGCAAGTACACGCTGCGCGGTGACGAGACCGTGTGGCAGGACGGCCCGCTCACCACGGCCGTCAAGGCCGGCGGCATCGCCTACCTCGACGAGATCGTGGAGGCGCGTAAGGACACCACCGTGGTGATCCACCCGCTCACCGACGACCGTCGCATCCTCCCGCTCGAGAAGAAGGGCGAGGTCGTGCAGGCCCCGCTCGACTTTCAGCTGGTCATCTCATACAACCCGGGCTACCAGTCCGTGCTGAAGGACCTCAAGCACTCCACGAAGCAGCGTTTCGTCGCCCTCGAGTTCGACTACCCCGAGGCGTCCCTCGAGGAGGAGATCGTCAAGCAGGAGTCGGGTGTGGACGGCGATGTGGCCGAGCGCCTCGTCAAGGTCGCCGAGAAGGTGCGCAACCTCCGCACCCACGGCCTCGAGGAGGGCGTCTCCACCCGGCTGCTGGTGTACGCCGGCCAGCTGATCCAGGGTGGCGTCGAGCCGCTCGCGGCCTGCGAGGCCACGATCTGCCGGCCGATCACCGACGACCTCGAGATGCAGCGCTCGATCCTCGAGCTCGTCAACACCCAGTTCTAGGGCCCGGCTCGTGTCCACCCAGGGCGGAGGCAGTGCCGGCAACGTCGGCATGTACGTCGGGCGCGACATGCTCGCGGCCGTGCCCGAGGAGCGCCGCGACGACTACCTGCAACTGGTGCAGGAGATCTCCGACCTGAAGTACCAGCTGGGCGTCGAGGTGGCGCGCCAGCTGCCCCGCCTCTTCCAGGAGCAGGACGACGAGGCGATCGAGCGCTACCTCGACCAGGTGCGCGCCATCGCGGATGTCGGGTGGAAGTCGGGCGTGGAGGTGGCGAAGCAGCTCCCCGACCTCTACCACGCGCCGGACCCCTCGATTGCCGACGCCTACGTGGAGATCGTCACAGAGGCGACGGTGGGTGCGCCCGACGACGAGGAGACGCAGGCATTCGCGGCCGAGCTCGAAGCCCTCGAGCGCCAGCTGCGCGAGATCGAGCCCAAGCAGCAGCGCGCCACAGAGCTGAAGTCGCTGCTGGCAGCCCGGGACCGTCGCGATGAGCGCCGCCGTAAGCATGCGCAGGAGCTCGCGGCGGCGCTGCCCCCGATCCTCGCCCGGCTGCGTCCCAAGCACCGCGACTGCTACATGCGCGAGGTGCGCCTGGTGGCCGCCGCCGACCCCGAGGCCGCCCTCGAGGCCGCCAACACCATGCTCGACCTGCTGAACGGCGAGCGGGTGTCGCACGACGGCGCGGGCGAGTGGGTGCGTCGCGGGCTTGACGTGCTCGAGAAGAACAAGGAAGTGGGCCGGGGCTACTTCCGCATGGGGTCGAAGTACTCGCTCGAGGTACTGGAGGAACTCCGCGAGGGCCTCGCGCTTCGCCAGGTGGCGCGCGTGCTCAAGCTGTACGCGACGGCGCTGTCCGGGCGTGACGTGGCGGTGCGCGGCATCGACGAGATGGACTCGGTCGACCGCTTCGGCCCGGACCACATCATCCTCCCGGCCGACATGCGGTTCTTCGAGGACGACGACCGCAATTTCGTGGCCTACAAGGTGGCCGCCGCCCACGGGGCGGCCCGCATCGAGTTCGGCACGTATCGCTTCACCCTCGATGAGATCCCCGACACCGTCGCGGAACTCACCACCAAGTACGGACTGGGGGCGGCATGAGCACCAAGGAGAGCCCGTTCCCCGCAGCCCCGGTGGAGGCGGAGTGGCGTCGCCAGAGCGACCTCACCAAGTTCTATGCGCTGTTCCCGTCACCGGCGCTCGCCCGCGACATCTTCAACATCGTCGAAGGCCAGCGCATCGAGGCGCTGATCCGCCGCCAGTACCCGGGCATCCGCCGTGACATGGACCTCATCCAGGAGCAGACGCTGCTGCGCCGCGAGGAGATGGGCACGTCCCCTGCGGACCTGCCCGAGGTGGGGCAGGTGATCGACGCGCTGATGGTGGCCACCATGGCCGGCGACCCGCCGTTCGACGCCATGCCGGGCCACGTGCGCGAGGCCAGCGAGGGTGCGATCGCCATGCTGCCCGAGGTCGAGGTCGAGGGCGCGACCGTGGGCGACACCGCCCGCGTGACGGCCCAGATCTACTCGATGATCGACGAGGTGATGCAGGCCGGGCGCCGGGGCATCACCGACCCGTTCTCGGAGGAGGCCAAGCAGCAGCAGGCCCAGAAGCCCGAGGAGGGCGAGGGAGAGCAGGAGGTCGGCGACGTCGACTTCAACCCGCTCGACGAGTACGAGCCCATGGAGATGCCCCCCTTCGTGCCGCCCGTGATGGAGGAGCTGGTACAGCCCGAGAGCCAGGCGGCGAGCCAGCTCGAGGCCGAGGGCGCCGAGGGCGACAAGGACAAGGACGGGAACAAGGGGGAGGACGTCGAGGCGGAGTCCATGGAGGCCGCCGACAACGTCATGCAGACCGAGGAGGTGTCCGAGGGCCAGATGGACGAGGACGCCGCTGCCCAGAAGGGCCAGTCCGAGGCCGACCTCGAGGAGAGCGGTCGCAGCAGCGATGCCGAGGGCGAGGAGACCCCCGACTCCGCCGGCGGCATGACCCCCGAGGGCGTCGGCCCCGAGGTGGGCCAGGGCGATGAGCCCGAGGAGGAGGACCTGGGCGAGCAGGTCTTCATGTACGACGAGTGGGACCACCGCATCGAGGACTACCGGCCGTCGTGGTGCACGCTGCGCGAGACGCGCGCCACCCGCGAGGTTCCTGCCTTCGTGGCCGCCGTGTTCCATGAGTACGGCGGTGTGGTCACGCAGATCCGCCGGAACTTCCAGCTCATGCGCCCCGAGCGCATGCGCAAGATGAGGTTCCAGTCGGAGGGCGACGATCTCGACATCGACGGCCTCGTGGAGCACGTGGTCGACCGCCGGGCCAAGGTCACGCCCACCGACCGCGTCTACATCAAGCGCGACAAGAAGGACCGCGACGTGACCACGGCGTTCCTCGTGGACATGTCGTCATCCACCGACCGCAAG
The DNA here is from genome assembly GCA_030833665.1 of Miltoncostaeales bacterium. Classification (GTDB taxonomy): domain Bacteria; phylum Actinomycetota; class Thermoleophilia; order Miltoncostaeales; family Miltoncostaeaceae; genus SYFI01. Next base: position 26,238 of record JAURGT010000004.1, read on the forward strand.
ATCGACGGCCGCAAGCGCATCATCGACATCGAGAAGGAGGGCCTCATCCTGATGTGCGAGGCCCTTGAGGCCATCCGCGACGAGTACGCCATCTACGGCTTCTCGGGCAACGGCCGCGACGACGCGCAGTTCTACACCGTCAAGGAGATCGGCGAGCGCTACGACGACCGCGTGCGCTGGCGCATCGGCGGCATCTACGGGCGGAGCAAGACCCGCATGGGCCCGGCCATCCGGCACGCGACCAAGCGCCTCATGAGCGTGGACAGCAGCGTGAAGCTGATGATCCTGCTGACTGACGGTCGGCCCTACGACTCGGACACCTATCAGGACAACGCCTACGCGCAGGCCGACACCCAGATGGCCCTGCGCGAGGCCCGCCGCGAGAAGATCCACCTCTTCTGCGTCACGGTCGACCAGGAGGGGGCCGACTACCTGCCGCAGATGTACTCGGATGCCAACTTCGTGGTGATCGACGACGTCCGGACGCTGCCCCAAAAGCTGCCGCAGCTCTACCGGAGGCTGACCACCTAGCCGACGACGAAGAACTGACGGAACTGCTGGCCGAAGATCTCGGCCTCGGTGCCCGTCACCTTGAAGGCCGCGGGCCCGTTGGCGAGGATGCGTGTGTTCACGTCGCCTCCCTGTGCCCGCTGCCACTGGCAAGTCATCCCTGAGTCATCAGGCGCCAGCACGGCCAGGTTCACCGGCTCGATTACGTGGGTCGCGATGATCGCGTTGTTCGCAGCGCTGCGGATGCTCGCGGCGGAACCCGCCGATGGCGGCCGGGTGGTACGCCGCCGCGCGTCGAGGGACATTGAGTTCGAGCCCGACGCCGGACGCAGTACCGGGCACGCCGGAGGCGGAGTCCGTGGGCACGGGGGCAGCAGGTTGATGCTTGCGTTGATGTTGTTGATGGGGATGTTGACGTTGGTTGAGTTGGATGACGCACCGCTCGCCGGCACCAACCTGCACGCCTCGTTCGCCGGTGGCGGTGTGCCGGGCGTGTCCGTGAGGACGAAGTGCATGTAGTTCAGCGGGTTGCGCTTGCCGGTGGTGCGCTCCTTGAGGAAGGCCGCGAAGCGCGTAGGGACGTCCCGCCACTCGGCGCCGGTGAACGGCCGGCGTGGCTTGCCTCGCTCGGGGTAGTGGTACATCTCAAGCCAGACGCCGCCCGCGCGCGACATCGCTGACATCGCCTGCGAATAGTCGCGGCGCATCTCCTTGCCGTTCGCGCCGAGCGTGCGCCGCGGGCCGAAGCCCTCGGAGATCGACGTGATCACCCCGGGCGCCACGTAGAAGTGGATGCGGCTGGCGTAGGAGATGCCCGGCTTGAACTCCTTCTTCGCGAGCGAGACCATGGCCTCCCTGAGGAGCTCGCCAGGCGTGCCGGAGTCCGGCTCGCCGGGGGCGGTTCCGAAGGCCGAGCCGATCTCGTCGACGCCCACCAGGTGCGCGCCGCAGGTGTTCACGCCCGCCGGCGTGACGCAGTTGCGGTCGACGGCCGCCCTGAGCATCGCCGCCATAGCGGCTGCGCTCGGCTTGCTGGCGAGGGCGGAACCGCTCACCTTCCACATCCGTTGCGATCCCATGCGCTTGGCCTCATCGTCGCCCAGGGCCGCAGTGCCGCCGGAGTTTGATGGCTCCTGCCGGAACAACCAGGGCAGTCCCCGCATGCCCATGGACGTCCCGAGGATGGCCGTGGCCCCGGCATCGGTGACGTAGAGAATCGACATGCGGTTCTGCACGTCGGCCATCACGATCTCTGGCTCCTCCGCGGGGGGCGTGGGGAAGATCGGCAGGTAGCCGCTGCTGCTGTTCCAGAAGTCCACCGGGGGCGTGGGGACGCCGCCGCCATTCCCGGGCATCGGGGCGATCTCGCCGCTGATGAACGACGAGCTGATGATGGTCGGGTTGACGAGATCCGGGTTCACCGCGATCCTGCTGGAGGCCATCGACATCGAGCCTGTGGCGCTGAGGATCACCGTGGCGGTGGCAAGGGCGATCAGGCGGCGCTGCATGGGAATTCTCCGCGACATTGCGGGGAAATGCTACCGGTGGGCGTAGATTGAGGGGGTGACGCCGGGTTCCATGCCCCGCCGGTCGGGGATCCCCCGCATGCCCGCCCTTGACGGGGTGCGCGCCCTCGCCGTCGGGGCGGTGGTGATGTTTCACCTGCCCGTCGCCCAGCTGGACGGGGGGTACATCGGCGTCGACCTCTTCCTGGTGCTCTCGGGGTACCTCATCACGTCGCTGCTCGTGGCCGAGGCCGAGGGCACCGGGCGCATCCGGCTCGGGTCGTTCTGGATGCGGCGCATCCGCAGGCTCATCCCCGCGCTCGTGGTGATGCTCGCGGTGAGCGCCGCGTGGATGGCCATCGTCGACTGGTCGCTCGTGACCCGGACCAAGACCATGCTGCTTGCCGGCCTGGGATACGTGACCAACTGGTACGTGATCGCCTCGCCGTGGATGCCCTACGACCCCGAGGCCCGGAGCGGTGCCTACGAGCACCTGTGGTCGCTCGCCGTCGAGGAGCAGTTCTACCTGGTGTGGCCGCTTGTGATGGGCGCCGTGATGGTGCTCTTCGGCCTTGGCCGGCGCACGTTGCTGGTCGGGGCCATCGCGGGCGCCGCCGCATCGGTGGCGTTGTCGTTTTTCATCTTCGATGAGTCGTGGGAGTCGCAGACGCGTATCTACCTGGGCACCGACACCCGGGCCATCGCGCTCCTCATCGGCATCATCGCAGCGCTCGCGCTGCCCCCCGCGCGCTTCACCACCTGGCGGCTGCAGGGCGTGCGAGGAGGGCTGGTGGAGATGGCGGGCGTGGTGGGCCTGATCGGCACGTTCGGGCTGCTCGTGGGCTTCTCGCAGTCCCAGGCGCTGCTCTACCAGGGGGGCTTCGCCATCATCGCCGTGGTGGCCGGGCTACTGGTGGTCGCCGCCGCGCACCCCGATACGTCCACCAGCCGCCTCTTCGCCCTGGCACCACTGATCTGGATCGGCGCCCGGTCGTACGGCATCTACCTGTGGCACCTTCCGGTGATCGCGCTGATGACCCCCGAGTACGGAGTGGACCTCCCGACCGGCTGGCTCTCCCTGCTGCAAGTGACGGTCACCGTGGCCATCGCCGCGGTGTCGTACCGCTTCATCGAGATGCCGATTCGGAGGAGGGGATTCCGAAAGGCCTTCGTCCATCGGGCTGGGTGACGTCGCCGACCCCGATGGAGGTTGCGTAGTCAGCCGCCTAGGGCAGGAGCGACTGCAGGCCCCACCTCTTGATGAGCACCTGGTACTGGCCGTTCTTCTTCATGGTGGCCAGCGCCCGGTTCATTGCGATGCGCAGGGCGTCCTGGTCGTTGTTGAAGGCCAGGGCATACTGCTGGTTGACCGGGATGACCCCCGCGTAGCGGAACTTGTCGGCGTTGTTCTTCACGTACCAGCGGGACTGGCCGTAGTCGTTGACGACGGCGTCCACCTTGGCGTCGAGCAGCGCCTTGTAGGCGGCGGGCATGGTGGTGTACTGCAGCACCTTGGCCCCCTGGATTCCCTTCGCCACCGGAACGGCCGTGCTGCCCTCGAGCACGCCGATGGTCTCGCCGCGAAGGGATGTTCGCGTGCTGATGCCGGTGGTGCCACGCCGGGTGACGATTCCCATGTTGGCCTGCAGGTAGGGGCTGCCGAAGGTCACCTGCCCGGAGCGCTGCGGCGTGATCGTGATCGACGACGCCCCCATCATCGCGGTGCCGTTCTCCACCTGGTCGAGGAGGGTGTCGAAGGTGACGACCTTCCAGGTGACGGCCCGGACGCCGGCGATCTTCGCCGCCTGGTTGACCATCTGGATGTCGAAGCCCGTGAGCTTGCCGCCCCGGCGGATGTCAAACGGGCCGTTGCCGGCGATGGTGAGCGCGGTGACCACCCGGGGCACCTTCGCGCTTGCGGCCGACGCGCCCGCGAGGGCGGTGCCGGCTGCGGCGATGGCGACAAGGGCAAAGACAGGGCGGCGGCGCATGGATCCTCCGGTACGGGGTGGCGGGGCCGTGGTGAGCCCGTCAGGCCCGAGAATATGCCTCTACCGGCACGCACGAGCATGTGAGGTTCCGGTCGCCGTGCACCGAGTCGATGCGCCCGACCGGCGGCCAGTACTTGGTGCCCTCCATGCCGCTCACCGGGTAGGCGGCGAGGTCGCGGCTGTACGGGCGGTTCCAGTCGTCGGTGGCCACGTCGGCGGCGGTGTGCGGAGCGTGGCGCAACGGGCTGTCGTCGGGCGACCACTCGCCGGCCTCCACCCGCGCGATCTCGTCGCGGATCTCGATCATGGCGTTGCAGAAACGGTCGAGCTCCGGCAGCGGCTCGCTCTCGGTGGGCTCCACCATGAGCGTGCCCGCCACGGGGAACGACATGGTGGGCGCGTGGATGCCGTGGTCGATCAGCCGCTTGGCGATGTCGTCCACCGTGACGCCCGAGGCGTCCTTGATGGGCCGCATGTCGAGGATGCACTCGTGCGCCACGCGGTCGTTCGCACCGGTGTGCAGGATGGGGTAGTGCGGGGCCAGGCGCGCGGCCACGTAGTTGGCCGAGAGGATCGCCATCGTGGTGGCCTCGGTGAGCCCCTCGCCGCCCATCATGGTGATGTACGCCCAGGGGATCGGCAGGATGCCCGCCGACCCCCAGGGGGCCGCGGACACCGGGCCCACCCCCGTGGCCGGGCCGGCGTCCGCGCGCATGGGGTGGTTCGGCAGGTAGGGCGACAGATGCGCGCGCACCGCCACCGGGCCCACGCCCGGGCCTCCGCCGCCGTGCGGGATGCAGAAGGTCTTGTGCAGGTTGAGGTGCGACACGTCGGCGCCGAACTCGCCGGGCTTGGCGAGCCCCACGAGCGCGTTGAGGTTCGCGCCGTCGACGTACACCTGCCCGCCGTGCGCGTGGACGATGGAGCAGAGCTCGCCCACGCCCTCCTCGAACACCCCGTGCGTGGACGGGTAGGTGATCATGATCGCCGCGAGGCGGTCGCCGGCCTCGGCGGCCTTGGCGCGCAGCTCGTCAAGGTCGACGTTACCGTCGGCGTCGCAGCCCACCACGGTCACGCTCATGCCGGCCATCACGGCGGACGCAGGGTTGGTGCCGTGCGCCGAGGACGGGATGAGGCACACGGTGCGCTGCTCGTCGCCGTTGGCGAGGTGGTACGCGCGGATGGCCAGCAGCCCCGCGAGCTCGCCCTGCGAGCCGGCGTTGGGCTGCAGCGACACGGCGTCGTAGCCGGTCACCTCGCAAAGGGCCGCCTCGAGATCACGGATCATCTGCAGGTATCCCTGCGCCTGGTCCTCGGGCGCGAACGGGTGGATCGCCGCGAACTCCGGCCAGGTGATGGGCTCCATCTCGGTGGTGGCGTTGAGCTTCATCGTGCATGAGCCCAGGGGGATCATCGTGCGGTCGAGCGCCAGGTCGCGGTCGGAGAGCCTCCGGATGTAGCGGAGCATCTCGGTCTCGGTGCGGTAGCGGTGGAACACCGGGTGCCCCAGGATGGCGTCGTCGCGCAGCAGGGCGGAGGGGATGCCCTCGGGCGCCGCGGCGTCGAGGTCGTCCACCGACGCCTGCACGCCGAAGGCGCGCCAGACGGCCTCCACATCGGCCCGGGTGGTGACCTCATCGAGCGTCATCCCGATGCGGTCGTCGCCCATCTCGCGCAGGTTGATTCCCTCGGCGCGCACGGCGCGGTGCACCTCTGCGGCGCGGCCGGGCACGCGCGCGGTGATGGTGTCGAACCAGGTGTCGCTCTCCAGTTCCACGCCGCCGTCGCGCAGGCCCTGGGCCAGGATCCCCGTGAGCCTCAGCACGCGAGAGGCGATGCGGCGCAGGCCGTCGGGCCCGTGCCACGAGGCGTACATGGCGTTGGTGATCGCCAGGAGCGCCTGCGCGGTGCACACGTTGCTCGTGGCCTTCTCGCGGCGGATGTGCTGCTCGCGGGTCTGCAGCGCCAGGCGCAACGCGGGGCGCCCCGCGGCATCGATGGACACCCCCACGAGGCGGCCCGGCAGTGACCGTGCGTACTGCTCGTGCGTGGCGATGAATCCGGCGTGCGGACCGCCGAATGCCATGGGAGTGCCGAAGCGCTGCATCGACCCCACGGCGATGTCGGCACCCATGGCGCCGGGCGAGGTGACGAGCACCATCGAGAGCGGGTCGGCCACCACGATGGCCAGCCCGCCGGCGCCGTGCACGAGGCTGATGGCCGGCGCGAGGTCGCGCACCGCGCCGGTGGACGCCGGGCTGGCGAGCAGTGCCCCGAACATGGCGTCCGGAAGGTCGGCGAACGGGTCGCCCACCACCACGTCGATACCCAGCGGCACGGCGCGGGTCTGCACAACCGCGATGGTCTGGGGGTGGCACTCGGAGTCGACGAAGAACACCGGCGAGTCGCTCTTCCCGGCCCGCTGCGCCATGGTCATCGCCTCGGCCGCCGCCGTTCCCTCGTCGAGCAGTGAGGCATTGGCCAACTCGAGCCCGGTCAGGTCGCTCACCAAGGTCTGGAAGGTGAGCAACGCCTCGAGGCGCCCCTGCGAGATCTCGGGCTGGTAGGGCGTGTACGACGTGTACCAGGCGGGGTTCTCGAGGATGTTCCGCAGCACCACCGGCGGGGTGATGGTGCCGTGGTAGCCCAGGCCGATCATCGAGCGCATCACCGTGTTGCGGCCGGCCATCTCGCGCAGGCGGGCGATGGTCTCGGCCTCCGACTCCGCGGCGGGCAGGTCGAGCGGCCGGCCGAGGCGGATGCTCGCCGGCACCGTCTGGTCGATCAGTTCATCGAGCGAGTCGGCGCCCACCACGCCCAGCATGTGGGCGATGTCGTCGGACGACGGGCCGATGTGGCGCCCGATGAAGTCGTCGTGGGCCTCGAGGGCCTGAAGGTCGGTGCGCTGACTGGTGGTGGCCATGGTGCTCCTCGCTCGACTGCGATCGGAGCCCCCGCTGTCCATCTGCCTGAGAGATGCACCTCGTGAAGAGGCTTTCCCCATCGGCGGGGTGCTGATGCACCCTCTCTCCAGCGTCACCGCGCCCACCACGGTCCCTTGTGCCTGAGAGATTCCGGGGCGGTTGCTCCTTCGGCGCCGGCTCGAAGCCGGTCTCTCCCACGGCGGGCGTTCGGTGGGGGAAACCTATCAGCGCCTCCCGGACGCGCCCGGGGGAACGCGTAAGGTGCCACCCATGATCTTCCTTTACATCATTGCGATCATCGTCTACATCGCGTTGATCTTCATCACGATGGGCATCGCGAACCAGAAGAACCGCAGCGTGCTGGGGTTCGGAATCCTCGCGGTGTTCGTGCCGCTGATCGCTCTCATCATCGTCCTAATCATCAACCCCGGGAAGCCGGGCGCGGCCATCGAGGATGGCCCTGTCGAATAGGTAGGCCACGCCGGGCGCGCATCTCGCGCCCGGCGTGATGCCTCCCCTCCCGCGCGCGCCCTGGGCAATCGTCCCGGGCGCGCCGCCGCTCAGGTTGCCGGCGGGGTGGCCGGGGCCACGGGGAGTGGGAGCCCGCAACTGTCGGGCATGGCGCCATTCCGCCATGCCTGCGCCATCCATTGGATGGCCGATGGACCGATGGTGATGGCCGTCTGCTGGTGCGTCACATCGCTGATCCACATCGTTGCGATGCGTGATCCGCTCGCGCACCAGTCCTTCACCACCGCGGCCGTCGTGGAGGGCAGCACGACCTGATCCGTGGTGCTCTGGCCGATGAACAGCGGTACCCCCGCGGGCGGGGGCACCGAGGCGTTCTCGGCGATGCGTCGGCGCCACGCCGGGACGTCCCATGGGCTCGCCCGGAAGAAGTTCTGCCCGAGGACGTCCTGGCGGAAGAGCGCGACGAGGCCCGCCGCCTCGATGCAGTCGTCGAGAATGTCCTGCCAGTGGTTCTCGCCATTGGCGGTCAGCACCTGCGCGCGCGTCAGTTCGGGATAGAACGCAGGCCACGTGCCCGCGACGTCACTGCCGATCACCCACGCGTTCGCGGTGTCCCATTCGAGGTTCATCAGCATCGGCAACTGGGCGGCCGGGGCCGCGGCCGCGACGCCGATCAGAGGCAACTCGGGTGCGTACGAGGGGGCGAGGTGCGCGGTGGCGAGCGCGCTGTGGCCGCCCTGGGAGTGGCCCCAGACGATCCACCGCGCGCCTGCGCGCGCGCGGGCCACGTTCCGCGCGGCGCGGACGGAGTTGATGACGTCGCGGGCCTCCTCGGCGCCCACGAGGTACCCGGACTCGCCGGGCGTGCCGAGCCCGGCGTAGTCGGTGGCCGTGACCACCCACCCGAGCGACATCATCTGCGCGACCCACGGGATCTTGGTGATCGGGGCGGGAAGCCGTGACGGCGCGCACTGGTCGCCCAGGCCGATCGTGCCGTGGGCCCAGGCGACGACCGGGCGCCCCGCCGACGGCGCGGGGCGGTCGGGCACGAACACCATTCCGCTCGCCACCCTCGGCGTGCCGTCGCCGCGCTGCGACATGTAGAGGATGCGCAGGGCGCTGCCCCCCGGCACGGCGATGCCCAGCGGCTCGGACCTGAGAATGGTCCCCGGCGTGACGTCGGGAAGCGGGTCCGGGGGTTGGTAGAAGGGCGCGAGGGCGTCCTGTCGCTCATCCGCGCGGGCGTCGGCAGTGATGGTCAGCACGATCCAGGCGAGGATCGCCGTGAGCACCGCAACGATGACGATCCACACCACCGGATGCCGGAGGCGGCCGGGGATGCGTGGATCGTCGCCGGGGGACGTCTGGCTCATGGGGAAACGGTACAGGCCCATCGCGGGATACAGTCACGGCATGGCGAACTCGCATCTTCCCGGCGTGGAGCCGGACGACTTCAAGGCGGCCCTCGGTAGCTGGGCCAGCGGCATCACGGTGGTCACCGCGCAGGGCCCCGACGGCCCGGTCGGCCTCACGGCGTCGGCGTTCTCGTCGTTGTCGCTGCACCCCCCGCTGGTGCTGGTGTGCGTCGGGCAGGCCTCGTACCACCACGACCACCTCGTGCAGGCCGACGGATTCGGCGTGCACATTCTCGATGCCACTCAGGAGGAGGTGTCGAACACCTTCGCGTTCAAGCGCGAGGACCGCTTCGCGGGGCTCGAGGTGCAGGAGGGCCCGCTCGGGGCGCCGCTGCTGCCGGGGTGCCTTGCGCGCCTCGCGTGCGAGCGGCATGAGGTGGTCGCCGGTGGTGACCACTCGATCCTCATCGGCCGCGTTCTGCAGGCCGAGGCGACCGACGGCACGCCGCTCGCCTGGTGGCAGGGCGGCTACCGCCGCCTCGCCGACGCCGACGCCGACGCCGGCTAGGGGCTAGGGGCTAGGGGCTAGGCGCCCCCAGGTTCCACCGTGGCGGCCACGGTGGGCGCCGGCCGGGAGCGGGGGATGGCGAAGGCGGCCGCAACCGCGCCCAGGGCCACGAAGCCCGCCACCACGAGCGCCAGCGAGTAGCCCCCGGCCAGGGCTGAGAGCTGTGGCTCATCGGTGGCCAGCGTGGCGCTGTGCGTGGCCGCGATGGTGGCCAGCACCCCGAGGCCCACGGCGCCGCCGATCTGCCGGTTGCTGTTGATGAGCCCCGATGCCAGGCCGGCCTCGTGCGGCGCAACGCCCGCGGTGGCCGCCCAGGTGCTCGGCGGGAACGCCAGCCCGAGCCCGATCGACACAAGGATGATGGGCCCGAGTATGTCGGTCACGTACGAGCCGTCGGCGCTCAGGCCGGACATCCAGAAGAGCGCCGACGAGATCATCAGCCCGGCCGCCACCAGCAGGGGGCGCGGCCCGAAGCGCGGCACGAGCCGTCCGCCCGCCTGCGAGGCCGCGATGATCGCCAGGGCGGCAGGGATGAAGCTCAGGCCCGCGATGAGGGGGCTCTGGCCGAGCACCAGCTGCAGGTAGAGCGACACGAAGTACCACATGGCGAACATCGACGCGCCCACGCAGAACATTGCGATGTTCGACGCCGTGAGCGCGCGCGATCGGAAGATGCGCAGCGGCGCGATGGGCGCGCGCGCCACCTTCAGCTCGATGACGGCGAAGAGCGCGATGAGCACCACCGACGCCGCGAGCGGCACCGCCGTCCACGCCGACGCCCATCCATGGGTCTCGCTCTGCACCACCCCGAACACCAGGGCGGTAAGCCCGAGCGTGACTGTCACCGCACCGCCGATGTCGAGGCTGCGGTCGCGGGTGTCGGCGCGGCTCTCCCTGAGCAGGGCGCGGGCGGCGATGACCCCCAGCACTCCCACCGGCAGGTTGATGAGGAAGATCCAGCGCCACGAGAGGAGGTCGGTGAGGATCCCCCCGACCAGCACCCCCGCCGCGCCCCCGCTGGCGAGCGATGCCCCCCACCAGCCGAGCGCATAGGCGCGCTCGCGTGGCTGGGTGAACGTGATGGTGATGATGGTGAGCGTGACCGGCGCGAGGATCGCCGCGCCGAGGCCCTGGATGGCGCGTGCCGCGATGAGCGTGCCCGAAGTGGGGGCGAGTCCGCACACCAGCGATGCCGCGGTGAACACCAGCAGCGCCACGAGGAACATCCGGCGCCGCCCGAAGAGATCTGCCGTGCGGCCGCCGAGCAGCAGGAACCCCGCGTAGGTGAGGGTGTAGGCGTTCACGACCCACTGCAGCCCGGTGGCGCTGAAGCCCAGGTCGGCGCGCATGGCGGGCAGCGCCACGTTGACCACCGCGACGTCGAGCACCACCATGAAGTTGCCCAGGCACGCGAGAAGCAGGATGAGGCGCTTGCGCTCCGCCATGTCGGCCGGTCTCAGCGGCGCCACTTCACCGAGCAGCCCACGGCGGGCGTCTCGGCGGCGGCGACATCCTGCCCGCGCATCACGGCCAGGGCGGCATCGCGCAGCCAGTGGGCGGTCACGCCCTCGGGCTGCCACGAGTCGTCGATGGCGCCGCGGTAGCGCAGTTGCCTGTCGGCGTCGAGCAGGAACACCTCGGGAGTGCGCTCCGCGCCATACGCCCGTGCGACCTCCTGCATCGCGTCGTGCGCGTAGCGGAACACGGTGCCGGTCTGGCGCACCTTCTCCACCATGGCGTCGAACGAGTCGGCCGGGTAGGCGACGGCGTCGTTGCTGTTGATGCAGATCACCACCAGGCCGCGGTCGGCGAGCTCCTCGGCCAGGTCATTCAGTCGCCCGAGCCAGGCATTCACATAGGGGCAGTGGTTGCACCAGAAGACCACGGCGATGGCCTGCGCGCCGGGGAGGTCGGCGAGGTCGACCGTGCGCCCATCGGTGAGGGGCAGGGTGAATCCCGGGGCGGTGTCGCCGATGCCGAGCGCGGGCGGGTGGCTCATGGATCCATCGTAACGCCGGTGCAGCGCGCCCCTGCACGTGGGCGGGGCACCCTCGGGCCGGGGCGCCCCGTAGGGTTATGGGTGATGGACGCATCGCCCGACAGCCCGATCGGCGTGTTTGACTCCGGCGTGGGTGGCCTCACGGTGCTCGACGAGTGCCTCGCCCGCCTGCCCCCGGAGCACTTCGTGTACTTCGGTGACACCGACTGGTTCCCGTACGGCGACAAGTCGCCCGAGCAGCTGCGCGGGCGGTCGGAGGCCATCGCGCGCTGGCTGGTGGGGCAGGGCGCCAAGTTGATCGTGGTTGCGTGCAACACAGCTACCGCTGCGGCGCTCGCGCACCTGCAGACGCGCTTTGACGTGCCGGTGATGGGGGTGATGACCGCCGAGAGCCAGGCGGCGGTGCAATCGAGCCGCTCGCGGCGCATCGGGCTGCTGGCCACCGAGGCCACGGTGGCATCAGGCTCGTACCAGCGGATGATCATCGCGCATGACGCCGGCGCGGAGGTGACGGCCGTGGCGTGCCCGGGGCTGGCATCGGCGATCCAGCGCGACAGCCCCTACGACGAGGAGATCGTGGAGATGGTGCGCGACTACACCGCGCCGCTTCGCACCGCGCGGGTGGACACGGTGATCCTCGGCTGCACGCACTATCCGATGGTGGAGAAGCTCATCCGGCGCAACGTGCCGGCCGATGCCGTGCTCATCTCGTCGGGCGAGGAGATCGCGCGCGAGATCGCCGTCACCCTCGAACGCCAGGGCATGCTGAGGCCCGGCGGCGAGGGCGACTACCGCTTCGCATGCTCGGGCGACCCGGCGGCGTTCCGCAGCATCGGCTCGCGCTTCCTGCAGATGCCGTTCGGCGACGTGGAGCAGGTGGACCCGGGCTTCATCGACGTGGCGTAGGCCATGGCGGTCGAGCGCATCCTCGCCACCATCACCGCCGAGGATGGCGAGGTGCACGACGCCCTGCTGCACATCGACGACCGGCCCACCCGTGTGCGCGAGCGGGCCACCGGGCGGCGCACCGCGGTGATCCACGTGCACGGGATCATGGGCAATTTCCTCGTGGGCACCCTGCGGTTCCTCCCGGGGCGCATCGCGCGCCTGGGGTTTCCCACGTTGGTGGTGGAGACCCGCATGGGCAACGTGGGGCAGCTGTTCGGCAAGGCGATCTTCGACGATGCCGTTCGCGATATCGCCGCTGCCTGGAGTTGGCTGCAGGTGCAGGGTTACGACCACGTGGTGGTGTGCGGCTACTCCAGCGGCGCCACGCTCGCGGCGCGGTACGTGGCCACGCACCCGTTCCACGCGGTGCGCGGGCTCATCTCCATCTCGGGGCCGTGGGGGCTGCCGGAGTCGCTCGAGCAGCGCAGCCGCCATTGGGGCGCCGATCCCACCTACGACGAGATCGTCGCGCGCCTGACCGAGGTGGTGGGGGAGGGCACCCCCGACAGCCCGGCCGACGACCGGCTGTTCGTGATTGAGCAGAGCCGCGGCCCCACGCGCCGTCCGAAGGACAGCGAGGTGTACACCTATCGAACCTGGTGGCACTCGCGCGGCCCCGAGGCCCACGCCGCGCAGGCGTACCGGCAGCTGCCGCACGTGACGGTGCCGGCCCTCTTCACCCAGGGCGACGCCGACGACGTGGTTGCGCCCGAGGAGGCCCAGCGGCAGGCCGACCTGATGAGGGACTCGGGCAATGAGCGCGTGCACGTGGCGTGGGTGCCGGGGGCCACGCACTTCTACAAGGGGCAGGAGATCCTTCTGGTGGACGCCATCGCGGCGTTCCTGAGGGAGATCGCGTGAGTACGCGGCGCGGCGGCGGGCGCGGGCGTGAGGGGGCGCCGCGCGCGGGGCAGGCGCACCGCATCCGGCGCCGGCCGGCCTTCGGGCGCGACGACCGCGAGATCTCCACGCGGCTTGTCACGCTGAAGCCGGCCGACGGCCACGAATGGGACGGACTTCTGCTGCGTCCGCGCTTCGGCGACCCGGCATTCCGGCGCCTGCTGGTGATCGTGGTGCACGGGTCGGTGGGTAACTACCTCACGGGCGTGCCGCGTCGCGTGGCGTTCGAGCTGGCCGAGGATGGCTTCCCGGTGATGACCATCAACACGCGGCTGGCCAACTACGGCCCCTTCTTCGGTGGTGGGCTGTTCCACAAGACGCCGCTCGACCTCGACGCCGCGCTCGAGGTGGCGCGCGCCAACGGATTCGACCGCGTGGTGCTGCTGGGCTACAGCATGGGCAGCACGGTGTGCACCAACTTCATCGCCAACACCGACGCGCCCGAGGTGGTGGGGCTGCTCACCATCGCGCACCCGGCGTCGCTGCCCGAGGCGCTGCGCCTGAGGTGGCAGCGCTACGGCGCCACGCCCTCGTACGAGGAGGTGGCCGACTACGCGCGGCCGATCGTGGCGGAGGACCCCGACGACCCGCCGGGCGATCGCATCTTCACGGTGATGCGCGCCAACGGTCCGCGGCCCACGCCCGAGAATGGCGAGATCTGGACCTATGCCACATGGTGGTCGTCGCGCGGGCCGGAGTCGCCCCATGCCGTGAGCCGCGACCAGATCGGCAAGGTGCGCGTGCCCATCGCGATCCTGCAGGCGGGCAACGACCACCTCATCCAGCCGGGGGAGGGCTACGACCTGCTGAGCACGGCAGCCGCGGCCGGCAACCACGATGTGCTGCTCGACGTGGTGACGCAGGCCGACCACGTGTTCACCGGGTGCGTGGACGTCGTGTCCGACCTGGCATCAGCCTGGCTCGCAAACCTGGCCTGATTACGGGGATTTCTCCGGACTCATTCGGTTGGGTGTGGAGTTATCCACAGGCAGAGCGGCGCGCGGGATCCGCATGACAGCCATGGTTCTGGGCCGAGGGTGTGGAAGCAACCTGTACAGACTGTGGACACGTTGTTCAGGTTGTCCGTTCCTGCCGCACTCAACCCACGAGGGGCTGCTCATGGTTGAGCCCTGAGACGCCATCCAGATCTGGCTCTGGATCGGCACCAGCGGCATGGCGCTCGGCGCCCTTGCCTTCCTCTTCATGGCGGCGCGCGAAAGGCCGGGCCACCGATGGTTCCAGACCACCACGTTCTTCATCGTCGGCATCGCCGCCATTGCTTATCTGGCGATGGCGCTCGAGCAGGGGTACTTCCCGATCCTTTGGGAGGGTCAGGACATGGCCGAGCCCTTCTACTGGGCCCGCTACGTGGACTGGATCTTCACCACCCCGCTCGTGCTGCTCGACCTGGCGCTGCTCGCCGGGGCCACCAAGGAGGCCATCGCCTGGCTGCTCTGGGTGCTGCTGTCGGAGGTCGTCAGGGCCGCCAACCAGCGCGCTCCCGAGGTGAAGGCCAAGGTCATCCAGTTGGCCGTGTTGCTCGCGGTCGTCTGGACGATCTACCCGATCCTCTGGTTGCGCCGGAAGGTGCTCGAGGCCGCGCGTCCGTCGATGGCCTGACGGCCGCATCGTCTCCCCGGCCCGCGCGTCGCTCCATGCGGCGCGCGGGCTAGGGTGGTGACGATGCCCGCCCTCGCGCTACCCGGCGTCGGATGCCTGCGCGAGCAGTCATTCCGCCTGTTGTTCACGTCGCAGTTGCTCAGCGCCGTGGGAGACACCGTGGCGTCGGTCGCGGTGCCATTCGCGATCATCGCCCTGGGCGGCGGGGCTGGGGACATCGGCCTGGTTCTCGGAGCCCGTGCGGTTCCGCTCGTGCTGTTCCTGCTGGTGGGCGGGGTGTGGTCCGACCGCATGTCGCGCCGCACGGTGATGATCGCCAGCGACGCCGTGCGCGCGGGGTGCCAGGCCGCGTTCGCCGCCATCCTCCTTCTCGGGGTGGGAGGAGTCCCGGCCATCGTGGCCATCACCTTCGTGTACGGCACGGCAGAGGCGTTCTTCCGCCCGGCGCTCTCGGGAATCCTCCCGCAGTCGGTGTCGCCCGAGCGCCTGCAGGAGGCCTATGGGCTCATCGCCATGACCCCGGCGGTCGGGATGCTGGCCGGGGGAATCCTCGGCGGCACTGCGGTGGCGCTCATCTCACCGGCCGGTGCGATCGCCCTCGACGCCGCCACCTTCGCGGTGGCGATCGTGCTGCTCGCCTTCGCGCGGTTCCGTCCGGTGGCGCTGGCCCAGGCGGGCCGGTCGTTCGTCGCCGACCTGCGTGAGGGCTGGGATGCCTTCCGGCGTCGGTCATGGCTCGTGGTCGTCGTGGTGGGCGAGTCGTTCTACGCCCTGCTCGTGATGCCGGCGATCTTCGTGGCGGGCCCGCTCGTGGCCGAGGAGTACCTCGACGGCGCCACGTCCTATGCGGCGATCGTGTCGGCGTTCGGCCTGGGCTTCGTCACCGGTGGGTTGATCGTCGCCCGCCTCAAGCCACGGCGCCCGCTCGTGCTGGCCTACGCCGTGACATTGCCCTTCGTCGGCACGTTCATCGCCCTCTCGGTGCCGGCGCCCACCGCGGTCATCGCGGCGT
The DNA here is from genome assembly GCA_030833665.1 of Miltoncostaeales bacterium. Lineage (GTDB taxonomy): Bacteria > Actinomycetota > Thermoleophilia > Miltoncostaeales > Miltoncostaeaceae > SYFI01. Next base: position 42,041 of record JAURGT010000004.1, read on the forward strand.
GCGCATGGGTAGGCGGCACGGTCATCATCATCTCCGGGAGCCTCCTCGAGACCACCATCACCCGGCAGGTGACCCCCGACCTGCGCTCGCGCGTGGGGTCGTTCCGTGCCCTGGGAAGCCAGGTATGCCAGCCCATCGGCTTCGCGATTGCCGGCGGCATCATCGCCGGCATCGGCCTGTCGGGAATCATGTGGCTGGCCGTGGCTGCGGTGTTCGCGAACGTGGCACTGGTGCTGGCCACCCCGAGCGTGCGAGCACTGGACGACAGCGCCCCGGGCCTGGCCTGAGGGGGCCGTGACCATCACCTCTTCGGCAGAGTCCACCCGTCAACCCCACCGCAGGAGGCTTCCATGCCGGCAGTGATCGAGTTCACCCTCCAGGCCAAGCCCGGCCACTACGACGAGGTGAAGGAGAAGTACATCGCCTTCGCCGACGCCTTCGTGCAGTCGATCCCCGATGAGGAGTTCGCGCTGATCACCGGTGACCCGGCGAGCGGCACCCTGCGTGGTATCGGCGTGTTCGACAACTGGCAGTCGGGGGCAGACGCCAACAGCCTGGCGTCGTTCGCTGCGTTCATGGACAGCATCGAGGACCTCATCACGGGCCCCCCGACGCGCACCGAGATGGACCTGGTGCACGTCTACGTGCGCCAGTAGGGCCCAACCCCGGTGTCAGGCACTTAACCGAACACGTTCGGTTAAGTGCCTGACACCGGGGTCCTAGGCGCCGAGTGCGGCGAGCACCGCCGTCATGGTGGGGCCGGCCTTCTCGTGGATCCTCACCGTGCAGCGGTGGTCGTAGTCGGTCTCGCTCTCGGTGAGGATCGCCAGGCGGCCGCCGCGAGAGAGCACCACCCCCGGAAGCTGGCTCACCGGCGTCACCTGCAGGCTCGAGCCGATCACCAGCATCACGTCCGCGCGCTCAGCGGCGTCGTATGCGGCCTCGATGGCCTCCATGGGCAGCTGCTCGCCGAACAGCACAACCCCGCTCTTCATCTGGAACCCGCAGTTGCAGCGCGGCACGCCGTCGTGCGCCGAGTCGGCCCTCGCGCAGAGCTCATCAATGCTCACCGCGTGGCTGCAGCGGATGCACCGGCCGCCATCGAGCGAGCCATGCACCTCGATCACGTCCACCGCCCCGGCGCGTGAGTGCAGCCGGTCGATGTTCTGGGTGATGATCGCCTTCACCACTCCGCGCCGCTGCAGTTCGGCCACCGCCTCGTGCGCGGGGTTGGGGTCCACCGCGCCCAGCATGTCGATGCGTGGCCGATGGAAGCGCCAGAACAGCGCCGGGTCGTCCATGAACGTGCTCATGGACGCCACCTTCATCGGGTCGTAGGTCTCCCACAGGCCGCCCGCCGAGCGGAAGTCGGGGATGCCGCTCTCGGTGCTGATGCCCGCACCCGTGAGCACAACCGCGTGCTCCGCCTCGGCGAGCAGCGCGGCGAGGGCCTCAGGCGAATCGCTCATGCCGGGAGGCTACTGCGCCATCGTCTGGGTCTTCTCAGCGCGGCGGCGGCCCCCCCGGACCGCCGGGCGGGCGCATCGGCGGCATCGGCCCGCCCGCCGCCCCGGCCTGGGTGATCGGAGTGCCCCGGAAGCACCCGATCGTGTACGGGAACGCCGTGGTGGCGTGGTAGCCGTAGGAGCCGTCCGGCTGCGTGCGCCCATTGCACTTGTCGAGCGTGGTCGCCGCCGAGGACTTCTTCCACGTGTAGGCGCTCCAGGAATCCCTCTTCGGGTTCCCGGTGCGCACGTAGCCCGACTTCATCACGGCCGTCTTCGTGCATGCCGTATCGAGGCACCCGCGGGGTCCGTAGATGGGGAAGCCGTCGATGGCGTAGCCCACGATGCGGTTTCCGCCGAAGCCGCACGAGGCCGTCGACGTGATGTAGTGGTCGTGATACTCCGCCGCCGGTCCTGTGTGGCCGCCGCAGGTGTCGAGCAGGCCGTTGTACTTGGGGTCGCCGTAGGCCTCATCGGCCGGCATGGGCCCCTCCATTGCGGCGTAGACGGGGATGCCCGTGACGGTGAACGCGACGGTGCCCATGCGCCGACGCACGCTGGTGGTGCCCGCGGCCCTCTTTGGCGCCACCGGCACGGTCCATGTCCAGTCCTGGGTGCGAAGCCCGTTGGGTGTCTTCCTCGTGAAGGTGTACGACGGCATGCCGTTCGACGTGACGATGAGATTCGACCCGGAGCACGTTGCGGACACCCTGGCGTCGGCGTAACCGGAGCCTGCGCCCGGCATACCGGCCTTGATCGTGAACAGCGCAGCGTCACACGGGGTGGCGCTCGAGGCTGCCGTGGGCAGCACGATCGCGGCCGTGCCGAGCGCACCCGCGCCGATGAGCGCGGTGCCGAGGAGTATCGCGGGAGTCTTCATGCGGATGAGATTGCCAGTCGTCTCGTCACGAGCGATAAGTGCGGCGTAAGAGTCCCCGAAGGGGTGCTGTGGGGATTGCCCTACACGTGTCTTGACGGTGCCCGTTGCGCCGATATTTTTTCGGACATGACGACCCCCACTTGGCTTCGTTCCGTTGTGATCACCGCGGCTGCGGCAGTCATGGCCCTTGTGGCCGCCGCGCCTGCCGTGGCGGTGGACCGCATTACGCGCCAGGCCGGCTTCAACGCGCGTGCCTGGACACTGACCCAGCCCGACGCGAACGGCGTCAGGTATGTGGGGGGTGATTTCACTTCGTACAAGGCGTGGGACACCGGCAACATCGCAGCGCTCAGCACGACGACGGGTGACGTCAATCCGACGTTCCCGAACGTTTCCACCTGGCCGACCGTCTACGCCGTCACCGGTGACGGCGCCGGAGGTTTCTACGTGGCTGGGGGCGCCCTGAATGTGGGTGGGCAGTCGCACAGCCGCCTCGTGCACATCCTCGCGGATGGCTCCACCGACCCGAACTTCTCGCCGACGCTGAATGACCGGGTGCTCAACGTGGAGTACGACGCTGTGTCGGGCACGGTGTTCGCGGTGGGCATGTTCACCCAGGCGAATGGCACCACCCGCAACCGGGTGGCCGCATTCGACACCGCGGGCACCTTGCTGTCATTTAACCCGGGCACCAACTCATGGACGTGGTCCATCAGGAAGGTGGGCGACAACGCATACATCACGGGCAACTTCGGAACCATCGCCGGCGCGAACCGCGGGCGTGCGGCCTCCGTCCGCCTGGGTGCGCGAACGGGTGGCGCCTCCGGCACCTGCCTTACGAACTGGGACAACGCGGATTGCCTGAACGCCTTCGATCCGCAGGCGACGGGCTGGGCCGTCGTGGACATCGCCGTTGATGGCGGTACGGCGTACCTGGCGGCACACGGCGACGCAGCAGGTGGCGTGCGCACCGGCTTCGCCGCGGTGGATGCCACCACGGGCGCCGTGGACTCATGGGATCCAGCCGTCGATGGCGACGTCGATTCGGTGCTGGTCTCCGGCGGCCAGGTCTACCTCGTCGGCTCCTTCGCCAACGCGGGCGGGCAGGCCCGCGGTTGGGGCGCGGCGTTCTCGACGTCTGCTGGGCACGCGCTTCAGGCGTGGAACCCCGACGCCGCCGGCGGGGGCTCCTACAACAATGCGCAGGGCATTCGCGACATCGCCATAGATGGCGCGACGGCATACCTCGCCGGCAACTTCTGGTCGCTCGGGGGCACGGCCCGCAACCGTGTTGGCGCGGTCGATGCGACCACAGGGGCCGTGACCTCCTGGAACCCGCACGTGGGCGACTGGACCAACGGAGTGTCGGCGACCGCCACATCGATCGCCATCGAGGGGACGACCGCGCTCATCGGCGGGGACTTCACGGCCGCAGGCGGCCTGCCGCGCATGCATGCCGCGGCGATCGGATCGGACGGGATCCTCACCGACTGGGCGCCTGCGGTCAGCGGCCCCGTCTACTCGTTCGCGTCCGACGGGACGACCGTCTACATGGCGGGCACGTTCCAGCGCGTGAATGGCCAGTCGCGCGTGTGGGCTGCGGCCGTGGGCACCAACGGACAACTCACGGCATGGGACCCCCAACCGACGGGTGATCGTCCCGTGAAGGTGCTCGTCGGGGACTCGCGCGTGTACCTGGCCGGTTTCTTCAATCAGGTTGGCGGCACGGCGCGTGTGGGCCTGGCCGCAACAGACCCCTCGACGGGGGCCCTGGAGGCCGGTTTCGACGCCGACGTCGGCGGGGCCGTGGAGGACATCGTCCTCGACGGCGATACGCTCTACGTGGCCGGGCGCTTCGAGTGGATTGGCAACGGAGGCGCCGCGAACAATCGGGATCGCCTCGCGGCTGTCAACGCCACCACGGGCGCGCTGCTCCCGGGTTTCAATGCCGGCGCGTGGGGTGCCGTGCATGGCCGCGGTATCTATACCCGCGCGCTGGCCCTCAAGGACAGCCGCCTCTTCGTCGGCGGCAGTTTCACCAGCGTCACGCCTGTGGGCGGCAGCAGCACGGAGCGCAAGTATGTTGCGGCCTTCGACAAGTCGACCGGGGCTCTCGATCAGGGGTGGGATGCCAACCTGCGGGTAGGGCACAACGGCAACGGCGACGTCATCGCCATTGCCCCGACTGCGGACGCCATCTATCTCGGCGGCGAGCAGATGGGGTACAGCACCGGCGGCGTGACCCGCGACGGCCTGGCGGCCTTCGACCCCACGACCGGGGCCCTCCTGCCCTTCACCGCCGACGTCAGCCCCTCCGAGGTGCGTGGGCTGTCGGCGTCCGATGCCGCTGTCTATGTCGCCGGCTCGTTCGACAGCGTCGGTGGCCTGACCCGTCAGAACACCGCTGCCGTTGGCACTGACGGCACCGTCCTGGCTCCGTGGCCGATGGACCCCGGCGGCAACCACCCGGTGAGCGTGCAGATCAGCGGGTCAAATCGGGGCAGGGTGCTCTCTAGCCCCGGCGGTATCAACTGCGGCGCGAGCTGCGAGTACGGGTTCGAGGCGGGCACCACGGTGACCCTGCAGGCCACCGACCCGGACAACGCGGATTTCGCCGGTTGGGGCGGTGCGTGCGCCGGCACGAGTCTCACATGCACCGTGAGCGTCACCCAGGCCCGGACGGTGACTGCCAGCTACGTGGGCGAGGGACAGGGCCCCGCGCCGGGATCCGGCTCACCCGCGCCCGGATCGGGCTCACCCGCGCCTGATGGCTCCACCGGCGGGTCGACCGGCTCTGAGGCGGCGGAGTCCGCTCTCGGCTCGGCCCAGAGCCCCGCCCGCGCACGCATTGCGTGGCGCATCGGGACGGCGCGAACGGGCATCACCGCGACTCGCGGGCGACTCTCGGTGCGCGAAACGATCGCGTTCCCCCAGGCGGGGCGCTACACGCTCATCTACGTGGACGCCAACGGGAAGCGGGTGCCGCTTGCGCCGGGAACACGCATCGCCTCCCGCGTGCTCACCCGCACCGCCTATGCCCCGGTCGTCACCACCAAGGGAGCTTCGTCGGTCAAGGTGAGTGGACTGCTCGTGCGGCCTGGCACGGCGGCGGTCACCCTGAGGGTGATCCTGCGCAGGGCGGACGGCACGCTCGACGGCGAGGACATTCCGCTCCGCTAGCAACTCGCGCGTGCGCGCGCGGCGCAACCCACTAGGGTTCCGCCGTGCGCGCAGACGGAAGGCAGCCGGACGAGCTCCGGCCCATCACGATCGAGCCCGGCTTCATCACCAGTGCCACAGGCAGTGTGCTGATCGCAGCGGGCGACACCCGCGTGATCTGCACTGCCATGGTGGAGGAGCAGGTTCCCGGCTGGCGCCGGGGATCGGGAAAGGGATGGGTCACCGCCGAGTACGGCATGCTCCCCGGCAGCACCGACACCCGCAAGCAGCGCGACGCCTCGCGCGGCAAGGTGGACGGACGCTCCACGGAGATCCAGCGTCTCATCGGCCGGTCGCTTCGCAGCGTGATGGACCTCGAGAAGCTGGGCGAGCGATCGGTGTGGGTGGACTGCGACGTGATCCAGGCCGACGGCGGCACCCGCTGCGCCAGCATCACCGGCGGCTACGTGGCGCTCGAGATGGCGCTGCAGAAGCTGGTGGATGAAGGGCTCATCAGCGAGCTGCCCCTTCGCGACAGCATCGCGGCCGTGAGCGTTGGCGTGGTCGGCGGCGAGTCGCTGCTCGACCTGCCCTATGTGGAGGACTCCCGCGCCGACGTGGACATGAACGTGGTGGCCACCGGGTCGGGCCTGCTCGTGGAGGTGCAGGCCACCGCTGAGGGCCCGCCCGTGGAGCGCTCCGTGGTGGACGGCCTGCTCGACATGGCCCTTGCCGGGTGCGCCGAGCTCACGGCCATCCAGCGCGCCGCGATCGCCGGGTAGCCCATGCGCGTGATGCTGGCCACGGGCAACAAGGACAAGGTGCGCGAGCTCGAGGCCCTGCTCGCTGGCACCGATGTGACCGCCGCCCCCGACGGCTTCGATCCCGAGGAGACCGGCACCACGCTGGTGCAGAACGCCCGCATCAAGGCCGAGGCGCTTCGCCCCGACGCCCCCGTCGACGCCTGGGTGATGGCCGACGACTCCGGCCTGTTCGTGCACGCGCTCGGCGGTCGCCCGGGGGTCTACTCATCCCGCTACGCCGGCCCCGATGCCACCTACGCCGATAACTGCAACCTGCTGATCAAGGAGCTTGGTGACAGTCACCACCGCGGGGCCGCCTTCGGCTGCGTGCTCTACTGCATCGCCCCGGATGGCGCGGTGCTGATCAGCGCCGGGGTGCTGCCGGGGGAGATCACCCGCGAGGCCTCGGGCACCGATGGCTTCGGGTACGACCCGGTGTTCCGCCCGCTCAGCGACGAGCGCACGCTGGCCGAGATGACCCGCGATGAGAAGGCTGCCATCAGCCACCGTGGCCGCGCGGCCCGGGGGATGGCGCGCATGTTGGGGATTGCTGCTGGCGCCGAGGGTGACAGTCCCCACGGGGTGGCGGCGTGATCGATCCGGCCGGGAAGAGGGCCCTCGTCACCGGTGGGGCCAGGCGCGTGGGCGCCGCGATGGTGTCGGCGCTCGCGGCGAGCGGGGTGGACGTGGCGATCCACCACCGATCATCGGCCGACGACGCCGAGGCGCTGGCCGCCGCCTGCCGCGAGCGCGGGGTGAACGCCCTGGTGCTGCAGGCCGACCTCGGCGAGCCCGGCGCCGCCGAGGCCCTGGCGGCCGAGGCCGAGCAGGCGCTCGGCGGCGTGGACATCCTCGTCAACTCGGCGAGCACCTGGGAGAGCGCGCCGTTCGACCAGGTGGATCGCGCCATGTGGGATCGCGCCATGGCCACCAACCTCACCGCCCCGATGTTCCTGTCGCAGGCGCTGGGCCAGGCCATGGCCGGCCGGGGCTTCGGCCGTATCGTGAACATCGGGGACGTCGCGGGCCTGCGCCCGTGGGCCCACCGCGCACCGCACTCGGTGAGCAAGGCGGGCCTGGTGATGCTCACGCGCATCCTCGCGCAGGCCTACGCGCCCGACGTGCTCGCCAACGCAATCATCCCCGGCCCGGTGCTGATGCCCGACGATTCCAGCGCGCAGGCCGAGGACAACGTGGCCGCCGAGACCGTGCTCGGCCGCGTGGGCACCCCGGGCGACGTCGTGGATGCCATGCTCTACCTCGTGAGCGCCGAATACGTCACGGGCCAGTGCCTCGTGGTGGACGGCGGCCAGGCGGAGCGCACGTGAGCCTGGCCCCGGGCCGCCTCATCTCGTGGAGCCTGTCCGCCATCCTCATCGGGTGGGTGGTGATCTACAACGCCATGCGCGTCGCGGGGGGCACCCCTGCCGGCGTGGCCCTCATCTCGTTCATCATCGGCGCGATCGCGGGCCTGGTGGTACTCGGCATCGGCATCTGGGTGCGCGGGCGACTCATCGCGAGCGGGCGCATCCACCCGGTCGACCCCGAGGCGGAGATCCCGGGCATCGCCGAGATGAACCCTGCGCAGAAGGGGCTGCTCGGCATCACGTGGCCGGCCGTGGCCGTGGCCGCCGGCGTGCAGATCGTGCAGGCCGTGCTGCTCTTCTTCGACTGGCGTGGCGCCCCGGTGGAGACCCGCGCGACCGCCGAGCTCATCATGGCCGTGTGGTTCATCTTCGCCGGCATCTGGATGCTGTGGGAGGCCAACAACATCCGCGACTTCGACGGCGGCGGGCTCGACTCGGTGGCGCTCGGCGCCCTGCTGTCCGCCGTGCTCGCGGGCGTGGCGGCCGCGCGCGACTTCACGATCGTCACCTCGTTCATCACCGTGGTGGCTGCGGGCGCGGCATCGGTGCTGGCGTACTACGCGGTGCACCGCCTCACGCGCGATCGCGGCACTCCGTGGATGACCATCACCGCGGCGGTGATCGTGCTGGCGTCGCTCATCATCCCCATCGCCACGCGATGACCGCGGGGCGGATCCCCTGATCGTGCGGCGGGCCCGGTGAGCGCGCGACTTGACTGCCCGCTGTGCGGCGCGGTGGTGGTGGAGGGCACCGACGACATCGCTCCCGGCGCCTGCCCGGGCTGTGGCGCCCGGTACGAGGGGGGAGAGAGCAGCGCGCCCGATGCCGTGCGCACGGCCCTCGCCGGGTTCGGTGCCGATGCGCTCGACCCCGCCGCGGTGACCGACGCGGTGTTCCGCCTCACCCCTGCCGACAGCGCCGAGCGGGGAGTGGCGATCACCTCCGATGCCCGCGACGACTTCTACCGGTGGTGGCTGTTCGTGCGGGCGGGCGACGACGGTGATGTCATCGCCGTGCTCTCCGCCGTGTGAGGCAATCAGCACCTCGGCCTGCATCGCCGGGGCGGACGCCGTCACGCTCACGCGCCCCGCGGGCTGACCCACCCATCCGATGGGCGTGCGCGGGGCCGAGAGAGTCGGCATGATGCCCACATGCCACTCAGCCGAATCGTCGCCGCAGTCGATGGGACCCGCGCGGGCTTCGAGGCCGCGCGCCAGGCCGGACGCCTGGTGTCACAGGGGGGGACGGTGCGCCTCATCGCCGTCGCCGATCCCTACTTCGCCGCCATGAACACCTGGGCCGGCCAGCGCCTGGTGTCGCCCGAGGACATCGTGACCGGCAACGGCGACCACCTGGCGAAGGAGCGCCTGCTCGAGCGCGCAGCTGAGGCGGTAGCCGCGGGCCGCCGGCAGATCCCCGCGGGCGTCGACGTGCAGGGCGAGGTGATCGAGGGCGCCACTCGTGATGTGCTGCTGGAGGCATCGAAGGACGCCCGCGTGCTGGTGCTGGGAAGCCACGGCGGCGGACGCATGACGGGGCTCGTGCTGTCGAGCACCGCCACCGACATGATTCGCCACGCAGCCTGCTCGGTGCTGGTTGCCCGCCCGCCATTCGACGAGGACGACTTCCCGCGCTCCATCGCCGTTGCGGTGGATGGCTCGGAGGCCTCGCTCTACGCGCTCGAGGTCGCCCGCCAGATCGAGGTGCAGTGCGGGGGCAGGCCCACGCTGCGGGTGCTCACCGCAGGCCGAGTTCCCAGTGGCGCGGTGGCCCCGGGCCCCCTCGGGGACATCCCCGTCGAGCAACTGCGCGGTCGCGCGCACGACGCCCTCGCCCGCGCGGGCGAGGGGGTCGATCTCATCGTGCTGGGCGCCCGCGGCCTCAAGGGCGCGAAGGCCCTGGGCAGCGTGTCGGAGCGCGTGGCCCACAAGGCGGCATCCTCGGTGCTGGTCGTCCGCCCGCACGCGTGATCCTGCACACCGAGCAGGGCCTCGCCATTGGCGGCGTGGTGTGGATGCATCTCACCGACATGCCGGGCGACATCCACCCGTGCGGCGAGGCGGCGTTTCCCCTCGATGGCGACCCCTACGCGCTCATCGCGGAGATCCATGAGAACGGCACGCAGGCCCTTCCGAGCCGCGACCCCGACCCCGAGCGCACCTTCTTCACCATCACGCCCGACGAGCGCGCGCTGCCCACCCTGGCGGTGAGCGCCACGGGGGTGGCGGCGCTGCTTCCGCGGGTGGGCACCGGCCTGCCGGACGTTGAGGCCGGCGTGGCCATCGGCCACCACGCCGAGCCCGAGGCCATCGCCCGCGCATGGGGCCGGTGGGCGTGCGCCCGCGATGCGTGGCGGCGGGCGTTCCGGCAGGCGAAGGATGACCCCGGCACCACCTGCTGGGAGATCATCGCGCCCGGCTGCGCGGTGGCGGTGGTGCAGGCGCCGAAGGGCGAGGCTGCGGTAGCCGACCTCGACCGGGGACCCCTCGACGCGTCGGAGGCGGTGCGGGTGCACCCCTCGCGGGGTGGCTGGTGGCGCGAGTGGGACTACGCCGGGGACGTCATCGACCGCGTGGTGGCCATCATCGCCGTGGCGCCCGGCTTCTGGGACGACATCGCCGCCGCAGCGATCCCCGACGAGCTCAGCACCATGGCATGGGACCCCACGCGCCAGGCCATCGCCGGCGTGGTGGGCGGCCTGCCGGTCACCATCACCGCCGACAGCATCCTGGCCTTCGCGGCAGGGGAGGGGCTCACGCCCACCGAGGCGGCCACGCTCATCGTGGCCGCCGAGCTGCAGAAGTTCGTGGGCTGAGCGCCGCGGCGCCCAGCCCCCCTACGCGTAGCGCTCGCGCACGAAGGCGGTGAAGGCCTCGCGCTCGGGCTCGGCCACCGGCTCCGCGCCGTCGCCCGAGGTGAACGCCGCGCGCAACTCCACCGCTACGGGGTCGTCCGACCCCATGAGGTCGTCCACCTTGCCGAGCCAGCGGATATCGGCGTCCTGCTGCAGCAGGTGCTTCACCGCGGGGGCTGAGTAGGCGAAGGTCTCCTCGCCGGCGCCGCCGCCGGCCACGATGCGCTGGCCCATGCTGGCGAGCTGGCGCGCGCGGTGGGCGTCCTCCTCATCGGCCGGGTTCACGTTCCACAGCGGGATCTCCATGGCCAGCGCGCTCACCAGCGCGTTGCCGTCGGCGAACCAGCACATGGCCTCCACGCCCTCGGCCTGCGTGCCGGGCAGGCCCACCACGAGGGCCCCCCAGGGATTGGCCGCGGGGTCCGCCACGGCGGCCCTCCCGAGACCGGTGCTCAGGCCCCCCGGAACCGGCTTGCGCTCTGACTCGCCCATCGATCGCTCTCCCTGCGATTGCTGACGAGGTGAGGCTACCGGCCCGAGGGGCCCGGGTCACCTACCGGCGGTGACCCCCTCGACCTCCGGGACCGCGGCCGGGGCCGGCGTTGTCGACGATGCGCTCGGCCACCCGGGTGAGCTGCGCGTTGGTGAGGGCGGGCGCGTCAGCGGGCTTGTTGGCCTTGAGGGCCGCAAGGGTGGCGGCCAGCACGGTGTCGCGCGCCACGCCCTTCTGCTGCGCGAGAGCGGCGGGCGAGGTGCCGGCCTTGCGTGCTGCCTTGAGCTCGTCGGACGTCACGCCAATGGACTGCGCGATGGCCGCCGCGATTGCCGCACGGGTGCCGCCGGCCTTGCGAACGCCCTGCCCGGGAACGCGGTCGGCGATGCGACCCGCCGCGGCGGTGATCTGAGCGTCGGTGCGGGCCGGGGCGCCGGCGGGGCGGTTGGCCTTCAGCGCCTCGAAGATCGTCGACACCAGGGCGTCGCGCGACACGCCCTTCTGCTGCGCCAGGGCGGTGAGCGAGGTGCCGGCCTGGCGCGCGGCCTTGAGGCCGGCGCTGTCAACATCGAGCAGCGACTTCACGGCCGTGGCCACGGCGGCGGGCCGGTTGTGGTCGGCGCGGTGCTGGCGGGAGGTGCTCTGTTCCCCGCCGTTGTCATGGGCCATGGCGCTCGACATGCCGAGCCCGGCTGCACCGGTGGCGAGGATGCTGCCGGCCAGCATGAGGCTGGTGAGCTTGCGGGAACGGATCTTCATGGGTTGCTCCTGAGGTTGAGTGAGCAGGCACCGCAAGCCTGATCTTCCCGGGCGAGAGCACCGTGAGGGCAACCTAAGAGCCGTCGAAGAACCCTGTTCGGGTTGTGTGACGGCGTGAGCGCGGGGTGATCACGCTCCGCGCGCTCACGACATCAGCGCTTCGCAGGAGATCAGTACAGCCTGGTGCCCGACACGGCGTTACGCTCTGGCTGCGAGAGATCGCGTTTGGATCGATCTGGATGAAACAAGGGACAAGGAGGCCACCTATGGCCGATGACGAGACCACGTTCATCTTCGTTGCCGTATACGGCGATGAAGATGACGCGCAGGCTGACTACGACGTCGTCAAGGAGCTCTACGCCGCCGGCGCGATCGGCAACTTCGACGCGGCGGTCATCCGCAAGGACGACGGCGGCAAGGTGCACGTGAACAAGGACGAGACCGTCACGCGCAAGGGCGCATGGGGCGGCGCCGCCGTCGGTGCCGTGGTGGGCATCCTGTTCCCGCCGTCGATCCTGGCGAGCGCCGGCGTGGGTGCCCTGGCGGGTGGCCTGGGCGGCCACTTCCTCAAGGGGATGTCCCGCAAGGACGTCAAGGAGCTCGGCGAGTTCCTCGACCAGGGCGAGGTCGCCCTTCTGGTGGTGGGTGACTGGCAGCTCGACAAGGCCATCGACAAGGCCTTCTCGCGCGCCATCAAGAAGATGGACCGCGAGGTGAAGAGCCTCCAGCGCCAGTCGCTCGAGGAGGACTACGCCGCCATGATGTCGGGCGGGCACGCCGAGTAGCAGGCCTCCCCGAGCCGGTGGGGCACCTGCCCCGCCGGCTCATCGGGGTCGCCCGTGCCCCGCTGCATATCTGGCGCACTCCGTGATGCATACGCGAGTCGCCGCCGCGGCGGAGTCGGCGGGCGTGCCGGTGCTCCACTCCGACGGCGACTTCGACCTCATCACCGAGGTATCGGGCATCGACACCCGCTGGGTGCGCCCGCGCGGCAGCCTGGAGTAGCGCCGCGCCTACCTGGCGATGGTGATCACGACCTTGCGGGGCTTGGCCTTCACCTTCGCGATGCCCTTTGCCCGGGCGGTGCCGGTGACCGAGCGCGTGACCTTGCGGCTGGCGCTGGCCTGCAGGGTGACCTTCCGCGTCACCTGCGTGCCCACCGGGAGTGTCTTCACCGTGAAGCAGGCGGGGTTGCGCAGGCGCTTCTTCGCGCCGGGCTTCTGCACGATGGAGAGCCCCTTCGGCGCCTTGATGCACGCCACCACCTTCGTGGCGGTGGCCGTGCCGGTGTTTCGCACCCTGATGCTGGCCGTGATGCGCTTGCCGCTGGCCACCGTCCTGCGCGACGTGGTGATGATCGCGGTGAGCGGGGCGGTGAGCGGGGCGGTGCTCGCGCCGCCCCCGGCCCCCGACCCGCCGGACGCCGGCACGCGTGGCATGGCGGTGACCGTGGATGCCCACGAGGTGCCGAGCGCATTGGCGGCCGTGATGCTGAAGCTGTAGGCGGTGCCGTTGGCAAGTCCGGAGAAGGTGCAGCGCGTGGTGGGCGCCGTCGTGGTGCAGGTGCGATCCCCGGGCGTCATCGTCACCTCATAGCCGGTGATGGGAGATCCTGCGTCATTCGCGGGGGCGGTCCACGTGACCTCGACCGAGCCGTCACCCGGCGTGGCCGCGGCCGAGCGCGGGGGAGAGGGGGTGGTGAAGAACTGGGCGGCCTGCACGCTCGTGACGCCGTCGACGTAGCCACCCCAGGCCACGACGGCGTTGCCCCTGGCGTCGAGCGCCACCGTGGGGTAGCGGTTGGTGCCCCCCGACGGAGACACCACCTGCGCGGTGCCCCACGTTCCGGTCTCGTGGCGCGCCGCCGCCACGAAGTACTCGCCCGCGCCCGTCGCCTGCTGCCACGTGGCCATCACGCTGCCCGATGGGTCCACCGCCACCGTGGGCATGAAGGCGTCCAGCCCGGCGGCGGAGAGCTGCTGGACCGCGCTCCAGGCGCCACCCGAGAAGCGCGACGCGACAACCTCGTTCGCACCGGTCGAGCCGCGGTACCACGCGGCCGTGACGACGCCCGACGCGTCGACGGCGACCGCGGGATAGGCCGCACCGCTGTCCGGGGATCCCGGGATGACCGCCGATGCGCCCCACGCGCCTGCGGTGAAGCGTGCGAAGCGGATCTCATAGCCGCCCGGTACCGACTGGTACCACACCACGGTCACGTCGCCTGATGAGGCCGCGGCGAGCTGGGGGTGCCAGCCGAACTCATTGGCACCGACGGGGGAGATGGACTGGGGTGCGCTCCAGGCCCCGGCCGAGAACCGGGATGCGCTGATGACGATCTGCCCGGCGCTGCTCTGCATCCATGTGGCCGTGGCAACCCCCGACCCATCCACGGCGACCTGCGGGTGCGCGTTCATCACGAGCCCGGTGCTGCCGGTCCCTACGGTCACCGGGCTGGTCCAGGTCGCACCGGCGAAGCGGGAGGACTCCACCACCACATTGCCCCCGGCCGCGCGCTGCCACACGGCGGTGACCACTCCGGAGGGGTCCACGGCCACGGAGGGATACGTGGCCGCGCTCCCCACCGATGAAAGGTCGTGGGCAGGGCCCCACTCGCCACCGGCGTACCGGGCCGCCTGCACCACGTAGCCGGCGCCCTCACGGCGGGTCCACGCCGCCGTGACGGCCCCTGCCGCATCGACCGCCAGCACGGGGTAGAGGGTTTCGGCATCTGACCCTGAGATGTCCTGCGGGGCAGTCCACTCGCCGTTCACGAAACGAGATGCCTGGATCGCACCGGCGTCGCCGCTTGCCGGCGCCCATGCCGCGGTGGCCACACCCGTTGCATCGATGACCACGCCGGGCGAATCCGATGCGCGCCCCGCGACCGAGAGGGTCGTTGCCGGCAGCTGCCACGACGCGGCGATGGCACCCGCCACACAGGCGAGCACGGCCGGAACCGAGAGGAGGAGCGCGGCGCGGGGGCGCATGATGAGGCAAGCCTAGCGGGTGATCATGCGCCTCCGGATGCCGCCGGGCGCGCTGCGCCTGATGGCATCCGGAGGCGCATTCCACCTACCGCCGGCGCCGCGTGGGCCGTGCGATGCGGCCCACTGGCACATCGGTGATGCCGGCTCCGCCCTCGGCCTCGCGCGCGAACGCCGTGAGCTGGATGAGCTCGCCGTCCACGTCGAGGCCCGACCCCACCACGCCGGTGCCGGCGAGCCGCAGGTCGGTGCCGAGGCCCGCGGCGGGGCCCCGGGTGCGGCGCGCGGTGGCAACCGCTCCCAGGAACGCCCCTGCCGAGGCATCCGGCGGCGGCGTGCCGTCGAGATCGTGCAGGGCGTCCAGCATGTAGCCGGTGAGCAGCGCCTCGTGCAGGCGGGCGTATACCTCGGGCCGCGACACGGCGTCCATGCACACGGTGCCGCCGCCGGCCCCCAGCACCATGCCGCACTGGCCGGGCTGCAGCGGGAAGGCCCGCGCAAGCTCCTCCAGCCTCGGGCGCTCGTGCTCGATCAGATCGCCGTGCTTGGATGTTCCCGACCGGAACCCGTGCCGCTCCTCCTTCAGCGCCACGGCGTCCCACACGGCGTCCTGCGCCGAGCCGCGCACGAGCGGCGCCGACTGCAGGTGAAGGGCCTTGGCCCGGCGCACCTCCGGCGCGGGCGTGCGCCCCGACGGACGGAAGGCGTCGCTCTCGTACCGCCAGCGGCCCACCTCGATGCACGACACCGGCACCGGCACCGTGGCGCCGGCCTCCACGAGCACGGCCACGTTGATGATGCGGTCCTGCTTGGCGCCGGCGATCTCCTCGCCGTCGTAGAGCAGCACGCGGTCGGCGGTGGGGTTCACCACCACGATCTCGCCAACGTTGCCGGCCTCGTCGACCTCCTTCACGGTGAGCCCGCGTGCGCTGGCCTCGGCCAGCGACACATAGGCGCACACCGGGTCGGCCACGGGGAACAGGGGCGTCACCGAGATGCCCCGGTGCAGCACGGCCTCGCCCGCCTGCAGGGGCAGGGCCGGGGTCTCCTGCTCGATCACCTTCGCCATGTCATCTCCTCCTCGTTCGTCCACACGGATGTCGGACGGGGAGAGGCCGCGCCTTACATTGCATAATCCGGGCCCATGGCCGAGCACGTCGCATTCTTCGACCAGCAGGACACCGACGAGGTGACCTGCTCCGGGTGCGGCTGGGCGGGCCAAGCGGGCGATCTGGACATCGACGCCGTGTCGTGGGAGCAGATGCGCTACGAGCAGCGCTGCCCCACCTGCGAGGAGGTTGTGCGGGTGGTGGCGTTCCCCACCCACGCCCAGGTGCGTGCCGCGCGGCGCCGCGGCGATCCCCGCGCCGACGACATGGGGCCGATGGCGGGCTGACGCCCCGGGGCGTCGGTTCCTAGCCCGTAACCCGCGCCCGCGGTGCCCGTGGGGTGACTGTCACCCGCGTGGCGGCCGCCTGCACCTTCGCCACTCCGCTGGCCCGGGCGCTGCCGGTGACTGTTACCCGCACGCGGCGCGTGCTCACCGCCCGCACCGTGATCACCTTGGTCACCTGGTCGCCCGCGGCCACCGTGCCCACGCGGAAGCACGCCGTGCGGCCCGACCGCAGCGCACCGCCAGTCGATGCGACGACCATGCGGGACGGCAGCCGGATGCATGAGGTGACCGCCTCGGCAGCGGTGCCCCCGGGGTTGGCCGTGCGTATGCCGATGCGCAGGCGCTGCCCGCTCACCACCCGGCGGCGCGAGGGCAGCAGGGTGGCGGTGAGCGCCGCGGGCGTTGTCCCGGCGGCGGCCTCAGCGGGTGCCTTGCACGCGGTGGCAGCCAGCTGGCCCCGCTGGAATGGGTAGCCATTGTTCACCTGCGAGCAGATGAGCCACGTTGCGGTGGGGTTGGCATCCCATCCGTTGGCGATGCTCCAGCCGAGTTCGGTGTAGGTGCCGATCTGCCGCATCTGGGCGGTGGTGCGGGCCACGCCCACCGTGCCGCCCGCGCCCGCCGGTCCGGTGGTGTCGCTGTTCCAGAGGTTGCCCGTGGTGGTGGCCTGCGTGCCCACCGACACCAGGCAGCCACCCGCCCCGCCGAGGATTCCTCCCGTGGTGGCGCCACCGGCCTGCGTGAGCGTGCCGGCGAAGTAGTTGCGCACCAGACTCGCGGGCTCGTACAGGCAGTTCCCGCCGAGGATTCCCCCGATCTCGTCCACTGACCCGGGGTTGGCCACCACGTCGCCGGTGGAGAACGAGTCGCTGATCGTGGCCGGGATGTCGCCGGACGACTGGGCGTTGCCCACGAGACCCCCTGCACGGTTGCCGTGCACGATCGCCGTGCTGCTCGAGGTGCGCACGGTGCCCCCGAATATGGATCCCGCGATGCCACCCGACGTGCCGCCGATCGACGTGGCCGATCCCGTGCTGCTGGTGCCGCTGATCTCGGGGGCCACCTGGCTTGCTTGGTAGATCGACGCAACGATTCCGCCCGCAGTGAGGCCGGAGGTCACCACCACCGCGGCCGACGAGTTGGTGATGGATCCTCCGGCGAGCGACCCCACCATCCCGCCCGCGCCGTCCGGCACGTTCACGGTGCCGTTCACATGCACGTTGGTGATCGTCGTGTTCGTGGCGCTCCCGGCGAGGATGCCGCCAGTCGTCTCCACGCCCAGGCTGATCACGGTTCCCGTCACCCGGAGGTCGCGGATCGTCGCGTTGCTGCTCCAGCCGATGAGGCCGAAGCCGCTGCTGGCCGGCGATGTCACCTGGAGGCCGGTGATCGCGTGCCCCGCGCCGTCGAAGGTGCCCGTGAACGGGTCGACGGTGCTGCCAATGGGCAGGAACTCCCCGGTGTCGGTGAGGTCGATGTCGTTGGCCAGGCGGATCGTGGCGCTCATGTCGCACGCGCCCTGATAGAGCGTGCGCAGCTGCTCTGCCGTGCTGATGGTGTACGTGCTGGTGTCCGGATCCCACACCGGTGGGAACAGGCACCCGTTGGCCAGGGCCTGCTGGGGCACTATCGCCAGCCCGCAGGCCACCGATGCGGCGATGGCGACGAGGGCGCCCTTGCGCCCCATCGCGGGGGTTTTTGCCATGGCGAGACGGTACCGGAGCCGGCCATGCACAGCCCGTCCCGCAGCCTGCGACTACCGCCGGCGCGTGATGAACGTGAGGGTCACCTCATCGGGGTTGCCCTGCACCCGGGTGAACCGCGGGTTGGCGTCGAGTCGGCGGATCTGCTCCTCGATCGTGAGCCGCCCGGGGTCGGCCAGCCGCTGCACCAGGCGCTGCCACGTGGGGGGCTCGGCCCGGTGGTCGGTGCAGAGGGCGATGCGTACGGGGTCGCGGGCGCTCTCCGTGGACAGCAGCGCCGGGTCGGGGCGCGTGCCCACCCTGATGAGGTCGAGCCGGTCGGAGTCCCAGCACGCGCCCACCAGTGGGTCGTCGGTCACCTGGCCGCGGTCGTGGTGGTGCATCGCGTAGGTGAGCGTGCGCAGCTCATCGGGCGTGATGCCCAGGGCCTCGTGCCCCACCGACTCTGCCAGCTCGGCCGCCCGCGGCCCGTGCCCGGGGTCGTGGCCGTCGTTCTCGCGGCGGCAGTCGTGCAGGATCGCGAACAGCAGCGCCACGTGGCAGCTCACGCCCTCCTTGTGCGCGAGGTCGATGCCGTTCTCGCCCACGCGCCGCCAGTGCTCGTGCCCGTGGATGCTCTCGCGCTCCCCGGCCACCGCCAGGGCCAGGCCGACGGGCCCGGTGATCACTCCGTCGATTGCGCTGCTCTCGGTCACGTGCCTCCTCCTTCGCGTCTGCACTTAGGTGTCTCGCGTTGGCGCGCCGATCCTTACGGTGCGTGCCACTTCGGTGTGCGGTCTCGATCTACGCTGCCTCCAGCAGGAGAGATGTACGAGATATAGTCATGTCGTCCGACATGAAGGAGGGCCAGCGGTGAAGACGCGAACAGTGGCCGCGAACGACGTGCGAATCCCCGATCCCGCCCCCGACGAGGTGGTGGTGGTCATGCGCTACGGCAAGCCGTACGCCGCGATCATCGACACCGAGGCACTCGACCTTTTCCTGCGAATGCAGGCGCTGTTCGGCGACCACGTGCCGCACGAGATGGGCATCACCGACCTCGAGCTCAGGATTCACGAGCTGGCCGAGTCGGGCGAGGACACCGAGGAGTTCGACTACGCGGCCTTTCTTGCTCGGTGACCTTCGCGGCGCGATCGTGTGGGCCACCACCACCTTCCAACCCGAGGCCCCCTTTCGCGTGATGCGCCCCGATGGGTCGATCGCAGTGTTCGCAGGGGCTGCGGAGTTGGCCGAGGCCGTTGGCCTTG
>JAURGT010000050.1 GCA_030833665.1 Miltoncostaeales bacterium
AACCCCTGCGGACTACCGCAGCGGTTTGCGCAGGTTCGCACTACGGGGTTGCGGCGATCGCAGCCGGGGATCCCGCATTTGCGGTCCCCGCAAATGCTGATCCCGCTTTGGCGAGTGGCCGCAACCCCGTAGTGCAAACCTGCGCACCTGGCCGCGAGCTGTGCGCAGGGGTTCCCCGTCCCCTGCGGCGCCTCGCTCCCTCCCGGGGGTCAGGCGCTCGGGGCATCAGGGGGCATGCAGCGCTTCCGTGGGGGCCGGAGGTGGCCTCTTAGGGGTGTGCGGGCTCCAGGTGCTGGGCGATCAGCTCGTCGGCGCGCTCCTGGTCCGATATGAGGAGGAGGCCCTTCTTGAGCTCGGAGACCCCCCGGGCCTTCTGGTCGGTGGCGATGAGGCCGAGGCCGAGGGCGACGTAGCCGTCCTCGTAGTTCGGGTCGAGGCGAACGGCCTCGGTGGCGGCCGCGATGGCCGGCTCGAACTGGTCGGTGGCGATGAGGGCGTAGGCGAGGAATGCCTGCGCGATCGCGTTGAAGGGGTCGGCGGCGCCCGCGGCCTGGAAGGCCGGAACGGCCTCCGCCGTGCGATCGAGGCGCGAGAGCACGAGGCCTTGGCCGAGCAGCGCCGGCGCGAGCGCCGGGTCCTTCTTCACCGCGCGGTTGTACGCGCCGAGGGAGCCCTCGAGGTCGTTCTTGTCGAGGAGGATCTCGCCCTGGAGCATCTGGCCGATGGCGGTGATCTTCAGGCCCTTGGGCCACGTGTCAAGCATCTTCTGTGCGTCGTCCGGCTTGCCGGCGTCCAAGCGGTCACGCGCGGCGGCGAGCAGGTATCCGAGCGTGTTGGGGTTCCGCCTCACGAGCACCTTGAAGGCCTTCTCGTAGCTCGGGGCCGGATTCCAGTCCGGGGGCAGCGAGATCATGCCCGCGCGCACCTCCGCGCCGCGACGGTATTCGATCGGGACGGCGGTGTCGGCCGGCAGCGCCTTGAGCGCGGTGGCCCACTGGCCCGGGGTCGTGACGTCGACGTTGTTCACCCTCGTGATGACGTCTCCGCGGCGCAGGCCGGCGGTGACGAGCACGCCCTTGGCGCCGAGAGCGGTGACCAACTGGCCGCCCTCGGGGATCTTCAACTGGCGCGCGATGGCTGGCAGGTTCGTGACGGTGAACCCGTCGAGGCGGCCGCGCGGCGGCGTGAGCACGAGTCGGAAGTTCCGCTTGAGCGCCTTCGCGGTGCGGCCCTGCCCATCGGTGAGCGAGATTCTCACCGAATACGGGCCGCTCGGAAGCTGATAGCCCTGGTCGTTGACGGCCTGCACGAGGAACCACACGTTCCCGCCCGGCCTGTTGGCCGCGCTGGTGATGGTGCGGACCACCTTCTTGTCCTTCACGCTGGTGATCTTCACCGTGAAGGTTCCGGGTCCCGCCGACTTCATGCCGAGCATGAAGCGCGCGTGGCCCTGCTGCGCCTTCACGACCTTGCGCAGCCGCAGCGCCGACAGCCTCGGCGGCCCCGTATACGCCGGGGTCGAGGTGGTCGGCGTGGTCGACCCCGCGGTGGTGGGAGTCGTGCCGCTTGTCGTGGTGCCCTGAGCCGGCTGCGCCACTGCCCACGTGGGGACGGCAAGCGCGGCGATGGTCAGGGGCACAGCCAGAAGGGCTGATCGACGCATGGGAATGACCATACCACCCCTTGCTAGCGTCGCCGGTGATGAAGGTTCCGCTGCCCACGCTGGAGGTTTTGGAGCGCACCAGGCGCGGTGAACCGGTGGATCCGGCCGACGTGGCCGCCCTCGTGAACGCGTGGACCACCGGCGCCGCCTCCGACGCGCAGATGGCTGCCTGGTGCGCCACGGCGGGCCTCCGGGGCGTGCCGTACGAGGCCTCCCTTGCGGTCGTGAGGGCCCTCCTCGCGGGCGGCGACCGGCTTGAACTGGGGCGTCTCGGCCCCACGGCCGACATTCGCAGCGCGGGTGGCGTGGGCGATTCGGCGCTGGTCATCTCTGCCTCCTGCCTCGCAGCAGCCGGGGGCGTGATCGTGGCGTCTACAGGCGCGCGGTCGATCGCGCACGTGGGGGGCGTGCTCGACGCCATCGACGCGATCCCGGGCATGCGATCGGACCTCGGAGTCGAGCAATGGGTGTTGCAGGCACGCGACACAGGAATTGTGATTGCGGAGCCCGGTGAGCGCCTGGTGCCCGAGGAGCGTCGCATGGCATCCCTGCGCGACGCCACGGCCACGGCGGAGGGGGACGCCATGGTGGCCATCGCCGCCGCAGCGCGCGGCATCAGCGGGGGCGCTGGCGCGCTGGCCGTGGAGATACCCGGTGGCAGCGGCGCCCTGCTGCCCGACATTGAGCACGCCCGGACCGCGTGTGCGCTCGCGGAGGGCCTGGGAGAAGAGTGGAATCGCGTGGTGGCAGCCGTTCCGTCGGAGAGGGCCGCGCCGATCGGCGGTGTGGCCGGGCAGTTGCTCGAGGTGCGCGAGGCATTCGCTGTGCTGCGCGGTGAGGGTGACTCCGCCCTGGTAACCGCGGCGTGCGCCCTGGCCGCCGCCGCTCTGGCCGCGGCGGGGGCCGATGGAGATGCCGACTCCGTGCGCCAGATGATCCGTGACGGGCGCGGTGCGGCCACGGCAGAGCGCTGGGTGGCGGCGCAGGGCGGTGACCAGGCCGTGGTGGGCCACCCCGAGTTGCTGCCGCAGGCGGCGATCCGCGCCACGGTGCAGGCCACCGTGGGCGGCACCGTCACCGGTGCGGACGCCGGTCGCATCGGCCAGGCGGCGCGATGGCTCGGGGCCGGCAGGCTCGACCCCGGGCAGGTGATCGACCCGTTGGCCGGGGTGGAGGTCGTGGCCCTTCCGGGCGCGGCAGTGGGGGAGGGCGACGTCCTGGCCATCGTCCATGGATCGGATGCCTGGCTCGTTGACCGCGCCGTGGAGATGGTGTCCGAGGCCATCGTGGTGGGCGACTGATGCCCGAGCTCCCCGAGGTAGAGACGATCCGCCGCCAGCTTGCCGGCCACATCGGCGGTCGCACCATCGCGAGCGCGCGGGTGCTCGATCCGCTGCTGGTGGATCCCGAGGACCCCTCGGCATTCGAGCAGCGGCTCGAGGGCCGCTCGGTGCGGGAGCTCCGACGCACGGGCAAGTACCTGTTCATCGAGTTCGACGACGGCGAGGCGCTCGCCATGCACCTGCGCATGACGGGCCAGTTGCTGTGGACCCCGGCCGAGCCCGACGGGCCCACGCCGTACGCGCGCGCGGTGCTGGGCATCGACGACGGCTCGGTTGTCACCTTCGCCGACCCACGGCGTTTCGGGCGGGCGTGGTTCCTGCCCGCCGGGCGCTCCGCCCGCACTCGCGCCTGGGGCAAGCGCACGGGCGTAGACGCCATGTCTCCGCGGTTCACCTCGCGGCACCTCGGGGCATCCCTCGAACGACGCACGGCCGCGATCAAGGCCCTCATCCTCGACCAGCGCATCGTGGCCGGGGTGGGCAACATCTACGCCGACGAGGCGCTGTTCCGCGCCCGTGTGCATCCGCGGCGGCCAGGTGGCTCGCTCACCCCGGCCGAGGTGCGACGCCTGCATCGCGCCATTCGCGACCGCCTGCGCATGGGCATCGCGGTGGGGGGCGCATCATTCGACCGGTACCGTGACGCCCACGGCAGCCGGGGCGGCATGCAGGACCTCTTCCTCGTGCACCGCAGGCAGGGCGAGCCGTGTCCGCGCTGCCGCACCACGATCGAGAAGGGTGTGGTGGCGCAGCGTGGCACCTACTGGTGCCCGAAGTGCCAGCCGCTGGAGATGGGCGAGACGTGCTGACCGACATTCCCGGCATCAGGGTGGGGCACTGGACCGATGCGGAGGCCGGCACGGGGTGCACGGCGGTGATCCTGCCCCAGGGGTCGTGCGGTGGCGTCGACGTGCGCGGGGGCGGACCCGCCAGCCGCGAGACCGACCTGTTGCGCCCGGAGGCCACGGTGCCGCTCGTCTCGGCCATCGTTCTCTCGGGCGGGAGCGCGTTCGGGCTCGATGCGGCGTCGGGCGTGATGGCCTGGTGCGAGGAGCAGGGCCTCGGCGTGGACACCGGTATGGCGATCGTCCCGATCGTGTGCGCCGCCTCGCTGTTCGACCTCGGCATCACGGGCAATGCGCGCCGTCCCGGCGCCGCCGAGGGCCGCCTCGCCGCTGAGGCCGCCACCGAGGGCCCGCACGAGGTGGGCAGCGTGGGAGCGGGCACGGGTGCCACCGTCGGCAAGTGCCACGGCCGGGACCACTGGTGCAAGGGGGGAATCGGGAGCGCCAGCGTGCGCCTGGAGGGTGGGGCCACGGTGGCGGCACTGGTGGCGGTCAATGCCTTCGGCGACGTGCTGGGGGAGGACGGCCAGGTCATCGCCGGGGCCTGGGAGGACGGCCGCGGCTTCGTGGACAGCGCGCGCGAGATGCTCGGTGGCGCGGCGCGTCACCCCCGGCTCGCCGACATGGGCAACACCACCCTGTGCGTGGTGGCCACCGACGCCGCGATCGACAAGCCGGGGTGCACCCACCTGGCGCGCCAGGCGCATGCCGGGCTGGCCCGCGCCATCGCGCCCTACGGCACGGCGCTCGACGGTGACATCGCGTTCGCGGTGTCGACGGGCACGGCATCGGCCAACCCGGTCGTGGCGGGTAACGCCGCCGCCGAGATGGCCGCCGCGGCGGCGCGCGACGCCGTGCGCAGCGCCACGTCGGTGCGGGGCGTGCCGACGGCTGCCGACCTCCTGGCTCGCTAACCACCGCCGCCGATCGGCGGCGCCCGCAGTGGCCTAGGCCAGCAGGGCGTCCAGCTCGCCGGCGGAATCGAGGGCCGAGAGCTGGTCCCAACCGCCGATGTTGCGGCCGTCGATGATGATCTGCGGGAAGGTGTAGCCACCCGTTTCTGCCACGAGGCGCTCGCGCGCCGCGTGGTCGGAACGGGAGATGAAGATCTCGTCGTATTGCACGCCGCGCTGGTCGAGGAACGCCTTGGCGCGCATGCAGAACGGGCACGACTCGGTGGTGTAGACGGTCACGTCAGGCATGGCGGGCAGGCTAGGCGATCCGCGCCGGGTGCGACACTTGAGCGGTGGCCACCATCGAGACCGACGCCGTGGTGCTGCGCACGCTGCGCTACGGCGAGAGCGATGCCATTCTCGCGCTGCTCACGCCGGGCCTCGGGAGGGTGTCGGCCATCGCCAAGGGCGCCCGCAAGCCGACCTCGAAGCAGGGCGGGCGCCTGCAGCCCGGTGTGCGACTGCACGCAACGCTGGTGGAGGGCCGCGGCGACCTCTTGACCCTGCGGGGCACGCAGGTGATCGACGCGGGCGCGGGCCTGTGGATGGATGGCTACCGGCTCCGGGCCGCGGGCTGCGTTCTCGAGGCCGCCCTGCGCGTGGTGCCTGAGCACGAGGAGGCCGAGGCACCCTACAACCTCATCACCCGCGCGCTGTCGCTCATCGCCGTGGCGCCCGCCCGCGACGAGCCTCCCCGCCTCGACCCGTACGTGCTCGGCACGCAGGCGAAGTTGCTGGCCGTATCGGGGCTCGTGCCGCATCTGGCCTCGTGTGCCTCGTGTGGCGGGCCCCCGCCTCTTGATGGCTTCTCAGCGGCCGCGGGGGGCGGAGTGTGTGGCGCCTGCTACATCGGGTCGGGCGCCGAGGCGCTGGAACCCCCGGCGGCCGATGCGCTCGTGGCACTGCTCGCGCGTCCCCTCGCCGAGGCACCCGACTGCGTGCCTCACTCCGCCGCCGCCGGAGCCGAACGCCTCATCGCCCTGATGCTGCGTGAGCACCTGGGCGTCACACTGAAGTCGGGCACGCCCCTGTAGCGATGCCAGCCCGGGCCGTGATCACCACCCCACGGCGATCACGGCGATCGCCACGAGGATCACCCCCTCGGCACCGTCGTCGCCGATCAGCCCATTGGGCTGGCGATGTCCCCCCTCCACCACCCGCACGGTCACCTGGCCGTACGGGAAGCGTCCGCGCACGTCCTCGACGTCCACGCGGTCAGCGCCGGGCACGGCGATCGTGGCCTCCACGCGCATGTTCGCGCGGTCGCCGTCCGGCAGAACGTCGCGCATGCGCGGGAAGAGCACGCGGCGGATGGTGTCCTCCACGGCGCGCACGGCCGCCTTCGTGGCGTCGTCGCCCGCGAGGTCCACGCCGATGCCGGTCTCGATGATGAGCGGGAACACGCCGTCGCTCATCGGGATGCCTCCGGCAGCAGCGACGAGTCGATTGCGCCCGACCCCGAGACCCCGTCCTTCACGAGGCCCTCCTTCACCATCCAGGCCGCGAGGGCATCCCACTGCGCGGCGTCCATTCGCAGCGCTGCGCTGCCCTCCGGCAGCAGCGCCGGCAGTGTGTCGCTCACCTGCGCGGGCAGCACCTTCTTCGCGATGTCGGGGTTCGCCTTCTCAAGCGCGGTCACGGCGCCGCCGGGGTCGCCCGCGGCGGCCTCGGTCCCCGCGGCGATGCCGGCGAGCGCCGCGCGGATGGCGGCCGGCCTGTCGCGGATGGCGTCCTCGGATGCCACCACCACCAGCTCGTCGTAGCGCGGCACCCCGTAGTCGTCGATCTTCATGATCGTGATCGGCACGTCCTTCGCCATGGCCTTAGCCTTCATGATCGTCTTTTCAGCGACCTCGAAGACCTCCTCCGTGCAGTGCGTGTCGACGTACACGAACCCCTTGTTGACGTCAACTCCCAGGAGCTTCAGGTTCTC
>JAURGT010000051.1 GCA_030833665.1 Miltoncostaeales bacterium
CGGTCGTCGTCGGTTATCTTGGGCGCGAGCGATGCGCCATCATCGGGCTGCGGCGTGCTCTCCAGGCTGCCCACCTCGATGGCGTCCAGCGCCCGCACCACGGCCGGACCCGAGGCGTCGGCCATCTTCATCAACAGCGATCCGGCGTCGTCGTCGCGGGCCAGGGGGACGGGGACGACCTCGATGATCGGCCCGGTGTCCAGCCCGGCGTCCATGAGCATGATCGTGGTGCCGGTCTCCTCCACCCCGTCCATCAACTGGCGCTCCACCGGCGCCGCGCCGCGGTACAGCGGCAGCAGCGAGTAGTGGACGTTCACGCACGGCCAGCCGTCCAGCACGTCGCCCTTGAGTATCTGCCCGAAGGCCGCCACCACCAGCGCGCCGGCGCTGGCGTCGCGCATGACGGCGAGCGACTCGGCGGCGTTGATCGATGCGGGCTTGAGCACGGGGATACCTGCGGCGTGTGCCGCCTCGCCCACGGGCGTGGGCACCGGGGTGCGTCCGCGGCCACGGGGCCGGTCCTCGCGCGTGACCACCAGCACCACCTCGTGACGTGAGTCGATCAGGGCCTGCAGCACCGGCACGGCGGGCGCGGGGCTTCCCGCGAACATGACCCTCATGGGTGTGCCGGCCTAGGCGCTCGGGAGCAGCGACTCGCGCAGCTCGGCGAGGGCGGCCCGACGGTCCTCGGGCGTGGCGCGATCGAGGATGAGGATGCCGTCGAGGTGGTCGATCTCGTGCTGCACCACGCGGGCGGCGAAGCCCTCGAGGTCGGCCTCGAACTCCGTGCCGTTGAGGTCCTGCGCCCGGATGCGGATCTGCACCGCGCGCGACACGTCGACGTTCACCTCGCCGATGGAGAGGCACCCCTCGGTGGCGATCTCCTCCTCATCACTGCGCGCGATGATCTCCGGGTTCACCAGCGCGTGGGCCGGCTCCTCCTCGTAGGGCTGCACCACGATGAGCCGGCGCAGGCGGCCGAGTTGCGGGGCGGCAAGGCCGACGCCGCGGCCGTCCACCATGAGCCGCACCATCTCGTGCGCCTCGGCAACCAGGGCCTCGTCGAACACCTCCACGCGATCCGCGGGGGTGCGCAGCACGGGGTCGCCGTACTGGCGGATGAACTCGAGCGCGGCGAGGCGCGCGGCCTCGCGCTCGGAGTCCTCGAAGGAGCGACGCGACATGCCATCAGGGTACCATCGCCCCCGACCGGGGCCGTGCGTCCTGTCAGCCCCCGCGGGGCGCGAGGAGGGTGGCCGGCCGCGCGGCGGAGAGGGCATCCGCAAAGCGCGAAGGGGCGCCATTCGTACCCCGGAACACCAGCACGCGATCCGGCGCGCCGGCGCTGGCGCCCGGCACCTGCGCGATGGCCCAGGTGTCGCCACGCTGCAGGAAGTCACCCGGCGCGCGGGCCAGCGCGATCGTACCGTCTCCCTCGAGGCCCACCTCGACCACCTCGAGGCCGCGGTCCACGAGCGCCGCCACCGTGGCCGCGGCCACGGTGGCCGCCGTGCGACCCGCCCCGGGGCTCACCGCGAATGCGCTGGCGTCATCGAGCGACCTGGCGGCCACCCGGTCGGCCGCGGTGGCACCCGGCACCGCGCCGCGCGGCGCCTCGCTGCCCGTCACTTCGCCGTCGGAGGTCGGGATCGTCGGCAGCGGCGGCCGTGCGGGGGCCTCTGCAGCCCCGGGCGCGGCCGAGTTCAGCAGGGCGAAGCCCCCAACCGCCCCGCCCACCACGAGCACCGACGCGGCAGCGAGGGCCAGCAGCCCGGCATTGCGCCGCGACCGCCCGCCGCTCGATGCGCCTCGCGTGGTCGATGGCATCGCGCGGTATGGCATGGTGGCGTCAGGACGCGGCAGGGCGGCCCCGAGGGCATCAACCAGCGCCGTGGCCGTGCGGGGGCGCTCGCGCGGGTCCTTCGAGAGGCCCGCCTGCAGCGCCCGCTCGGCGCGACGCGGCAGATCGGGGCGCAACGACCGCGCTCGGGGCGGCGTGCGCTCGAGGTGCGCGAAGAGAACCGTGCCTACCTCGCCATCCGGGAACGGGCGGCGCCCGGTCACGCACTCGAAGGCCATGCAGGCAAACGCATAGAGGTCGGCGGGCGGGCGGGCGGGCCCGCCGGCGATGACCTCCGGGGCCATGTAGGCCGCCGTGCCGATCATCTGGCCCGGCACCGTCGTGGTGGTTCCCACGGCGCGGGCCACCCCGAAGTCGGCGAGCCACACATGCCCATCGGGCTCGAGCAGCACGTTCTCGGGCTTCACATCGCGATGAAGGCACCCCTCGGCGTGGGCGGCGTCGAGCGCCGATGCCACCTGTCGCAGTATCGCCAGCGTCTCGTCGTCATGCAGCCGCCCGCGCGCCAGGCGGTCGGCCAGCGTGCCGCCGCGGGCGAGGTGCATGACGATCCAGCCAGTGTCGTCCGACTCGCCGGCATCGAGCACCGGGATCACGTTGGGGTGCTCAAGCGCCATGAGCGCCTCGCACTCGCGGCGGAACCGCACTCGGAAGGCCGGGTCGTCCCACACGTGCGGGTGGAACACCTTGATGGCCGCCTCGCGCCCCAGCGAAACGTGCACGGCGCGGTGGACGGTGGCCTGGCCGCCGCGGGCGATCGGCTCGCCGACGGCCCAGCGGCCGGCGACGGTGCCGTGTGTCGCGCCCGCGCCGGCCGTGATGGCTACCTCTTCCTCGGGAGCAGGCGGCGGGCCTCTGCCAGGGAGCCCGATGCGGCAGCCTCCCACTCGGCGTCCGACCCGATGGCCACCTCGCCCTGGCCCTCAAGGGCCAGGCGGGCGGAGCCGCCGGTGATGATGAGCTCGGCCCTGGTGTCGCCGGTGCGCGGGAAGATCGCCGTCGCGCCGTCGGGCGACTGGTCGATGCGCGGGGCGGGTGACAGGTCATTCAGGCCGAAGAACGCGGCGGTGACGGCCTCGCGCGCCTCGAGCGGCACGGTGGGCACGATGTCCTCGAGCCGGTAGAGCTCGGCCACGTTCGGAGTGAGGAAGTACTCGGCCTGCTGCAGCACGGCGAGGTCGACGCCCTCGGCCTTGCCGCGCTCCGGGCGCTCCTGCACCCAGTCGCGCACGCGCAGCCACGAGCAGTAACGCGTCTCGGCGCCCGAGGCGGCGACGGCATCCATGTAGGGGCCCGGCTTGCGGTCGGCGGTGATGCCCATCACGATCACGCGACCGTAGTCCCCGAAGGCACCTGCAGCGAGCGTCAGGCGGTCTGCGATGTCGCCCTGGAACGTCAGCGAGGTCTGCACCACGAGCGCCCAGGCCTTGTCGCGATCCTGTACCACGATGTCGACGACGTCGTCGCCGGCGGGCGCGAACTCGCGCACGATCGCGGTGTCGACGTTCTCGATGTCCTCATCGAGGAACTCCCGCATCAGCGCCGTACGGTGATCGGGGCCGCAGAGGGCCAGCACGGACGCAAGGACGTGGGTCCACTGGGCGCGGGGCTCGGACTGGGACGCGAAGATTCGCGGGGCAGGCATCGGACTGACCTCAGGTCGGGATTTCGGGCCGGGGGCAGGCTAGCGGGATCGGACCCGCCTTTTCAGGTGTCCTGCGGGTCCACATCGACCCCGATGCGCACGCCGGAGCGCGATGCGGGCCCCCCCGGGGCGTCGAGCACGTGCCGCGCGACCGTGGTGAGCGACGACGATCTGCGCGCCTGCAGCAGGAGGGCGCGGCGGCTGCGGCCGCGAAGGCGATGCAGGCGCGAGGGCCCGCGCACGGCGATGGACGGGTCGGCCTGCGCCAGCGCGTCGGCGAGCTCGTCGGCCACCTCCGCCACCCGCTGCTTCGACTCCCCCTCCACCACCATGCGCAGCAGGTGCCCGTGCGGGGGCATGCCGCGGGCCTCGCGCCGCTGCACCTCGCCATCCAGGAACTCGGCCACGGCGTGGCTGGCGCCCAGCTGCACGGCGCGGGCGGCGGGCTCCCATGCCTGCACCACCACCCTCGACTCCTCGCCCTTCCTGCGACCGGCGCGACCCGCGAGCTGAACGATGAGCGAAAAGGCGCGCTCCTCTGCCCGGAAGTCGGCGCGCTGCAGGGCGGCATCGGCGTCGAGGATCCCCGCCACGGTGACCGCAGGCAGGTCATGCCCCTTCGCCACCATCTGGGTGCCGAGCAGGATCGCCGGCCCAGGACGCGAGAACTCGTCGAGCAGGCCCACGATGCCGCCGCGCCGCGCCGCGCTGTCGGCGTCGAGGCGCACGAGGCGGGTGTCGGGGACGATGCGCGCGAGTGCGTCCTCGAGCGCCTGCGTTCCGGACCCCTGGCGGCCGACGTCCACCGAGCGGCACGACGGGCACGTGGTGGGCGGCACGCGTTCGAGCCCGCAGTGGTGGCACACCAGGCGGTCGTCCGCGCCCTCGCGGTGCAGCACCATCGGAACGTCGCAGTCGGGGCACCGGGCGATCCACCCGCATGAGCGGCACAGCGTGGTGCGCGAGAAGCCACGCCGGTTCAGCAGGATGATCGCCTTCTCTCCGCGCTCGCCGGCCTCCTGCAGGGCCTTCGCCAGCGGGCGCGACACCGGGCCCGCCGGCTGGGTGCGCATGTCCACCACGGTCACGGGGGGCATGCCGGCGCCATCGGCCCGCGACGCCAGGGTGACGCGCTCGAGTGCGTGCCACGCCTCTGGGCGCGGCGTGGCGCTGCCGTACACCAGCACCGCGCCCGCATCGAGGGCGCGCCTATAGGCCACCTGGCGGGCGTCATAGCGCGGAGTGGCGTCCTGCTTGTACGACGAGTCATGCTCCTCGTCCACCACCACCAGGCCGAGGCGCGGAACGGGCGCGAACACCGCGCTGCGGGCGCCCAGCACCACGTCAGCCTCCCCGGCGGCGATACGCCGGTATTCGGCGGCGCGCTCCGACGGCGCGAGCGCCGAATGCCACACGGCCACGCGCTCGCCCAGGCGCGCGCGCAGCCGGCCGAGCAGCTGGGGGGTGAGCGCGATCTCGGGCACCAGCACCAGTGATCCCAGCCCCAGCTCGCGCGCCCGGGCGATGGCATGCAGGTACACCTCGGTCTTGCCCGACCCGGTGACCCCATGGAGCAGCAGCGCATCGCTCGCACCGGACCCGATGCCCGAGGTGATGCGCTCCACGGCCGCCGCCTGCTCGGCGGTGAGCTTCGGGGGCGCGTCCGGCGCCGGCGGGGCGCCGAACCAGTTCAGCCCGCTGGAATCCTCCCGCTCGGCGCCGAGGGTGATCACGCCGTCCTCCGCCATGCGGCGGAGCGTGGGCATGGTGGTGCCGGCCAGCCGCACCAGCTCTGCAGCGGGCAGCGTGCCACCGGCTGAGCGCAGTTCCGCGAGCACGGCGGCGCGCCTCCCCCCGGGCTCCCCCGCGCCCTCCACGGCGCGCGCCACCAGCCGCTCCCGCCCCTGCCCCGTGGGCGCGCCCAGCCGCCAGGTGCCTTCGGGCCCCCTGCGCAGCGCGCCCTCCGAGCCGGGCGGAAGCACGAGGCGAAGGCAGGCGCCCAGCGGCGCCAGCGTGCGTGCCGCCACCCACCGCGCGAGCTCGATCAGGTCGGGCGGCACCGCCGGGGCGTCCACGACGCCGGCGACCGGCTGCAGCCTGCCCTCGTGGGTCGGAGCCTCGCGGCCCACCACCACCCCGAGCACGGCGCGCCGCCCAAGCCGCACGGCCACCAGCGCGCCGGGAATGGCCCGCGCGTCGAGCTCCGCGGGCACGGAGTAGTCGAGCGCCCGGTCGAGGGCGCGGGCGGCGACCAGGGGGACGACCTGCGCGGCCGCCCCCCCGTTCGCCGGATCAGCCAGCCTGCTCGTCGCCGATCGCCGTGCTCTCCCAGGTGAACTCCGGCTCGGTACGGCCGAAGTGGCCGTACGCGGCGGTTTTCTGGTAGATGGGCCGGCGCAGGTCGAGGTGCTCGATGATGGCCGCGGGCCGCAGGTCGAACTTCTCCTCGATCCACTTGAGGATCTCCTCGTCGGGCCGCGTGCCCGTGCCGAACGTCTGCACGTTCACCGACACCGGGCGCGCGACGCCGATGGCGTAGGCCACCTGCACCTCGGCGCGCGTCGCGAAACCGGCCGCCACGACGTTCTTGGCCACCCAGCGCGCGGCATAGGCGGCCGAGCGGTCGACCTTCGAGGGGTCCTTGCCCGAGAAGGCGCCGCCCCCGTGGCGGGCCATGCCGCCGTACGTGTCCACGATGATCTTCCGGCCGGTGAGGCCGCAGTCGCCCTGGGGACCACCGACGACGAAGCGGCCGGTGGGGTTGATGAGGTATTCGGTCTTCTTGCCGACGAGGGCCTTGGGGAGCACCTTCTGGATGACTTGCTCGATGCAGAACTTTTCGATCTGGCGGTGCGAGACGTCGGCCGTGTGCTGCGTCGAGATCACGACGTTCTCGATGGCGACGGGGCGGCCGTCTTCGTAGCGGACGGCGACCTGCGACTTGCAGTCCGGGCGGAGCCATTCGGTCCCCTTGGCGCCGGA
>JAURGT010000052.1 GCA_030833665.1 Miltoncostaeales bacterium
TGAGGCCCTGCTTCTCCTCGGAAAACCGGCACTCCTCCAGGTTCACCTGGTCGAGCATGCGCCGGTCGGGCTGCAGATAGCCAAGCTCCACCGGGGTGAAGATGGTCGGGAAGAACCCGGCCAGCAGCCCGCCCGCTGGCAGCGCCTCGCGAAAGCGCCGCAGCAGCGCGCGGTTCTCGTCGTCCACATCAGACAGCACCGAGTTGATGGTGACGACGCAGTCGCCCGACACGCCGCAGCCGTCCACCGCGATGTCGGCGCCCACATAGCCGATGCGCGGGTCATCGGTGCGGCGTGCCGCCACCTCCACCACCCCGGGAAAGTCCACGCCGGTCACCGACTCCAGCTGCGGCACGCGCTCGGCGATGGCCTGCTGCAGGGCCACGTTCGATCCGCAGCCGGCCACGATCACCCGATGGCAGCCCGCCCGCGTGATGGCGTCGACGCACGGCCCGATGACGCCCTCGTCCTGCGAGATGCTGAACACGCCCTCGTAGTCATGGTCGGCATGCTCGCTCTCCCAATACGCGCGACGCTGGTCCTGCGACATGCCGTCGCCGCCGTTGACGGGCCACTTCGCCATTCCGCCTCCTGTGCCAGCCGGGGGCATGCCCCCCCTGCGGCTCACACGATATGAGACCGCGCAGCCGATCTGCCGCGGCACACGGCTAGTTCTTGAACGGCACCCCGACGGCGTCGCACGGTGGCTTCACCGGCACGCCCTCGGCCTTCGCGAACTGGTCCATCTGCACGAGCGCATATTCCATGCTGCCTGTATCGATACTGCCACTCTCGCCCGAGAAGGGCACCGCCAGTACCTGCACGGCCAGCAGCGCGGCCACCACCAGCACGGTGACACCGCCCATCATCGATGCCTGGGCCAACCACCCCTCTTCGGGGTCGGCGTACAGGAGGATCCATCCGACCACGAGGATCGCGCCGATCACCAGCAGCGCCCAGAGCAAGGTGGGGATCTGCCCCTCCGCCACCAGCACGCGTCCCGACCGGCCGAGGTTGCGCTCGTTCGTGGATGCCCACCAGGCCTTCACGGGCTGCACCTCGGGGCTGGTTGCCGTCTGCTCTTCCACGCCGATGTCATCGAGGGCCACCATCCAGTCCTCGGTCACCGGGCTGCGCTTGCCGTCCCGCAGCGACGGCCACTCCTGCGAGATCACCGAGCGGGCGTAACACACCAACTCGCCCTGGGCGACCTCGGCGCGATCGCCGCCGAAGTCGGCGGCGGTGCGGAACTGCGCCACCACGGCGGCGGCCTCGGTGTCGGCCTGGGTTGCAGCCGACTCATACGTGCCGAAACTCAGGAAGATGACGAAGCCGAGGAGAATCACGAACCCGGCGCCGAGGAACCCGAACACGCCGGACGCGCGGTCGGAGTCGGCGAAGCGTCCTCCGGGGGGCGAGTGCCGCCGCAGGAACAGCATCAGGGCGACCATTACGGCCGCGGAGATCACGATCACGCCAGCGGCGAGCCAAGGGTTCATGTCCGAGAGATTACCGATCGGACCGCGACCCAGGAGGTGAACCGCCGGCCACCCCGCGGCAGCCGCCCCTGACGCCGGGGAATCCGGCACTATTCCGGCGCATGAGCGCCGCCCATCACGCCCCCCACGGCCACGGCCACGGCCACGGCCATGGTCCTCACGTGCCCCACGTTCACTCGTGGTGGAACATCAGCCTCGCGGCGATCCTCGGAATCGCAGCCATCGTGGCCGGAATCACCGCATGGCGCGGAACGGTGCTGAACGGGCATGCGGTCGAGAGCTTCACTCTCTCCACCCAGTCGACCAACAACGCCAACACCATGGCGCAGGATGCCGAGCGCTCCATCAACACCCAGCGCACGCTCTACCTCGAATACCAGCAGGCGGTGGACGAGGGCGATACGAAGCGGGCCGCCACGGCCTATTCGATGATGGACTCCGGCACGCGCAGCGCGATCGCATGGTGGATGGAGCAGCCGGCAGACAACCGGCCACCCTCACCCTTCTCTGCCGCCAACCCCGCGTGGCCCGCGCCGTCATCCATCATCGATGCCCGCGCCACGCTCGATGAGTCGGCCGAGCAACTGGAGTACGCCAACGACGAACTCGCGAACTCGCACACCCTCGAACTGCTCGCGGCGCTCCTCACAATCACGTTCCTCACCGGCGGCCTCAGCGGCGTGTTCGAGTCAGCGAGTGCCAAGCGCGCGCTGGTGGCGGCCAGCGGCGGCACGCTGATCCTGTGCCTCGTCGCGCTGGTGTTCATGTGGTGAGCCCACGCGCTCTCATGCTCGCGGGTGCCGTGGGCCTCGCCGCCCTCGCGGCGATCGGCGTCGGCTGCGGGTCGTCGGGTGAGTCTGCGGACACCACCGGGGCCGAGGCCGCGATCTCGGCGTGCACCGGGAAGATCGGCGTGATCGCCCCCTTTGCGGGAACCGAGGAGCAGGACGCCATCCAGATGAACTGGGCGCGTGTGTCGCTCGACAACTTCAACCGCGAGCACGGCACCGACTTCGAGATCGCCCCCATGGATTCGAGCCGGGGTGACGCCCAGGTGAAGCGCGCGGCACAAGCCCTGGCGGCCGACAACGAGGTGGTCGCCGTGGTGGGGCCGGACACGTCCGGGAAGGTGCTCGCCGTCGGCCCGATCCTCGACAAGGCCGACCTCGCCTACGTGTCGCCCTCGGCCACCAACGTCTCGCTCACCGACGGCCGCTTCAAGGGCTTTTACCGCGTGGTGGCCAACGACTCCGTTCAGGCGCCCGCGATCGGTCGCCTCGCCGCGGAGCAGCTGAAGGCCAAGAAGGTGGCGATATTGGACAACCCCGACCCCTACGCCACGGGCCTCGCCGACGGAGTGGCCGCCTACTTGGAAAAGGCGGGCGTTCCGGTGACCCGCCAGCGGATATCCGTCGACCAGCGCGACTACGCCAATGTGATCAAGAAGATCCCCGCCGACACCGACGCGGTGGTGCTGTCGCTCTCCAGCGCCGACGCCGGGCAGCGCCTCGTGCGGCAGGTGAAGGCCACGGGGCGCGAGCCCGCCTTCATCGGAGGCGACGCCCTGTTCATCCTCGATGCCTTCAACCCCGTTGGGGCCTACGTCACGTCGTTCACGCCGGACCTGCGCGAGACCACCGCGGCCGACGACGTCGTCCGTCTCTACAAGGCGGTGTTCGGAAGCCTCTCCCCGTTCGGCGGCCCGGCATTCGGCGCGATGCAGATCGTTGCGACCGCCGCGCTCGCGTCGTGCACAGATGGCCGCGCCTCGCGCGCCAAGGTCTGGGAGGGCCTTCCGACGACCACCATCCGGGAGTCGGTGCTGGGCCAGGACATCGCCTTCACCGAGGACCACGAGCTGAAGGACGGCCGCTTCTACGTGTACCGCATCGGCCCCGACGACTACCACTTCGTCGACTAGCTCGTGACCGCGGGGCGCGTTCCGCCGTCTCCGGGCGCCGTCACACCTGACTAGGCTGCCCCGCGGTGCGCATCGAGCCCATCCTCAACTTCCTCCGCGGGTTCCTCATGGGCTCGGCCGACGTGGTGCCCGGCGTCTCGGGCGGAACCATCGCCGTGCTCGTGGGCATCTACGAGCGCCTCGTACACGCCATCAGCATGGCGTCCAAGGCCCTCGGCAACCTGCTCCGGTTCCGGTTCCGCGACGCGGGCCAGAGGCTCCGCGAGATCGACTGGGGCCTCATCCTGCCCCTGCTCATCGGCATCGGCGTGGCCATCTTCACCCTGGCCAGCGTCATCTCCACCCTGCTGGATGACTACCCCGAGGCCATGGCGGGCCTGTTCACCGGCCTGGTGGCTGCCTCCGCGTGGGTGGCGTGGCGAATGATCCGCAGCCCCAACGCCACCACCGTGGCGGTGGCCATCGTGGTCGCGGTCATCACGTTCTTCGTGCTGGGCCTCAAGGGAGGGGCCATCACCGACCCCTCGTGGCTGGTGCTGTTCGGGTCGGGTGCCATCGCGATCTGCGCGATGATCCTCCCGGGCATCTCGGGGTCGTTCCTGCTCCTGATGCTGGGGATGTACGACTTCGTCATCAGTGCCGTCGACGAGCGCGACTTCCCCGTGCTGGGCGTGTTCGCGCTGGGGTGCATCGTGGGCCTCGCGCTGTTCTCGCAACTGCTCGACTGGTCACTCACGAACCACCACGACGTGGTCGTGGCCGCCATGGTGGGCCTGATGATCGGGTCATTCCGGGTGCTCTGGCCGTGGCCAGGCGGAGTGGACAGCACGGAGCTCGGCACGCCCGCGGGCAACTGGTACGTACCCGTGCTGCTGGGGGTGGTAGCGGCGGCGGCGGTGGCCGGCCTCACCCTCCTGGTGGAGAGGCGTCACACGCCCGGGTAACGCTTCGGGCTGCTCGAAACGCGGTGGCTGGTCACGCCCCTTGCACTCACCGTGGAGGCGGGGGGCGCAACGTCAGTCCCTGATGACCTCGCGCACCATCACCGCGCCCACCGTGCGGTTGCTGCCGGGGTCAACGAGCACCATCGATCCCATCTCACGATTGTCGCCGTAGGCCTCCACGGCCAGCGGCTGCGCCGAGAGCATCGTGGCGATGCCCAGGTCGTTCACCTCGAGGGCGTCGGTGGGCACCTGCTCCATGGCGGCGAGGTCGAGGCGCTCATGGAGCTCCTCGATGATCACCGGCACCAGGCGGTTGCCCTGGCGGGCCTCGAGGCGCGCCGGCGCGGTGAGCGGTGCCTCGTCGAGCCAGGCGATCGTCGCCGTGATGCGCGATGCCACGGCCGGCGCATTGCCCACGGGGGCGATCACATCGCCGCGTGACACGTCGACGTCATCCTCGAGGTGGAGCGTGACGCTGAGCGGCGCGCTGGCGCTCGGGCGCTCGTCGCCCAGCACGTCGATGCGCGTGATGCGCGAGGTGCGACCGGACGGCAGCGCCACCACCTCATCCCCCACCTCGACCGTGCCGCTGGTGATGCGGCCGGCGAGGCCGCGCACGTCGGCGCCGCCCTCGTCGTGGCGGATCACCCACTGAACGGGCATGCGGAACTCCTCCTCGGCCACCTTGCGGTCGAGGTCGTGCAGCACGTCGAGCACCGTGGGGCCGTCGTACCAGGCGGTGGCCTCGGAACGCTCGGTGATGTTCACGCCCTCCAGCGCCGAGAGCGGGATGGGCGTGATGCGCGGGCCCTCGATGGACATCGAAGCCGCCACGAGCTCGTCGGCCAGCTCGGCGAAGCGGGCCTGGTCGTAGTCCACGAGGTCGATCTTGTTGACGCAGGCAATCACGTCGGACACCCCGAGCATGCCGCAAATGGCCAGGTGGCGACGGGTCTGGTCGGTGAGTCCGTTCTTGGCGTCCACGAGCAGGATCGCCACGTCGGCGCCGGCGGCGGCCGTCACCATGTTGCGCGTGTACTGCTCGTGGCCCGGGGCGTCGCCGAGGAGGATGCGCCGGCCCTGGGCGTCGAACGAGCGGTAGGCGACGTCGATCGTGATGCCCTGCTCCCGCTCGGCGCGCAGGCCGTCGGTGAGCAGCGCGAGGTCGAGGCCCTTGCGCCCGCGCTTGCGGCTGGCCTCCTCCACGTGCGCGATCTCGTCGGCGTTCAGGTGCCCTGTCTCGTAGAGCAGGCGGCCGATCAGCGTGCTCTTGCCGTCGTCCACCGACCCGACGGCCACGGCGTGCAGCATGGGGCTCTCGACCGGCACTAGAAGTAGCCCCCGCGCTTGCGGTCTTCCATGGCGGCCTCGGAGGTCTTGTCGTCGGCGCGGCTCGCGCCCCGCTCGGAGATGTCGCTGGCGCGGGTCTCCACCAGCACCTCCTCCACCGTGGCGGCGGTGCTCTTCATGCCGGCCGTGCAGGTGGCGTCGCCCACGGTGCGGAACCGCACGGTCTCGGTGAACACCTCCTCGTTCGGCAGGCGCTCCACGAAGTCGGCGGCGGCCATCAGCATGCCGTCGCGCATGAACACCTCGCGCTCGTGCGCGAAGTAGATGCTGGGCAGTCGCAGCCCCTCGCGCTGGATGTAGAGCCACACATCCACCTCGGTCCAGTTGCTCAGCGGGAACACCCGGAAGTGCTCGCCCTTGCGCAGCTTGGTGTTGTAGATCGACCACGGCTCGGGACGCTGGTTGCGTGGATCCCACTGCCCGAACATGTCGCGATGGCTGAACACGCGCTCCTTCGCGCGGGCCCGCTCCTCGTCGCGGCGCGCACCGCCGAAGCA
>JAURGT010000053.1 GCA_030833665.1 Miltoncostaeales bacterium
GTCAGGTCGGCGGCTACGTGGAACGTCTCGAACAAGGTCGTCGAAGCTCTCGACGAAGCGTTCGAACTCTCCTTCGGCGCCATCGAACCCGCGGGCACGAGGCATCTCCTCGGTCTCGACGTCTCCGGCTCGATGTCGTGGGGCGAAATCGCCGGTGTTCCCGGTCTTTCGCCCTCCGCGGCCACGGCGATGGCGTCGTCGTGATCCTTCGCACCTTCGGGGTCGATGGTGATCACCCGCTGGTCGCGCAGGTCGCGGCGATCGGCATCGGGCTCGTCGCGGGTGCGGGCCGCGCCCTGTGCCTCGTCCCGGGCCTTGGGCCCGAACCCACGGCCGAGGCCCTCATGGGCAATCAGGGCGCGGATGGCCGCGCCCGCCAGCGTGGAGGGCCCATGAATGGCCAGCACCTCGCATCCGCCCCCCTTCATCCGAGCGGTCACGAGGTCGCCCATGCGGGCGTCTCCCCGCTTCGCCTTGATGAGCGGAATCTCGGGACCGGCCTCGAAGGCCGGGCGCGCGGCCATGCGCCGCCCGGCCGGCACCATCTCGGCCACGAACTGGGTGCCCGTGCGGCCCCGCGCCATGCGCCTAGCCGCCCTGCGAGGCGAGCCGGGCGAGCGCGGCGTCGAGCGCGTCG
Organism: Miltoncostaeales bacterium; assembly: GCA_030833665.1. Classification (GTDB taxonomy): domain Bacteria; phylum Actinomycetota; class Thermoleophilia; order Miltoncostaeales; family Miltoncostaeaceae; genus SYFI01. The sequence continues at coordinate 638 of JAURGT010000053.1, forward strand.
TCGGCCTCGGTGTCAGGGGAGTCGACGGACCTCACGTCGGGCTTCACGCCGCCCTCGCCGATGTCCGTGCCCTTGGGCGTGCGGTAGCCGGCGCTCGTCACGCGCACTGCCCCGCCGTCGCTCGTCTCCGTGGTCACCTGCACCTTCGACTTGCCGAAGGTGGGTTCACCCACGATCACCGCGCGGCCGGTGTCCTTCAGGGCACCCGCCACGATCTCGGACGCGCTGGCCGAGCCACGGTCCACCAGCACCGCCACGGGGATGTCGGCGGGGATCGGGTCGCCGTCGGCGCGGAACTCGCGGCGCGCCGAGGTGCGGCCGGTGGTGCTCACCACCAGGGTGCCGGGCTTCAGGAACGCCCCCGCAACGGCCACCGACTCGTCGAGTAGCCCCCCGGGGTCGCCTCGCAGGTCGAGGATCACGGCCGTGGCGCCCTCATCGACAAGGCGCTGCGCCTCGTCGCGCACCCTGTCCCCGGCGCCCTTCTCGAAGCGGTCGAGCTCGATGTACCCCACCTTGGTGCCGCCGGACCCGGTGAGCATGCGCGCCTCCACGAGGGGCACCGTCACATCTCCGCGGGTCACCCGCACGGTGCGCTCGGTGCCGTCGGAGGCGCGCACGCGCAGCGCCACCGTGGTGCCGTCCTTGCCGAGTATGGCCTCGCGGCTCTTCACAGGGCCGCGACGCGCCACCGGCACGCCCGCCACGGCGATGATCGCCTCGCCGGCCCTGAGACCCGCCCTGGCCGCCGGGCTCCCGGGGAACACCTCGCGGATATCCAGGACGTCGTCGGTGGCACGCACGCGGATTCCGATGCCCGAGTAGCGGCCCTCGGTGGCGCGCTGCAGCGCCGCCCACTCCTTCGGAGTGAAGTAGGCGGTCCAGCGATCGCCCACCTCCGCTGCGATGGCCTTGGCCCCCGCGCGCTCGAGCGCGGCGCGGTCGACCTCGCCATTGAAGCGGTCGGCGACGGCATTTGCGACCTGGTCGGGCAGGGAGACGCTGGACGGCTGGATCGTCGCCCTGATCGGCCCGCCCGCAAGGGCTCCCAGCACGAAGACCGCGATGAGCACCGCCGCCACGCCGGCGGCGGCCAGGACGCGTCGTGATCGGGGCGTGCGCGGCACGGGCCGATGTTAGGGCCCCGCGGTGGCAGTGCTGGATCGCACCGCCACCGCGGAACCGGTCACACCTTGAGGAAGCGGCGCAGCGTGATGCCGCTGCCGACGGCGCCAAGCAGGGCGCCGGCCCCCACCAGCACGATCGTGAGCAGCGGGAAGGCGATGGTGCCCGCGGCCGACCCGGTCTTGGTGAGCGCGCTGTCGGCGCCCGAGGCCCAGGCGTCTACCACGCCCACCTTGATGCCCCAGAGCATGGCGACGGCCACGATGGCGCCGACGAGGCCGCAGATCACGCCCTCGATCATGAATGGCCAGCGGATGAACCAATTGGTGGCGCCCACAAGGCGCATCACCTCCACCTCACGCCGTCGGGCGAAGATGGAGAGCCGGATGGTGTTCCCGATCAGCAGCACCGCGGCGAGAAGCAGGATGCCGATCAGCGCGAAGCCCGCCCACTGCACGAACTTGGCGGCGGTGAGCAGCCGGTCGGCGGTCGTCTCGGGATAGACGATGCCCTCGGTGGGGTCGAGCGCGGGATCGTCCTTCACCGCGGCCACGATCACGTCGGCGTTCTCGGCCTCGCTGGGCTTCACGTTGAACTTCGCCGGCAGCGGGTTGCTGGGCAACTCGTCGAGCACGGAGGGGTCGCGCAGGCGCTCCTTCATGATGCGCAGGGCGTCCTCCTTCGACACGTACGTCACGGCGGCGACGGTGCCGTCGGTGCGCAGGCCGTCAAGCTTCTCCCGCAGGGAGTTCACCTGAGGCACGGTGGCGGTATCGGCGATGTAGACGTCCACGTCGACCTTGGCGGTCTGGGCGTCAACGGCCGATCGGACGTACATGAACGACGGGATGAACGCGCCGAGGATGAACACGGCGATGAGCGCCGTGACCGTGGCGGCCACCGAGATGGCGGCGTTGGCGCGGATGCTGCGGAGCGCCTCGCGGAAGAACATTCCGAGCCTCATGCCAGGACCTCCCCGGTCACGTCGTGGTAGCCAGCCGACTCCTCGTCGCGCACGACGCGACCCTGGTCGAGGGCGATCACGCGCATCTGCATGCGGTCCACGGTGTGCTGGTCGTGGGTGGCCACGAGCACGGTGGTGCCGGTGCGGTTGATGCGCTGCAGCAGGTCCATGATGCCCAGCGAGGTGTCGGGGTCGAGGTTGCCCGTGGGCTCGTCGGCGATCAGCAGCCGCGGGTGGTTCACCAGCGCGCGCGCGATCGACACGCGCTGCTGCTCACCGCCCGACAGCTCGCGCGGGAGGCGGTCGAACTTCCCGTCAAGGCCCACCAGCGAGAGGATCTCCGGCACGCGGCGGCGCACCTCCTTCTGGCTGTGGCCGGTCACCTGCAGGGCGTAGGCCACGTTCTCGGCCGCGGTGCGGTCGGGGAGCAGGCGGAAGTCCTGGAACACGCAGCCGATCGCGCGGCGCAGGTAGGGAACCTTGCTGCGCCGGAGCGTGGCCAGGTCGCGGCCACCCACCACCACCTCACCGGTGGTTGCGCGGAGTTCGCGGATGATGAGGCGGATGAAGGTGGACTTGCCCGAGCCCGACGGGCCGACGAGGAACACGAACTCGCCGGTGCCGATGCGCAGCGACACGCCGTCGAGGCCGCGGGCTCCGCCGTCGTAGGTCTTGGTGACCCCGCGGAACTCCACCATCGGACCGGGACCCGGGCGGAAGATGTCGTTCTTGTGGCGCTTGCCGTCACTGACGGGCGCGGTGAACATCGGCGCCATCTCCTCGTCGGAGGATGGCGGGTCGGCCACCTGCACCAGCGTGAACTCCGGGCGGCCGGTGTCCTGGCCGTCGCTCATGTCAAAACTCCCGATAGGGGTCGGTCTCTCATTACCGGGTGGGGTTTCGCCGCCGCGGCGGGCGCCCCTCCCGCGAGGCCGGAGGACGTGCAATCCGCCTTACACCTATCGGAGCCCGCTGCGCGCGATGCCGTGGGGAGTTCCGCCGAACCACCCCGGTGTCAGGCACTTAACCGTTTCCGGGCGCCCGCTCCACTGCGCGCAACGCGGGCCTCGGTTAAGTGCCTGACACCGGGGTCATGCCGCGGTGCTTGCCTCCGCGATCGCCCGCGCCCATGCGGTGATCTCGTCCTTCGGGCGGTAATCGCACTCCCTCACGCGAAGCGTGATGCACATGGCCCGCTCGCGGGGGCGGAGGTTGGGGGTGTCGATACGACCGGGGAAGCAACGGTGCTCGCGGGCGTCGGTCCACTCGAGCAGGCGGCCGTACTGCACCGACTCCTCGTCGGCGGGAAACGGCGGACCGCTCACGGGGCCGCTCGAGAAGATCCAGCAGGGCATGGCCTTGAGGGCGTCGGAGTGTGTGCGGGTCCACTCGCGCACGTTCTCGACCCACCGTGCGGCGTACACCGCGCCGCCCACCACCGCGAGGTCGTATCCCTCGGGCCCCGCGGCGTCCTCGGCATCGCGAAGGTCAGCGTCCACGCCGCCCGCGCGCAGGCCCTCGGCAACCCACTCCCCCATCTCCATGGTGCCGCCGTGGCGCGAGCCCACCACCACCAGCGCGCGCATGGCTAGTCCTCCCCCACGATCGCGAGACCCTTGGCCCGGCGCTCGAGCTCCGCGCGCATGAAGGGGTCGAGCGCGCCGTCGAACACGGCCTGGGTGTTGCCGGTCTCGTGGCCCGTCCGCAGGTCCTTCACCATCGAGTACGGGTGGATCACGTACGAGCGGATCTGGCTGCCGAACCCAATGGTCATGCTCTCGCCACGCTCGCGGGCGGCCTCTTCCTCTCGGCGCTGCAGCTCGAGCTCGAGCAACCGCGAGCGCAACATGTTCATCGCGGTGGCGCGGTTCTGCGTCTGCGAGCGCTCGTTCTGGCACTGCACCACCACTCCCGTGGGAAGGTGCGTGAGGCGCACGGCGGAGTCGGTCTTGTTCACGTGCTGGCCACCGGCGCCGCTCGCGCGGTAGGTGTCGATGCGGATGTCCTTGTCCTCGATCTCCACCTCGGCCTCGTCGGTGACCAGCGGCGCCACCTGCACGGCCGCGAACGACGTCTGCCGCCGGTTGGCGGAGTCGAACGGCGAGAGGCGCACCAGGCGGTGCACGCCGCGCTCGGCGCTCATCAGCCCATAGGCGTTGGTGCCCTCGAGCGTGAAGGTGGCGCTCTTGATGCCGGCCTCCTGGCCGTCCTGGCGATCCTGCACCGTGGCGGAGAACCCCCGATCCTCGGCCCAGCGCAGGTACATGCGCAGCAGCATCTCGGCCCAGTCCTGGGCGTCGGTGCCGCCCTCTCCCGACTGGATGGTGACCACCGCGTCGCCGGCGTCGTGCTCTCCGCCGAACAGGCGGGACTCCTCGAGCACGAACAGGCGATCCTCGGCACGGGTCAGGCCGTCAGTGATCTCCAGGGTGAACTCATCGGTGAGCGTGCCCGCGCGCTCCTCCTCGCGGGCCATGGCGGCCAGCTCGCCGAGGTCGGAGACGTCCTCGGACAGCGAGCGGTACTCGGCGAGGCGCTGCGCCTGGCGGGCGTGCTCGGCCGACACCTTCGCCGCGCGCGCCTGGTCATCCCAGAAGTCGCCCGCTCCCATCAGCTGCTCGAGCTCGGCCACGCGGGCTTCGAGGGCGTCGGGGTCGAGGTAGTCGCCCAGCAGCTGCACTCGCTCGGAGAGCCGGCCCGCCTGCTGGGCGAGTGCGTCG
>JAURGT010000054.1 GCA_030833665.1 Miltoncostaeales bacterium
ATGTCCACCCCGAGCACCACGACTCCCTTGTCGCGGTTGGCGCGCCACAACTGCTCGAGCACCGGCGACTCCTCCTTGCAGGGGCCGCACCATGACGCCCACAGGTTGAGCACCACGACCTTGCCCTTGAGGTCCGCGAGGGAGGCGTTGCTGCCGACCGGAGGCAGGCCCGGGCCGGACACCAGCACGGGGAGGGTGAGCGCGGGCGCGGACGGGCGCGACCCCGCCTCGAGGGCGTCGTCGATGGTCGTGGAGGTCCCGCGATTGACCAGTCCCACCACGAGAAGCGCCACCACGAGCACCGCCGCCACGGCCCCGACGATGAGGCCGATCAGCCGTCGGCGGTCACCGCCGATCTCCTCGGGATCAGGAGTAGGGGGCATGCAGGCCGGTGATGGAGGGGGCCGGGATCGCACATCCGGCGCCGCGGATCACGTATCGGACCTCGTGCCGAGCAGGGCGTGCACGGCGGCAGCGGGGTCGTCCTCGCGCATGAGGGCCTCGCCCACGAGGATTGCATCGACGCCCGCCTCCTCGAGCCGCTGGACGTCCGGATTCGAGGTGATGCCTGACTCGGCAACCACGATCGACCCCGCCGGGGCGTCGACGAGCAGCCGCAGGGCGGTGTCCGGGTCAACGTCGAGCGTCTGCAGGTTGCGATTGTTCACACCGATGATCTCCGCGCCGCATTCGAGCGCCGTCTCGAGTTCGCCCTCGTCATGAACCTCTACCAAGCAGTCAAGCCCGATCTCGCCCGCCTGGTCCTGCAGCGACGTCAGATCGGCCGGGTCAAGGGCGGCCACGATGAGCAACACGGCATCTGCCCCGGCCAGCCGGGCCTCGGCCAACTGGTACGGATCGACGATGAAGTCCTTGCGCAGGAGCGGAAGGTCACAGGCCGCGCGGGCCTCCACGAGGTCGTCGAGCGAGCCCCCGAACCAGTGTGGCTCGGTGAGCACCGAGCAGGCAGACGCGCCGGCGGCCTCGTACGCGCGCACGATGTCGGTGACGGTGGCGTCAGGGCGGATGGGCCCCTTCGACGGGCTGGCGCGCTTCATCTCTGCGATGAGCGAGATCCCCTCCTGGATGAGGGCCTCTGAGAACGGCCGGCCGCGCGGCGGTGGCTCCAGCCGTTCCTGCAGGGCCTCGAGCGGAACCACCTCGCGCCGCGCGGCCACATCGGCGCGCGTGCGCTCGACGACCTCCTCGAGGAAGTTGCTCACAGGGTGTCCCCCGCCGCCGGGGCCAGTGCGTTCGTGAGGGCGGCGAACCGCTCGAGCACGTCGAGTGCGGCGCCGGAGGTCACTGCGTCCTCTGCCATGCCCATGCCCTTCTCCAACGACTGCGCAAGGCCTGCCATCCACGCCGCCGCCCCGGCGTTGAGCACAAGGATGTCGCGCACCGCACCGGGCTCTCCGCCGATTGCCGCGCGCAGCGCCGCGGCGTTCGCGGCCGGGTTGCCGCCGTCGAGCGCACCCTCGGCCGGGGCGGCGATGCCGAGCGCCCGCGGGTCGATCTCCATCGTGCTGAAGCCATCGTGGTCCCACAGCACCGCGTCGGTCACCTCGGCGGTGCTGATCTCGTCGAGGCCGTCGCGCCCGGCCACCACGAGCGCACGGCGGGAGCCCAGCATCGACAGCGCCTCGGCCACGGTGTCCAGGTAGGCCCGGTCGAACACCCCGATCACCTGATGAGTGGCGCCCGCGGGGTTGGCGAGGGGTCCGATGACGTTGAATGCCGTGCGGATTCCCAGTTCGCGGCGCACGTTGCCCACGTGGCGGAACGCCGGATGGTGCGCGGGCGCGAACATGAATCCCACCCCCACCTCGTCGATGCAGCGCCCGATGGCATCGGGGGCAAGGTCGACCCGCGCACCGAGGGCCTCGAGCACATCGGCGCTGCCGCAGCCTGAGGTGACGGCGCGATTGCCGTGCTTGGCAACCTTGGCGCCGGCTCCCGCGGCCACGAACGCGGCGCCCGTGGAGATATTCACGGTCGACGGCCCGCCGCCCGTACCGCAGGTGTCCACCAGGAGGTGGGAGTCGTCCACCGCGACATGCTCGGCGCGATGCCGCACTGCCTGCGCGAGGCCCGAGAGCTCGGTGGGCGTGACGCCCTTCGCGCGCAGGGCAGTGAGGAACGCCGCCACCTGTATCTCGCTGGCCTCGCCGTCCATCATCACGCCCACGGCGCGCTCCACGAGGTCGCGCGAGAGGTCCTCCGCGGCGACGAGGCGCTCAAGGCACTCGGTGAGCACTGGGTCGGGCGTCACGCGGACATCCCCAGGAAGTTCCGGAGCAGCGACTTGCCCTCGCCCGAGAGGATCGACTCGGGGTGGAACTGCACGCCCTCGACCGGCAGGTCGCGATGGCGGAGCCCCATGATGACGTCGCCGTCGCACCACGCCGACACCTCGAGCACCTCGGGGAGGCTCTCGCGCTCGACCACGAGCGAGTGATAACGCGTGGCGGTCATGGGGTCGGACAGCCCGGCGAACACCGTGCGGCCGTCGTGGGCGATCTCGCTGGTCTTCCCATGCACGGGCTCACTGCCGCGCACCACGGTTCCGCCGAATGCCTGGCCGATGGCCTGGTGGCCGAGGCACACGCCGAGGATCGGCATCTCGCCGGCGAGGCCGCGGATGGCGTCGAGCGAGATGCCGGCCTCGTCGGGCGTCTTCGGCCCCGGGGAGATGACCAGATGCGTGGGCGCAAGGTCGCGAATGCCCTCGACGGTGATGCGGTCATGCCGGAAGACGTCCACCTTCGCCCCGAGCTCGGCCAGGTACTGGAAGAGGTTGTAGGTGAAGGAGTCGTAGTTGTCCACGATCACCACGTGGGGCTGCGCAGCCACGGTCACCAGTCCTCCTGCTGGGCGGCCACCTCGATGGCGCGGAACATCCCCGCGGCCTTCCGCTGGGTCTCCTCGAACTCCGACTCGGGATCGGAGTCGGCCACCACGCCGGCGCCGGCCTGCACGTGGCACCGGCCATTGCGGCACACGATGGTGCGGATGGTGATGCAGGTGTCAAGGTTGCCGTCGAAGCCGATGTAGCCCACCGCGCCGCCGTACGGGCCCCGCTTGGTGGGCTCGAGCTCGTCGATGATCTCCATGGCCCGCACCTTCGGGGCGCCCGAGAGCGTGCCGGCGGGGAAGGTGGATCGCAGCGCGTCCACCGCCCGACGGCCCTCCGCGAGCTGGCCCACCACGCTGCTCTCGATGTGCATGACGTGGCTGTAGTACTCGACCACCATGAGGTCCTTCACGCGCACCGATCCGGGTGCGCACACGCGCCCCAGGTCATTGCGACCCAGGTCGACCAGCATCACGTGCTCGGCCCTCTCCTTGGGGTCCGACAGCAGCTCCTCGGCGAGCGCGAGGTCCTCCGCGCGGTCGGCGCCGCGCTGGCGTGTTCCCGCGATCGGGCGGGTCTCCACCGCGCCCTCGGTCACCTTCACCAGCATCTCGGGGGAAGACCCGGCCAGCTGCACGTCGCCGCAGTCGATGAAGAACATGTACGGCGATGGGTTCACGGTGCGCAGGCCGCGATATACCGCAAAGGGCTCGAGGCCGACGGTGGCCGAGAAGCGCTGCGAGGGCACCACCTGGAACGCGTCGCCGGCGTACACGTAGTCGCGCACGGCCTGCACGGCCTGGCAGAAGCGCTCGCGCCCGATGTTGCTCTCCACCGGGCCCACCTCCACGGGTCCGTGGGGCGCGGGGTGCGGCACGGGTCCCTGCAGGCGATCCTTGATCGAGCGGATCGAGCGCACCGCGTCGGCGTAGGCATGGCCGGGATCCACGCCCTCCTCCACCGGGCACGGCACGATGATGGTGGTGGAGCGACGCAGGTGGTCGAACAGCACCACGGGGCCGGTGAGCATCATCACCATGTCGGGGATGCCCAGGTCATCGTCGGGCACGTCGGGCAGGTGCTCCACGGTGCGCACGAGGTCGTAGCCGAAGAAGCCCACGGCGCCGCCCCAGAACGCCAGCGGCTCGGCCGGGGGCGCCATGGCCGCGTCATCCACGAGCGACTGGATCACGCCGAAGGGATCGTCCGCGTCGAGGTCCTCGTCGCTGCCGTCCGGGCGCCGCAGGGTCACACGCCCGCCCTCGGCGCGGATGACCGCCTGCGGCTCGATGCCGATCATCGAGTACCGCCCGAGGCGCTGGCCCTGCTCGGCGCTCTCGAGCAGGAAGCACGGACCTCCCCCGCGCAGCTTGAGCATGGCGCTCACCGGGGTCTCGCAGTCATCGAGGTACGTGTGGGCGAGCGGCACCTGGCGGTACGTTCCCGCGGCCGCGCGCACGCCCTCGAGGCCGGGGGTCACGGGCAGGTCATCGCCGGCCGCGCGCTCGGGCACGTCGATGCGCAGGGTGGTCACCCGGCCGACCGCCTCCGCGACGCCAGTTCCTCCGCGACCTCGGCCAGGCTCACGCCCTGCGACTGCCACAGCACCATCAGGTGGTACAGCAGGTCGGCGCTCTCGTAGACCAGTTGGTCGTGCTCGCCGCCCTTCGCGGCGATGGCCACCTCGGTGGCCTCCTCGCCGACCTTCTTGCACATCGTGTCGATGCCCCGCGCGAGCAGCGATGCGGTGTACGACGACTCCGGGTCGGCGTCGCCCGCGCGCGCGGTGATGATGGCCTCGAGGTCCGGAAGCATGGCGTAGGAGGCGTTGTCCGCCCCCACGTCGCCCTGCAGCGGGTCGTGGAAGCACGAGGTCTCACCCGTGTGGCACGCGGGGCCGGCGGGCACGACCGACACCACGATGGCGTCCGCGTCGCAGTCCGTGGCGATGCCCGCGACCTCCTGAGTGTTGCCGCTGGTCGCGCCCTTGTGCCACAGCTCCTGGCGCGAGCGACTCCAGAACCATGTCTCGCCGGTCTC
>JAURGT010000055.1 GCA_030833665.1 Miltoncostaeales bacterium
GATGATCTCACGCGCGGTGGAGAGCACGCTGGTCGGATAGAAGCGCTGGAGCTCCACCGTGCGGTCGGGCCAGCCAAGCGTGGCGAAGGGCCAGAGCGCCGATGAGAACCAGGTGTCGAGCACGTCGGGGTCGCGCTCCCAGCCGTCCCCCTCGGGGGGCTCCATGCCGACGTGCACCTCGTCACCGCGGTACCACACCGGCAGCTGGTGCCCCCACCACAGCTGGCGCGAGAGGCACCAGGGGCGGATCTCCTCGAGCCAGTCGCGGTACACGCGGCCCCACGTGGGCGGGGTGAACCGCACGTGGCCCTTCTCCTCGGCCTCGATGGCCGGGCGCGCGAGGGCCTCCATGTCGCAGAACCACTGCAGCGAGAGCAGGGGCTCCACGCGGGCGCCCGAGCGATGCGAGAACGGCACGGTGTGCAGGTAGTCCTCGGTGCCGCGGATGAGCCCCTGGGCCTGGAGGTCGGCCACCACGCGCTGCTGCGCCTCGGCCACGGGGAGTCCCCGGTAGGCCTCGGGCGCGGCGTCGGTGATGCGGCCGTCCTCGCCGATCACCTGCACGGCGTCAAGGCCGTGGCGCCTCATGATCTCGAAGTCGTTGGGGTCGTGCGCGGGAGTGACCTTGAGCGCGCCGGTGCCGAACGCGGGGTCCACGTGCTCATCGCCGATGATCGGGATCTCCCGGCCGGCAAGCGGCAGCACAACGCTCCTGCCCACCAGGCTGCGGTAGCGGTCGTCATCGGGATTCACGGCCACGGCGGTGTCGCCGAGCATCGTCTCGGGGCGCACGGTGGCCACCACCACCTCGCCCGAGCCGTCGGCCAGCGGGTAGGCGATCTGCACCAGGGTGTCGGTGACCTCGCGGTTCTCCACCTCGAGGTCCGAGATGGCCGAGCCCAGGCCGGGATCCCAGTTGACCAGGTAGGTGTCGCGGTAGACGTAGCCCTTCTCGTAGAGGTCCACGAACACCCGCAGCACGGCCTCGGCGTAGCCATCGTCCATGGTGAACCGCTCGCGTGAGAAGTCCATGGTGCAGCCGAGGCGGGTGAACTGCTCGATGATGCGCCCGCCGTACTCGGCCTTCCACTCCCACACGCGCTCGAGGAACTCCTCGCGAGTCATGTCGAGGCGGCGCACGCCGTCCTTCGCGAGCTCCTTCTCCACCACCGCCTGCGTGGCGATGCCCGCGTGGTCGGTGCCGGTGACCCACTCGGCCTCGTAGCCCGCCATGCGGTGACGGCGGATCAGGACGTCCTGGATGGTGCCGTTGAGGGCGTGGCCCATGTGCAGCGCGCCCGTGACGTTGGGCGGCGGCACGGCGATCACATACGGCGTGCGCGGGCTGGACGGGTCGCCCCGCAGCCGGCCCGAGTCATCCCACGCCGCGACCCATCGGGCCTCGACCTCATGCGGATCGAGGCGTGCCGGCCAGTCCCCTGCGGCCTCGGCGGCTACGCCGACTCCCCGGCCTCGGCGAGGGGCGGGAGCTCGTCATCGACGTCGCCGTGGGCCGCCTCGGTGACGAGCGTGGGCGGCAGGCCCTTCTCGATCGTCTCGCGGGTGACCACGCACTTGCGGACGTCGTCGCGCGACGGCAGCTCGAACATGACGTCGAGGAGCGCCTCCTCGATGATCGATCGAAGGCCTCGGGCGCCGGTCTCGCGCTCGAGAGCGCGGTCGGCGATGGCGTTGAGCGAGTCGTCGCTGAACACCAGCTCGGCCTCGTCGTACGAGAAGAAGCGCTGGTACTGGCGCGTGAGCGCGTTCTTCGGCTCCGTGAGGATCGTCACCAGGTCATCGCGCGTGAGCTGGTGCACGGCGGTGACCACCGGCAGGCGGCCGATGAACTCCGGGATGAGCCCGAACTGCACGAGGTCCTCCGGCAGCACCTCCGAGAAGAAGTCGTGCGGGTCGAGCGCCGACTGCTTGCGCAGCTCGGCCGCGAAGCCCACGCCCTTCTTGCCGATGCGGCGGTCGATCACGCCGTCGAGCCCGGCGAACGCGCCACCGCAGATGAACAGGATGTTCGTGGTGTCGATGGTGAGGAACTCCTGGTGCGGGTGCTTGCGCCCGCCCTGGGGTGGCACCGAGGCCACCGTGCCCTCGAGGATCTTCAGCAGCGCCTGCTGCACGCCCTCGCCCGAGACGTCACGGGTGATCGACGGGTTGTCGCTCTTGCGGGCGATCTTGTCGACCTCGTCGATGTAGATGATCCCGGTCTCGGCGCGCTTGATGTCGAAGTCCGCCGCCTGGATGAGCTTGAGGAGGATGTTCTCGACGTCCTCGCCCACGTAGCCGGCCTCCGTGAGGGCCGTGGCGTCGGCGATGGCGAAGGGCACGTTGAGGATGCGCGCCAGCGTCTGCGCCAGGAGGGTCTTCCCGCAACCGGTCGGGCCGAGCAGCAGGATGTTGCTCTTGTGGAGCTCCACCTCCCCCTCGCCCGACTGCGACATCTGGATGCGCTTGTAGTGGTTGTAGACGGCGACCGAGAGGGTGCGCTTGGCCTCCTCCTGCCCCACCACGTAGTCGTTCAGGACGTCGTAGATCTCACGCGGCCGCGGCAGCGTCTCCGACTCGATCGCGGAGGGACCGGCGACGGCCTCCTCATCGATGATCTCGTTGCAGAGGTCGATGCACTCATCGCAGATGTACACGCCGGGTCCGGCGATGAGCTTCTTGACCTGGCGCTGCGACTTGCCGCAGAAACTGCAGAGGAGCTGCTCGCCGCTGTCGTTCGTGGTCTCGGACATCTCCTGCCTTCGTGCGTGGGGAGCCGGGCCCGGACCTACTCGGCGTCGGGCTTCTTCTTGGCCGCGGGCTTCTTGGCGGCCGCGGGCTTCTTCGCCGCGGTCGTCCCGCTCCCCTTCGCACTCGACGTTGCAGCCTTCTTGGCGGCCGGCTTGGCCGCCGTGCTCTTCGCCGCCGCGGGCTTGGCGGCCGCCTTCTTGGCCGCGGGCTTTGCTGCGGCGGACTTCGCGGTGCCGGCCTTCGCCGCAGGTGCCTTGGCCGCGGGCTTCTTGGCGGCCGGCTTCTTGGCGGCCGGCTTCTTGGCCGCGGGCTCCTTCTTGGCCGCGGGCTTGGCGGCCGGCTCCTTCTTGGCCGCGGGCTTCTTCGCCGGGGCCTTCTCGGCGGCGGGCTCATCGGCCTTGGCCTCCACGGCCTCGCGCTTCTCGGCCTCCTCCGGCGAGATCGCCGTGGCGCTGCCGACGATCAGGTCGACTGCGCGCTCGATGCGCAGGTCCTCGCGCAGGTTGTCCCAGCCCCCGGCCTTGCGGAGGGCCCCCAGGAGCTCCTCGGGGTCGCGCCCGGCATCGGCGGCGTCGGACCGCACGCGAGCCTCGACCTCGTCGTCGGTGAGCGTGATGCCCTCGGCGTCGGCGATGGCCTCCACCACGAGCTCGCGTCGGATCGACAGCTCGGCGTCGGTGCGCAAGCCCTCGCGCGCCATGTCGAGGGTCTGCCCCTGCATGGCCAGGTACTGCTCAAGGGTGATCCCCTGCGGAAGCTGGTGCGAGGTGTCGTGCAGGATCTCCTCCACGCGACGCTCCACCATGGCAGGCGGCACCTGGAAGTCGGCTCCTGCAACCGCCGCGTCGATGACGCGGCGGCGGTAGCGCTCCTCCACCGCGCGCTCTGTGGCCGTGGCCAGGCGCTGCTCGATCTCCTCGCGCATCTCGGCGGCGGATGCGAAGCCCACGGTCTCAGCCAGGGCGTCGTCGACCTCGGGCAGCACCTTCTCCTGCACCTTCTGCACCGTGATGGAGTACGCCACGGTCTTGCCGCGGATCTCCTCGGGCGCGTCCTCGGGATAGGTGACGTCGAACGACACCGAGTCACCGGCCTTGGTGCCGTCGAGCGCGTTCGTGAACTCGGGGAGGATGCGGTCGGTGCCGAGCTCCACGAGCTGATCGCGCGACTGGGCCTGCGGCAGCATCTCCCCATCCAGCGTGCCGTCGATGTCGGCCACCACGAAGTCGCCGATGCCCGCGACGCCGTCCTTGTCCTCGAGGCGGGCGCCCTGCTCGCGCACCCGGTTGATCTCCTCCTCGATGGCATCGGTGGGCGTCTCCGCCGGCTCCTTCATCACCTCGAGGCCCTTGTACTCGCCGAGCTTCGGCGTGGGCGGCACCTTCAGCGTGACGGCAAACGCCACGCCCTGCTCCGTGGCGTCGCCCATGTCCACCTCGGGCGAGTCGATCGGCTCGATGCCGGTGGTGGCGAGGGCCTCGCGGTACCAGTCGTTCATCGCGCGGTCGATCATCTGCGCGAACAGGCCCTCGCGGCCCACCCGCTGGATGACGATCGCAGCGGGCACCTTGCCCGGCCGGAACCCCGGGATGCGCATTCGCGCCGAGGTCTCCTTGACGGTGCGGTCGAACTGCTTGCGCACCTCGTCCTCGGGCACCGAGATGTCGATGCGGACCTGGTCGTCCTCGAGGTTTGTGACTTCGACGGCTACGGGCATGTGTACTCGCGGATCCTCGGGGTGTTCAGAAATAGTGCGGGCGAGAGGACTCGAACCTCCACGGGTTTCCCCACCAGGTCCTAAACCTGGCGCGTCTACCAGTTCCGCCACACCCGCACGAGTCGAAACAGCAGACAGGGTGAGCGATGGGACTCGAACCCACGACCGCCTGGACCACAACCAGGAGCTCTACCAGC
>JAURGT010000056.1 GCA_030833665.1 Miltoncostaeales bacterium
GACCAACTGGGAGGAATCTTCACCCATGACATCCGTGCTGCGGGCGTGCGATTCGACACCGCAGCGGCGACCGATGGCCCGGACACCGCCGTGTGCCTGGTGATGGTGACCCCCGACGCTCATCGCACCATGTGCACGCACTTGGGGGCGTCGATCGAACTCGGCCCCGACAACGTGGATGACACGCTCGTGCGCGATTCCGCCGTGCTCTACCTCGAGGGCTACCTGTGGGATCCCCCCGGGGCGCGGGAGGCGATGAGGAAGGCCATCCGGATCGCACGGGACGAGGGTCGCGCCGTGGCGCTGTCGCTGTCGGACCCCTTCTGCGTCGATCGCCACCGGGTCGACTTCCTCGATCTGGTGGACAACGACGTGGACATCCTGTTCGCGAATGAGGACGAGCTCACATCGCTCTATGACACCGATGATCTCGACAAGGCCTTCAACGAGGTGATGCCGCTGGTGAAGGTGGCCGCCTGCACCCGCGGGGAACACGGCGCGGTGATCGTCGGCGACGGGGAAACCCACGTCATCCCGGCCGAGCCCGCTGTTCAGGTGGTGGACACCACCGGCGCGGGAGACCTGTTCGCGGCGGGATTCCTCGCCGGCTGGACCCGGGGACGCAACCTGCACGACTGCGGGCGGATGGGCGCCGTGGCCGCGGCCGAGGTGATCAGCCATCTGGGGGCGCGCCCCGAGGCGGACCTCGCAGCCATGGTGTCGGAGCGGGTTCCCGCGTAAGCGGGGGCGCATCCCCGCTAGTCTCCCGCGGCCTGTCCCCAGCGTTCCCGGAGCAGCCTGAATGCCGTCAAATGCCAGTGTGATCGTCCGCGCCGAGTTCCCGGTGGGCGCAGATGTGCTGAGCAGCGCCATGACCGCCGTCACGATGGCCGGTGGCGAGGTGGGCGGCATGGACACCGTGCGCTCCACGCGCGAGACCATCACGCGTGATGTCGTGATCCACGGCAGCGACGACGCGCACTGCGAGGAGATCGTGGGCACGCTGCGCGGGATCACCGGCATCGAGGTGCTCGAGGTGACCAACGGCATCTTCCGGGCGCACGAGGGCGGCATGCTCACCATGCGCACCCGCGCGCCGGTGCGAAGCCGCGACGACCTCTCGATGGCCTACACGCCCGGTGTCGCTCGCGTGTGCATGGCGATCCACGACGACCCCGAGCGCGCCTGGGACCTCACCATCAAGGGCAACAGCGTGATGGTGGTGAGCGATGGCTCATCGCTCGTGGGACAGGGCGACCTGGGGCCGCTGGCTGCCCTGCCGGTGCTCGAAGGGCTCGCACTCTTCATGCGGGAGCTCGCCGATATCGACGCCTTCCCGCTGCCCGTGGATTCGAGCGACCCCGCGGTGATCGCGGACACCGTCGCGAAGATCTCATCGGTGTTCGCCGGCGTGCACCTCGCCGACATCAGTGAGCCGGGATGCTTCGCGGTGGAAGCCGCGCTCAGAGACACCCTGGACATCCCCGTGCTGCACGGCGACGCCGAGGGCACCGCCGCGGCTCTGCTCGCCGGAGTGCTGAACGGTCTTCAGGTGACCGGGCGCATCATCGAGGACGTCACGATCTGCGTCGCCGGAACTGGTCCGGGGGCCACGGCGTTCCGGACCCTCGCCGATGCCGCAGGGGCGTCTGAGGTACGTGCCGCCGAGACGGCCGAGGCCATGCACGACCTGGTGAAGGGCGCAGATGTGTACGTGGGCGTGTCATCGCCGGGATCACTGGATCGTGACGACATCGCGGCCATGGCCGCCGAGCCGATCGTGTTCGCGCTGGGCATGCCCGACCCCGACCTCGACCCCGGCGACGCCGAAGGCGTGGCGGTGTTCGGCACCGGACGCCCGGACCTGCCCAACCAGGTGAACTCCACGCTGGCCTTCCCGGGCATGTGGCGCGGCCTCCTCGACGTGCGTGCGAGCGCGCTCACCGAGCAGGCCGTGATGGCGGCTGCCTGTGCGATCGCCAACGTGGTTGCGGAGGAGGGTGCCGTGGCCGCCGACTACGTGGTGCCATCGGTCTTCAACAAGAAGCTCGCTCCCGCGGTCGCCGCGGCGGTGGCGGATGCCAGCCAGCGGGCGGGCGTGGCACGGGTGGCGCCCACCGCATAGCGGCAACACGACCGGGACCGCGCCGCGGTGGTCCTACGGCATGGTCGCGCGCGAACGGCGCCGATTGATCATGTGTGCGATCAGCACGGCGAATGCGACCAGCAGCACCAGAAACCAGAGGCGCCCGATGTTCTCGAGGATGTAGCTATGGCGCGGCAGCGGGCCCCCCTCCGGGGTATCGCCCGCCAGCGTTATGGGAGTGATCGATAGCGCCACGGCGACGATCAGGATCCACCCCCACGCACGCGTCCACCACGACGCTCCGTCCACGAGGAAGGCATCCCCGTCTCCGGGGGCATCGGTGAGGATGAGGGCTGCGATCACCACGGTGAACATCAGGTAGTAGACGGGGGTCACTCCCGGTGCCAGCGACGCGAGTCCGAGGGGGATGACGACGGCGATCGAGCGGGGGACGCTGCCCGCCGCCATGATGAAGAGCACGGCGGTGATCAGCAGCAAGATCGCCACCGGGAGGAGCGGCGTCGAGACGAACCGCTCCATGGTCGAGGCGGCCCACTCACCGATGAAGGACGGGGCGTTCGAGAGCCATCCCGCGGCCGCCGTGGCGCTCCGGGCGATGGATGGGTTCGCCGGCGTATCTCGCGCAACGCTTCCGGCACCGGCCGTGTTGAGATTGGACAGCCGTCCGTACCATGACCCGAAGGCCGCGCTGAAGCCACTCGGCATGAGGGCGAACGAGGCCACGGTGATGACGGCAAAGGCCGCTGCTGCAGCCAGCGCACGGCGCCACTGGCGCACGGCGAAGAGCCCCACGGCAAGCAGGATGAACTGCGGGCGCACGAGTGCGGCCCCGACCACCGCGGCCGGCGCAGCCCATGGCGGATCGCGCCCGAGCAGTACCGCGAAGGCGAGGACGAAGGGCACCACGAAGCCGGCGCTGTTGCCGCGATCGAGCATCGCAAAGACCGGAACCGCGGCCACGCCGATGAGGATCACGGGAACGATGAGGAAGGGCGAACGACGCCAGCGCCACGCCGCCCACACCGACGGGGCGAACACCGCGAGCGCGAGCAGGATCATGTACGTGTAGAAGGTCCGCTCGCGGCCGAAGTCACTGTTGGCCGCCAAGGCGGACGCCACGTGGGGGAACTGGCCGATCGGTGGATACAGCGACGTATAGACCTCCCCGGGGCTGATGCCAGGGATGCTCTCCGGAAGGGGTGCGCCGGGGAGCCCGAAGTCGACCTGGGCACCGACGACGCCCTGCGCGTAGTCGCCGAAGCAGTGGATTCCGAACCCGGGTGCGGTGTATCCGACGTGGCACCACCCATCCTTCGCGGGGTAGCTCAGGGAGGCGCCTATGTCCTTGCCCTCGTACTGCGACCCCACCCACGCCAGGGGAAGGGCGATGACCAGCCCTGCCGTGAGCAGCAGGATCAGCCGCCGCGCCCATGTGGAGAGGCGCGGGTCACCCGCCACCCACCATCGTCGGCGTGAGGCGTCGTCGTGGGCAGGAGAATTCGTCACAGGAACAGATCAGGCGTCCCCGGCGGCATGTCGCGCCGGAATCGCGCGTCCCGCACACCGACCCGCGGAGCACACGCCGGGCGCGGGCGTCGGGGACACCGCCGTGCGAGGGCGTCGCGCGGGACGGTACCGCGTGGGCATGGCGACCGTCGGGCTGGCGTAGCCCTTCGCAGGCGGACTGACCGGCGGCGGCGCCCGATGCAGGGGCGGCAAGTAGCCCGCACGCGAACTGGCTGACAGACTGACGCCATGCCCGGCCGTCGCGCAATAGCCACCCTCGTCGCCACCTTGGCGATTGGCGCGAGCGCGATCGTCGCCGGGTGCGGCAGCGGATCCACCGGCCCGGTCACCACAGCGGCAGATGGGCGTGGCGTGTACGACGAGGCGCACAATGTCATCCGGTTGGCTCCGGGCCCGAAGTTCATCATCCGCATGCCCGACCCCGGCGAGGGGTCGGAGTGGCGCCTCATGGGCACCAGCCCCGTCGGCGGTGTGTCGCTCGCCGGGATGCAGCAGGCGAATGGGGGCGGCGACTGGAACTTCGACACGATCGGGGCCGGATCCGGCGTGCTGGAGTTCCAGAAGTTCGCGGCGGGCGCGGATGACCCGGATGAGACCATGACCTTCGAGGTGGAGATCAAATGAGCGCAGAGCAGCACGGCACCGAGGGCGGCGGGCGCACCAGTGCGCCTGCTGGGCAGATCGCGCGTGCTCCTCGCAGCACGCGCGGTAACGGCCGACGCATCGTGGCCATGGCAGCAGGCGCACTGGTGCTCACGGGCGGTGGGCTGGTGCTGGCCGGCTGCGGGGCGGAACAGGTGAACAACGCCGCCAGCACCGCGCCCGACGGCGTGGAGACCTTCACCTCGGGCGACACCGCGGTGAACGTGAAGCTGGGGCCCAAGTTCGTGATCTCCCTGCCCGAGACCGCAGGCACGGGGTACCAGTGGAAGCCCTCGGGTGGCTCGGCGGCAGGCGTGTACGTCGATCTGTTCGACGACGCCTTCATCCCCGACAACCCCGACCTC
>JAURGT010000057.1 GCA_030833665.1 Miltoncostaeales bacterium
TCACGGCAGCCAGGCCCGCAGAACCGATGGCGTAGCCCTTGGTCACGGCCTTCGTGGTGTTGCCGACCGCGTCGAGCGGGTCGGTCACCGCGCGCACCGAGTCCGGGAGGTCCGCCATCTCGGCGATGCCACCCGCGTTGTCGGTGATCGGGCCGTAGGCATCGAGCGCCACCACGATTCCCGCGAGCGACAGCATTGCCATCACGGCCACGCCGATTCCGTAGTAGCCCGCCAGCTCGTACGAGCTGACGATGCCCGCCACGATCACGATCACCGGAAGCGCGGTGGCCTTCAGGCTCACGGCGAGGCCGGCGATGATGTTGGTGGCGTGCCCGGTCTCGGACGCCTTGGCGATGCTGCGCACCGGCGGCCAGATGGTGCCGGTGTAGTACTCGGTGATGGCCACCAGGAGGATGGTCACGCCCAGGCCGATGAGTGCGGCCCAGTAGTAGTTGGCCCACCCGCCGGGAATGATCCCGTTGGCGCCGCTCGGCACCACGCCCTCCATCATCCACTTGGTGAGCGGGATGAAGAGGAGAGCGGACAGCACTGCCGCCACGCCGAGGCCCGTGTAGAGCGCCGAGGTGACGGAGCTGTTCTTCCCGAGCCTCACGAACCACGTGCCGATGATCGAGGTGATGATCGACGCGCCGCCGAGCAGCAGCGGGAACAGGATGGCGTTGGTGACGCCGTCGCCGATGAAGAACAGCGATCCGAGGAACATCACGGCCACCGTGGTGACCGCGTAGGTCTCGAACAGGTCGGCGGCCATGCCGGCGCAGTCGCCGACGTTGTCGCCCACGTTGTCGGCGATCACGGCCGGGTTGCGCGGGTCATCCTCGGGGATGCCCGCCTCGACCTTGCCCACCAGGTCAGCACCGACGTCGGCGCCCTTGGTGAAGATGCCGCCGCCCAGACGGGCGAACACGCTGATGAGCGAGCCACCGAAGGCCAGGCCCACCAGCGGAGCCACGGCGTCCTTGTCGCCGCCGAGGGCCAGGAAGTACCCGGCCACCGCCAGCAGGCCGAGGCCCACGACGAGCAGACCGGTGACCGATCCGCCCTTGAACGAGATGCTCAGGGCCGGCTTGAGACCGCCCCGGGCCGCCTCGGCCGTGCGCACGTTCGTGCGCACCGAGACGTTCATGCCGATAAAGCCGGCCGCGGCAGACGCCACGGCACCGATGAGGAACCCGATCGCGGCCTTCCAGCCGAGCAGCGCCGAATCGACGGCGCTACCGAGGAAGCCGATCACGAGGAACAGGACCACGGCGACGACGCCGATGATCGCGTACTGACGGTTGAGGTACGCCTTGGCGCCCTCCTGGATCGCCTCTGCGATCTCGCGCATCTTCTCGTTGCCCGCAGGCTGCTTGAGGATGTATGCGGCGAGACCCAGGCCGTATGCGATGGCGATGAGCCCGCATACGAGTGCAACCCATGCACTGTTGTCAGACAGCCAGGCGGCCAAGAACTGCCTCCAGGTCTAGGGATACGGGCCCGGCACGCAGCCGGGCATGCGCAGGCAGGGGCCGGGGCCCCCGCACGCGACGCGGTTTTCTACCAGACCGCGCGGCGCGATTGCCCATCAGAGCGGCGATAATGCGCACCCATGAGATCCGCCACCGCCCTTGTCACTGCCCTCGGCGCCGCTACCGTCGGCGCCGCCCTGGGCCTCACCCGCGGGGTGCGCCAACCGGGGCCTCGCATGCCTGGCGACCGGCTCGTGAAGCGCGCAGTGCTCACGCGGACCATGCGGGCCACCATGCCCGGCGCCCCCGATGCCGTGTGGCCGTGGCTGGCCCAGCTCGGCGCGGGTCGCGGTGGGTGGTACGCCATCGACCCCATCGACAACGGCGGCAAGCCGAGCGCCCGGGCGATCGACCCCGACCTGCAGCGCATCGCGCCCGGCGACCGCCTCGAGGCCTCTACGTGGGGCGGGCCGCCGTTCGTGGTCATCTCACTTGAAGAGGAGCGCTCGCTCGTGACCGTGCTGCGCGCACGGCGCGGCCGGCTTCGCGTCTCATATGCGTACGTGATCGACCCCGCAGGGCCCGCGGCCAGCACGCTCACCGCGCGCCTGCGCATGGGCGGGCACCCGGGCATCGTGGCCCTGGCGCTCCCTCCCATGATGCTGCTGGGCCACGAGGCGGGCCAGCGCGTGCAGTTCGCCCGGCTTCGCCGCCGGGTCAGTGGTCGCTGATCACCGCGCCCTCGAGCGCGTTGCCGCAGGCGTCCTGCTGGCCGGGGATGCGCGGGATCACCGCGAAGAGCAGGTCGCGCAGCCGCTCATTGTTCTTCCCGAACACCTCGAATACCTCCGCGAGTGACACCGGCTGCACGCCCTGCATGCCCTCGAGCCCGGCGTCGTAGTCGGTGACCAGCGAGACGTTGGCGTAACAGATCTCAAGTTCGCGGGCGAGGTGGCACTCGGGGTAGGCGGTCATGTTGATGGCATGCCAGCCCATGTGGTTGAACCACTTGCTCTCGGCGCGGGTGGAGAACCGGGGGCCCTGCACCACCACCACCGTGCCGCCATCGTGCACGGGGATGCCCAGCTCCTTGCAGCCGTCCACGAGCAGGCCGCGCAGCGTGGCGCAATACGGATCGGCCGCGCTCACGTGCGTGGCATGCGGGCCGTCGTAGAAGGTGTCCTTGCGCGCGGAGGTGCGGTCGATGTACTGGTCGCACACCACGAACTCGCCGAGGCCGATGTCCGGCTGCAGGCTGCCCGAGGCGCAGGGGCCCAGCAGGTGGGTGACCCCGAGTTCCTTCATGGCCCACACGTTCGCCCGGTAGGGGATCATGTGGGGCGGGTACTGGTGGTGATGGCCGTGGCGGGGCAGGAACGCCACGCGCCTGCCCCCGACCTCGCCGATCACGATGGTGCCGCTGGGCGCCCCGTACGGGGTGTCCATCACCACTTCCTCGGTGTCCTGCAGGAACGAGTAGAAGCCCGATCCCCCGAACACCCCGATCTCCGCGCGCTGGTCGGCCACGGTGGTTACTTGTCCCCCGGCGTCCAGATCTTGCCGCCGCCCTCCGCGCCACCGGGCGTCCAGAGGTCGCCACCGGCCTGGCCACCGGCGGGCGGCCTCGGCGTCGGCGCGCCGCCGCCCTCGCCCTCTCCCCCGTCGGCGTCTCCGCGGGCGGCCTTGGCCTGCTCCACGAGCTCGGCGAATGCCATCTGCAGCTGCGCAAGCGGTTCGGCGAACGGCTTCGCGGCCTCCTCACCCATGATCGCGTTGGTCACGGCGAGCAGCGCCCGCAGCGACTCGATGGCCAGCCCCGCCTGCGGCAGGTCGAAGTCCTCCTCGCCCCGCGGGCCGAGGCCCATGCGGATCGCCGCCATATCGGTGAAGGTGGCCATCGTCTGGAAGACGACATCCTGCACCGGGGTGGTCATGAGGCGCCGCAGCATCTCGGCCGCGACCATCTCCTCCTGGGTGAGCTCGCGCTCCTCCCCGTCGCCGTCAGGCGCAGTCGGCTCGTCAGTGCTCATGCGTTGCTCACCGTTCCCATCATCTCGAGTGCTTCCTCCGCCGAGCGACGCGTGCGCTCTGCGGCCTGTGCGTGCATCGCCACGAGGTCCTCCCCGGACTCCATGGCGCGAATCTGGCGCTGGGCGCCGTTGCCCTGATCCAGCATGACCGGGACCGCCGCGAGGAAGGGCCCGAGCCCCAGCCGGTCGTGCACCGGGGCGGTGAAGTCCAGCAGGGCGCGCACGGCGTCGCCCGTCGACCGCTCCTCGCCGGTGGCGAAGTCGATCATCTTTCCGCCGATGCCGTGGCGCTGCGCGCGCCAGAGATTCTCCTCGAGCAGGCGACCGGGGTGCGCGGGCAACGGCTCGCCGGCGTCATAGGCCTCGGCGAACCGCGCCACCAGCGCCAGCGACAGCGCGAGGATGCCGAGTCCCTCCACGAGGTCGGTCTGGCCATCGGCGATGCGCACCTCGATGGTGCCGAAGTCGTGGTGCGGGCGGATGCTCCACCAGATCTGCGTGCTCTCGACGATCGATCCCGTGCGCTCGAGCAGCTGGACGAAGTCTGCGTACTCGTCGAAGTCCATGAGGGGGTCGGGGATTCCGCAGCGCGGGAACGAGCGGGTGAACAGCGACGTGCGCGTGGAGTGCAGGCGCGTGAGGCGCCCGAGGTACACCGCGCTGTTCGCCGACAGGGCGAGGATCTCCGGCAGCACGCTGCGCATGGCCGTGCACACGCGAATGGCCCGGTCGGCGTCGCGCAGGCCCACGTGGATGTGCTGCGACCACGTGTTATTGATCCACGCGATGTACCCCAGCTCGCCGGCCACGCGCTCGTAGTGCGGCGTGTCGATAATGCGCTGGTCCTGCCACGGGCTGAAGGGGTGGCACCCGGTGATGGCCGTGGCGATTCCCAGCGACTCCGCGTGGCGGATCACGGCGAGGCGCCCCTCGGCCAACTCGCGCGCCGCGCCGGCGAACGACGCGTGCGGGTTGGTCTTGTATTCGATCTCGCTCGTGATGAGCTCGCCGGCCAAATGCGGGCGCAGCTCAGCGGGTGCGGAGTCGTGGACATCCTC
>JAURGT010000058.1 GCA_030833665.1 Miltoncostaeales bacterium
GTGGTCTCGTTCATCGTGCTGCAGCACGTGCCCGACCGTGCCGCGATCTCGTCCTACCTGCGCGAGATGGCGCGCATTCTCGCCCCGGGCGGGGCGATGGTGGTGCAGATGCCCGCCTCCATGCCGCTGCGCCAGCGCGTGCAGTGGCGGCGAAGGGCCTACCACGGCCTGCGGGCCCTGAAGGTCCCGGAGCGCGCGCTCTACGACCGCCTCGGCCTCGATCCGATACGCATGAACTGGCTGGCCCGCCGCGACGTGGAGGCCGCGATCCGCCTTGGAGGGGCGGATGTCATCGCGGTGCAGGACGGATGGCTCGGGGATGGGTCCCGCGTGGGACGGGAGGAGAACCTCACCTACATCGCCACGCGTTAGGCTTCGTGCCATGAACGTCGTGATCGCCGGTGGAGGAATGGTCGGACTCACCCTCGCGCGCCTTCTGCGCGCCCGGGGCGTGGAGCCCGTCGTGATCGAGCGGATGCCCGAGGGGGCGTACATCCCCCGCGGCTACATGCTCGGGTTCCAGGGATACGAGCCCCTGAAGGAGATCGGGGTGCTCGACGAGGTCTGGCCCGAGGGGCGCGAGATCGCCCCGCAGGGCACGAGCGCCGTGGCCGTCTGCGTGGAGGTGGGCAAGGTGATCCACGCGATCGCCCGCGACCTTCCCGTGATGTACGAGCACTCGGTGAAGGACCTCGTGTTCGACGACAGCGGCCGGGTGGTCGGCGTGATCGCCGAGGGCCCCGAAGGCGACGTCGAGATTCCCTCGGACCTCGTGGTGGCCTGCGACGGCAAGCAGTCGCGCGTACGCGAGATGGCCGGGATGGAGGCGGTGTTCACGCAGTTGCCGGAAGGTGAGCTGGGCTGGATGAGCACCACCCCCGCCGAGACGTCGTTCTCGATGGCCTATATGGCCGACGGCGGGCACATCGGTCACCTCTCCTGGCCGCAGGGCTCGGGCGGCTGGCGCTCGTGCAAGCGCGTGGGCGCCGAGGCCGCGTTGGCCCCGGGCCTCGACGCCATCAAGGAGATGTGGTCGCGCCTGCTGCCTGAGTCGACCCTCGGCGTGGAGGGCCTGGAGAGCATTGACCAGGTGCGCTACTCAGAGCCCGAGCTGCTCACCACGCCCGAGTGGTGGATGCCCGGGCTCGTGCTCATCGGCGACTCCGCCCACTTCTTCGGCCCGGAGACCGGTATCTCGTCGGGCATCGGGCTTGGCGACGCCCACGCGCTGAGCGAGGCCATTGCCCAGAATCGCGACGACGCCGACGCGGCCTGCCAGTCGTATGTCACGTGGCGCGCCCCGGTTGTGCGCCCCTACGAGGCGATGGACCCGGGCCGCGAGCGCATCCTCACCGCCGGCAAGCAGCCTGCGGGCCCCGGCGAGGCCTGGCCGCCCGAGGGCTGAATCAGGCGGGTCGCGGTGCCTCGGGTGGCGGCGCCCCGGCGTGCCGCTCCGCGAGCGTGCGGCCGAGACCTGCCGACCGCCCGAGCTCGATCAGCCCAGGGATCGTCGGCAGCCAGAAGTTGAAGAACCGCCACACCACCACGCCCACCACGGCCTCGGCCAGCGGGATGCCCAGCACGGTGAGCGTGAACGTGGCCGCGGCGTCGATGGCGCCGTATCCACCGGTGGGGAGCGGCACCAGCATCGCGATGTAGGCCGTCGCGTAGGCCAGCGCCACAGCCGCGATCGAGACCTCCGTTCCGATCGCCCTGAGCGCCGCCCACAGGCATGCGACATCCGTCGCCCAGTACACCACCGCGCCCATGATGGCGGGCATGTTCATGCGCCGCGGGGCGAGCACTGCGCGCGCCACCACGATGCCGCGCACGGCCGCGGCGAGGCCTTTGCGCGCCCACCCGTGCGAGGTGTCAGCCGCGATTCGGCGTCCTCTCTCACCCTGGCTTGTCCACAGTCCCGCGACGGCGATGGCGGGAATGCCGATGATCCAGGGCAACTCCATGCCGAGGGGCACGGATCCCCCTTGGGGCATCAGCAGCACGAGGGCTGTGGCGAATGCCCACACCCCGAATAGCGCGAAGATGAGGATGTTGAAGCCGAGCACGCGTGACACGGCGCCGCCGGCCGTCATCCCGGCGCGACGCAGCAGCCAGTAGATGACCGCCATGCCGCCAACTCCCCCCGGCGAGACGATGCGCGTGCCCCCGAGGCTGGCCAGCCACATGCGGGTGGCCTCAATGGGACGGAGCCGCGGTCCGTCATCCATCGCGATGACCGCGCGCAGGGAGATGACGTAGGCGGCGTACGACGCGGCTTCGAGCACCAGGCACGCCAGCAGCCACGGCCCGCTGGCTCTCTCCAACGCGTCGAGCACCTGGCGATAGCCGGCTGCTTTTCCGAGGAGCAGCACCAGTCCGATCGCAAGCACCACCACGAGGGCAACTCCCAGCACCACCGTGCGGCGCGAGACGCTATGCGGCGCGCCGTGGTCATGACCGTCCAGGCCGCTGCCATTCTCCGCTTGCGAAGGCGTGTCCTGTCGGTCGCCTGCCGTCACGGCGCCGGCCCCAGCCCGCCGCGCCACGTGGCACAGCGCGCACCTGCGACAGCCCCGAGGTTGCAGGCCCCATGAACATCCAGCCGGCGGGCGAGCCCCACGGCGATGCCCGCTGCGAAGGAGTCCCCGCAGCCGTAGGAGTCGATGACCGGGCCCGGGGGGGCGACCGGGTCGTATGCCCGCGCGGCGCGCCCGGCCTCGTGCACGCTTCCCCCGCGGGGGCCGTCGGTGACCACTATCGCGCGCGCGGCGAGGTGCCCGGGAAGTCCCCACGGGTCCTCATCCGGATCGGCTGCGCTCGCCACGATCACGTCCGGGCGCACCCCCGCGGCGCGGACGTCCTCGAGGCGTCGGGCGGTCACCACCAGCGATGCCGCGCGCCGCGCATGCACGAGGGCCCCCGGATGCTCCCCGGCGTAGTACGCAGCATCCATGGAGCCGATGCACTTCCAGTCGACGGGGTCGTCCGGTCCGGCCTGCAGGCGCGCTCCCACCACCATGATGGTCCGCTCCCCATCGGGCTCGGTGATCGACAGCACCGGTGTCTGCGACCGAGTGCGTCCTGCCGCGATCACCTGCACTCCACGGGCCTCGAGGATGGCTCGGCTGCGGGCCGCGGGCTCATCATCCCCGAGCGCGGTGACCAGCGTGGTGACCGCACCCAGGCGGGCGGCCGCGCACGCGGCCACGGCGCCGCCCCCCGCGGGCTCGGTGAGGGGGTCGCTGAGGTCGGCGATGTGCCCGCGCCCCGGAACGGTGCCGAGCGCGTGGGTGACCCACTCCACGTGCCCCACCACGGCAACCGCGCCGGGTGGATGCGCCGCAGTCATCTCAGGCGGGCCCCAGCACCTCGGGTGCGCCGTAGGCCCTGAGGCACTCCGGCACCACCACGCTGCCGTCCGCGCGCTGGTGGTTCTCGAGGATCGCGATGAGGGTGCGCCCCACCGCCACGGCCGTGCCGTTCAGCGTGTGCACGGGCAGCGTCTCCTTCCCGCGCTTGGTGCGCGCCTTGAGCCTGCGCGCCTGATAGTCGGTGCAATTCGAGCACGACGTCACCTCGCGGTAGCGCTCCTGGCCGGGCATCCAGGCCTCGCAGTCGAACTTGCGCGCAGCTGAGGCGCCGAGGTCGCCCACCGCCACGTCGACAACGCGGTACGGGATACCAAGTTCCTGCAGGATGCGCTCCTCGATGCCGAGGATGCGCAGGTGCTCGTCGGCGGACTGCTCCGGCGTGGTGAACGAGAACATCTCGACCTTGTCGAACTGGTGCACCCGGAAAATGCCGCGCGTATCGCGGCCCGCGGCGCCCGCCTCGCGCCGGAAGCACGAGGAGATGCCGGCGTAGCGCAACGGGAGGTCTGCCTCGTCGATGATCTCGTCCTGGTGGAGCGCTGCCAGTGGCACCTCGGAGGTGCCCACCAGGTAGAGGTCGTCATCGGCCGTGGCGTAAACCGCCGAGCGATCAGCCGGGAAGAAGCCCGTTCCAATCAGGGCCTCCTCGCGCACGAGGACGGGCGGGATGACGGGCGTGAAGCCCTCCGACGAGACGACGTCGACGGCCCACGACACCAGCGCCATCTGCACGCGCACGAGCGGCCCCATGAGGTAGGCGAAGCGGGCGCCGGACGTGCGCGCAGCACGCTCGAGGTCGAGGCCGCCGAAGCCCTCGGCCAGCTCCACATGGTCTTTCGCCCCGCCGGGGAACGACGGGATCTCCCCCACCGCGCGGATCTCCAGCGCGTCGTCCTCGCCGCCCTCGGGAGCGGCGTCCTCGGCGATGTTGGGGAGCGCCAGCAGCAGGGCGTCGCGCCGTGCCTCGGCGTCGCGAAGCGTGGCCTCATCGGTGGCGGTGGCCTCGCGCAGGGCCCGCGCCTTCTCCACCACCCCCGCCGCCTGGTCCAACGCCGGCTTGGGCGCGCCCCGGCCTCCTTTTCTCGGGGTTGAGGTGGCGGGGCCCTCCACAATGTCCTCCCA
>JAURGT010000059.1 GCA_030833665.1 Miltoncostaeales bacterium
GTCGTGACAACAGCCTGCGCCGCCAGTGGGTATGGAATGACCGGACGACGATCGGAATGCTCCCGATGACCCAGGAGGTCATCGACGGCGTGCCGATGACCGTCTTCCCGGCGGCGGGCGGCAGTGGTGGCCCGAGCCGTTACTACTCGATGCCCTGGTATCAGTCAGCGGCCGGGCTACCCGGGGCGCGCCGCGCGACACCCGATGTGAGCATGTTCGCGGCGCGGTCGCTCGCGCTCTACTGCTCCGCGTATCCACCGGGCGCCACGGGGCTCGGTGGGCCGGGGTGTCCGCCGCCCCTGCTGGGGGATGGCTGGTTCTCGATCGCGGGGACGTCCTTTGCCTCGCCGCTGCTCGCGGGCGGCGTCGCATTGGCCAACCAGGTGGGCCGTCGTGCAGGCACGGGGCGCGTGGGGTTCCTGAATCCGCTGCTCTACGACTCCCGCACCACGGGGTCCGGGGCCCTCCTCGACGTCGTCCTCGGAAACAATGATGTGCTGGCCACGCGCCAGTGCTGCTGGGCGTCACCGGGGTACGACATGGCGAGCGGGCTCGGCACCGTGAATATCGCAGGGCTCGCGGCCCGGGGCCGCCGCGCCGGCTAGCCCACCTCCACCCGCACGCGCCGTGCCCGCATGAGGCGGCCGCACCGTGCACACCGGTGGGCGGCGGCGCCCACCGCGGCGGCGCCCTGCGGAGCGCCTGTGACCGAGCGCGCCGGATCCCCTGGGTCAGATATCCCGTCGGCCGAGGAGCGCGCGGCCCAGCGTGAGCTCATCCGCGTGCTCGAGGTCGGCGCCCACGGGGAGTCCGCTGGCCAGGCGGGTGACCCGCAGGCGGTCACGCACCCGGTCGGCCAGGAACAGCGCGGTGGCCTCGCCCGCCATGGTCGGGTTGGTGGCGATCACCAGCTCGGTCACCCCATCGCGCTCGATGCGCTGGTCGAGCTCTGCGATGCGAAGGTCCTCGGGGTCAACGCCGTCGATCGGCGAGAGCGCGCCGCCAAGCACGTGGTATCGCCCGCGGAACTCGTGAGTGCGCTCAATCGACACGATGGCCGACGGCTCCTCCACCACGCAGATCACCGTTGGATCGCGGCGCGGATCCGCGCACACCGGGCACAGGTCGCCCTCGGCGAACGAGAAGCACTCCGTGCAGGGCCGGATGTTCTCGACCACCGCCTGTATCGCCTCGGCCAGTGCCTGCGGGCGCTCGGGCGGCGCCTTCAGGAGGTGGAACGCGAGCCGCTGGGCGCTGCGCGGACCGATGCCCGGCAGGCGCGCGAGCTCGGCTACGAGAGCGTCAACGGATGGCGTGAGGATCGACGACACGGGGCGGGTGGTGGCCTAGAAGCCCGGGAGCCCCAGCCCGGAGAGCCCACCGGTGACCGCGCCGAGGCGCTGGTTCGCCAGTTCCTGGGCGGCGCGCAGGGCCTCGTTGATCGCGGCCACGATGACGTCCTGCAACATCTCGATGTCCTCGGGGTCCACCGCGTCGGGGCTGATCTCGACGCTCACCACCTCGAGCGCACCGGTGACGGTGGCCGTCACGGCGCCGCCGCCCGCCGACGCGGACACCGTCTCGCGCGTGAGCTCGTCCTGCACGCGCGCCATGTCATCCTGCATTTTCTGCATCTGCTTCATGAGCTTCTGCTGGTTCATCCCCACGGTTGGTTACTCCCTGTTCTCGGTGTCGATCAGCTCGGCGTCGAACGCCGCGCGTATCTCCTCGATGATCTTCTCGTGGTCCACGGGCCCGTCCCCGGTTCCATCGGCGCCGTCCGACGCGGCGCCCGCCGGCGCAGCGGCGGCGGGCTGGGGCAGCTCCTTGAATTCCACCGTGAGCTCCTGCCCCGTGATATCGCGAATCACCGCGGCCACACCGTTGCGCTCATCCGGCCGCGACAGCATGGCCACGGCCACGCTGCCACCCACGCCGACGAACACCACCTGGTCGGCGACGTCCGCTACCTCGGAGCCCTGCAGGAACGCGTGAAGATGCGGTGAGCGCTGCTCGAGGATGCCCAGGATGCGCGGCCAGGCCCGCCCGATGTGCTCGCGATCGGCGGGGATAGCCTCGGCAGGCGCCAGCGGATCTGCGGCCACGGGGTTCGCGGCCATGGAGTCGTCGGCGCCGGGCGCCTCCGGCTCCGGCTCCGGCGGAGGCGTGCCGCCGGCGGCGGAGCGGGCACCCGCGTCAGCCGGGATGGCCTCGGGCGCACCGTCCGCAGGCGCTGGGGCCGGTTCGACAGCCCGCGGGATGGGCGCCGCCTTGGCGTCCGATGCCCCCGGCGCGGCGGGGCGTGTCGGGGCCGCAGTCGTGCTGGGTGGCGGTGCAGTTGGCGCGCCCATCTCGAGGCGTTCCACCCTGGCGGCCACCGCCTCGACACCGGCATCGAGGTAGGGCCGCGAGAGCTTGGCCGCCACGAGCTCGAGCTGGATGCGCGGATCGGCCTGCCCGTGGCGGATGCGCACCTGGGCGTCCCCGATGAGGTCGATGGCGCGGATCACCTGGGTGGGGCTGAGCTGGTTTGCCTGGGCATGCAGGCGGTCGAGCTCCTCGGGCGCGAGGGCCCATTCCTCTCGGGCCTGCGCGCCCTGCTGCAGAAGGCAGGTGTAGCGCAGGTGCGTGATGAGCCCGCGCATGAGCTGCTCGGGGTCGGCCCCGCCGTCGAGCGTGCCCTCGAGCATCTCGAACGCACCCGCGGAGTCGCCTTGCGCCATGAGGTCCACCAGATCGAAGAGCGTCTCGCGCCCCACGACGCCCAGCAGGTCGAGCGCGTCGGCCACGCTCACGCTGCCGTCGCCGAAGGTGGCGATCTGGTCGAGCAGGCCGAGGGCGTCGCGGTACGAGCCGTCGGCAGCCCGCGCCACCAGGTCGAGCGCCTGCGGGCTGGCCTCGATGCCCTCGGCGCCGGCCACCTTCTCGAGCACGGTCATCAGGTTTGCCACGCCGGGCTTGCGCAGCGTGTAGGTCTGCAGGCGCGAGCGGATGGTGGGGAGGATGTCCCAGGGGTGCGTGGTGCAGAGGATCACCACGAGCTGCGGTGGCGGCTCCTCGAGGGTCTTCAGCAAGGCGCTTGACGCGCCCTCCTGGATCTGGTGGGCCTCGTCCATGATCGTCACGCGGTACCGCGATGCCACCGGGGCGTAGCGCACGCTCTCGAGCCACTCGCGCATCTCGTCGATGCGGCGCGCGCTCGAGGCGGCGTCCACCTCAACCACGTCGAGCCAGTCGTCGCGTCCGATGCGCAGGCACGAGTCGCACTCGCCGCAGGGTGTGGGCGTGGGCGCCGGGAAGGCCTGGCAGTTGAGGCACCGGGCGAGGATCCTCGCCGTGGTCGTCTTGCCGGTGCCGCGCGGGCCCGCGAACAGGAACCCATGCGCGATGGTGCCGCGTTGCAGCGCGTTGCCCAGCGTGCGCGCCACGTGCTCCTGGCCGACGAGATCCTCGAATCGGCGGGGCCGGTAGCGGTTGTAGAGGCTCTGTCCTGGGTCTGTCACGTGGAATGAGGTGTGACCGTGCACCCGTCGTCGAATACCTGCCGGGAGGTGGTGCTCGGGGACTTGGCTCCGGCGAGGGAGCCCCACTGCGCGTGAGCGGGTCCGCTTAAGGCTGCTTCCTTCCGGACCTGAC